>DASPTB010000201.1:0-13852 GCA_035623615.1 Actinomycetota bacterium
CATGATCTCGACGACCGGGTCGCCGCCGGCCTCCTTCCGGTCGCACGCCGCCTCGACGATCGCGCGGACCTGCATCGCGTACAGGCCGGGCTTCCAGATTCCGAGACGGACCCCCCTCAGCCCGAGCATCGGATTCGCCTCGCGCAGTTGCTCCACCTTGCCTCGAATTCGGATGGCCTCTTCGAGACCAATGTCTTCCTGCCCGATTGTGATCGTCGGCTCCCCGCGGGCAGCGGCTTCCACGGTCTTCCTGACCAGCTCCACGAGATCCGGCAGGAACTCGTGCAGCGGCGGGTCGAGCAGCCGAACGGTCACCGGAAGCCCGTCCATCGCCTCGAAGATGCCGACGAAGTCGCCTCGCTGCAGTGGCCCGAGCACCGCGAAGGCTTTCTCCTCTTCCTCCGCTGTCTCGGCGAAGATCATTTCCCGAACGGCCGCCACCCGCTCCGGGCCGAGGAACATGTGCTCGGTGCGACACAGGCCGATCCCCTCGGCCCCGCGAGAGCGTGCATTGGAGGCCTGTGCGGGGGTGTCGGCGTTGGCACGCACGCCGAGCCGCCGCACCTTGTCTGCTTCAGCCATGAATACCTCGAAGGCCTTCCAGATACGCTGCTCGCGCGCTTTGGGGTCGCCGTCGATCGCTTTCTGCAGGGGCGGCGGCTCCGTTTCAAGCTGCTCCAGGTAGACAGTCCCGTCCGTGCCGTCGATGGTGATCCAGTCGCCCTCGTTGACCGTCTGCCCGTTCACCGAGAACGCGCTGGCTCCGCGCTCGATTCGGATCTCCTCCGCTCCGCACACTGCGGAGATCCCCTCGCCTCGCGCAACGACCGCTGCGTGTGAGTTCGTCCCGCCTGCGCTCGTCAGAATGCCCTGCGACCGGATCATCCCCGGATAATCGTCAGGCGTCGTCTCGCGACGCACGAGCATGACGTCCTCGCCACGTTCCGCCCACTCGACCGCAGCTTCCGCGGTGAACACCACACGGCCGACGGCCGCACCCGGCGAGGCGTTCAACCCTCGAGTGGCCGGGACCCTGCTCTCCTTAAGCTCCTGCTTGATCACCGGCTTTAGGAGCTGCTCCAGACGGTTCGCGTCGAGCCGCTGGAGGCCCTCGTCCTGGTCGATGAGGCCTTCCTGGTGCATGTCGTACGCCATCACCCACTCGGCGAACGACGTGCGCTTGCCGACCCTCGTCTGCAGGAACCAGAGGCGCCCACGCTCGATCGTGAACTCGATGTCGCACATGTCGCGGTAGTGCTGCTCGAGCGTGTGCATCCCTTCCAGCAGCTGCCCGTACGACGTCGGATCGAGGTCCGCCAGCTGCGCGACGGGAAGGGTGTTGCGGATGCCGGCGACGACGTCCTCCCCCTGGGCATTCGGCAGGTAGTCGCCGTACGGCTCCTTGTGTCCGGTTGCCGGGTTCCGCGTGAACACCACGCCCGTGCCCGAGTCGTCGCCCATGTTGCCGAAGACCATCGCGACCACGTTCACCGCCGTCCCGAGGTCGTCGCTGATCTTGTTCTGCCGCCGATAAGCAACCGCCCGCGCGCCGTTCCACGACCCGAACACCGCCTCGATCGCCTTACGTAGCTGGGCGCGCGGGTCCTCCGGGAAGTCCTCGCCGGTTTCCTTGCGGATGATCTCCTTGAATTCGTCGGTGAGCGCCCGCAGGTCGCCGGCGTCGAGGTCGGTGTCCTTGGCGCCCTCGCCCTTGCGCTCCTTGGCGGCGTCGAGGCGCTCGTCGAACTTCTCGCCGTCGATGTCGAGGACGATCTTGCCGAACATCTGCACGAACCGCCGGTACGCGTCCCACGCGAAACGCTCGTTGGACGTCTGGGCGGTGAGCCCGTTCACCGAGCGGTCGTTCAGCCCCAGGTTGAGGACCGTGTCCATCATGCCCGGCATCGAGAACTTGGCGCCGGACCGCACGGAGACGAGCAACGGGTCGGCGTCGTCGCCGAGCCGCTTGCCCATCGTCTCCTCGAGCTTCTGGAGATGGCCCTCGGCCTCCTCCATCAGGCCGGGCGGGAAGCCGCCGTCGCGGAGGTAGGTGAGGCACGCCTCGGTCGTGATGGTGAACCCCGGGGGAACGGGGAGCCCCATTCCCGTCATCTCGGCGAGGTTGGCTCCCTTGCCTCCGAGGAGGTCCTTCATGTCCTTGTTGCCCTCGGAGAAGCCGTAGACGTACTTGGTTGCGGTACCGGTGACCATCGTGCCTCCATGCCGTGGGTCGATCGAACGCCCAGTCTATCCACGGACCTGGCGCAAGCCGCACCTCGGTCTCGCACGTAGTTCCGGGATGTGGCGGCCGCCGGCGGGCGGGTGCACCGCCTCATGCCGTTTTCCGCCGGATGCAGTATTTACCGGGTGACCGGGACCGGTCATTGTCGTCAACAACTTGGCATGGGCCGGACCCCTGCGCCGCGAGCCACCCGAGCGATCTCGCGTGCGGGGCTCTAGGATGACGCGGCCGCGGGTCGAGAGGCAGCGTTGCGGGTCTTGTGATTTGCGTGAATTAGGCGTTCTGCTCCGTCCGTTCCGGCAGGACGCGCAAGGGGGAGGACGCGCACGTGGACAACCGCTGGTCGCGCAGACGGTTCATCAAAACGGCCGGCACCGGCGGGCTCGGCCTGCTGAATGTCTCCGCGCTCGCGGCCGCCCGCACCACACCCCGCTCCCCAATCGCTCACCCTCCCCTCCACCCGGCGACCGCTCTGTTCGGGGCCTTCTGCGAGCCGATCCCTCCCGAGAAGGGCTATATGGGCGCGCTGGAGGCGTTCGAGACCGAGATCGGCCGACAGATCGCCGTGTACCGTTCGTACCGCAACTGGGGTCAGAAGATCATCAACCCGCCCATCACCCACCTCCTCGAGCGCACGCCGCCCCCTCGGCTCTACCTGTCGGTCCACGCCTTCTACGACAGCAAGGCACGCAACACGATCCCGTGGGCCGACATCGCGAGCGGCATGTACGACACTCAGATCGACTCGTGGGCGGCCGAGCTGTTGACGGTGACCGCAACGACGTCGGTCTACATGTGCTTCCACCACGAGCCGGAGAACGAGGAGGGAAAGTGCGGGACGCCCACCGACTTCAAGAACGCGTACTGGCACTTCCGGAACCGCGTGGAGGTCACGCACGCGGTCCCGAACCTCACCTGGGTGGTCACGTACATGGGCAACACCTTCAGAGGCAAGCACGGTGGGCCCGCCCGCTGGTGGCCCGACGTTCCGCAGTTCGGCCTCCCCGTCGACCAGCTGATGGGGGTGGACCTCTACAACCGGAATCGGTGCCATTACAAGCAATGGCGATGGTTCGACTGGCTCGCCGCCAAGCCCTGGCAGTTCGCGGCGCAGGTCCAGCGCCCGATGTTCATCGGCGAGTGCGGCTGCGTGGAGGGCAACGCTTGCAGTGGCACCCTGCCGTACGGAACGGCCAAGGAGCAGTGGCTCGTCAATGTGCCCCCTACTCCTCCGCCCAACCCCGGCACGGCCGGTGCTCTCGCGTACCTGCGCGACGTGGGCCCGTCGCTCGGCTACCCGCCGCTCGAGGCCTTCTGTTATTCGAACGTCCTCGGCTATCGGGGCGGCTCGTATCGGATCGACACGTCGGCCGATGCGATCCAGGGCATGACCACGCTTGCAGGCGACCCGTTCTTCACCGAACCACCGACGTAGCGAGCCCGGGCGGTTCTCAGGGACGCGGCGGGCGGATCAGCAGGGCAACGACCGTCATGGTCACGGCCACCACCGACAGGACCATCGAAATCTCCGCAAGCGCGACGTTGGTCGCGCGGAGGTTCCCGATCGCAAGGCAGACGGCCGAGGCGACGAGCACCAGGAAGGCGAGCCCGAATGCGCCGAGGTAGCCCACCCTGCGGCGCGGCACGTCGCGGCTGTCCGCGCTCACGGCAGCCGCTCCTGCAGGTAGTCCGTCAGCTTGTCCATGGGCAGCCGATCCTGGCCCATCGTGTCCCGGTCTCGCACGGTCACCTGCCGGTCGTCCAGCGAGTCGAAGTCGACGGTCACGCACAGCGGCGTCCCCGCCTCATCCTGCCGACGATACCGGCGGCCGATCGATCCGGCATCGTCGTAGTCGCACATCCACCGAACCTTCACGAGATCGAAGACATCTCTCGCGGCCGGGACGAGCCGTTCGTTCCGCGACAGCGGCAGCACCGCGACTTTCACGGGGGCGAGTTCGGGGTGCAGCCCGAGCACCGTGCGACGCTCCGTCTTGCCGCTCGCGGCCGGAGCCTCCTCTTCCCGGTAGGCGTCCAGGAGGAACGCCAGCACCGCGCGGTCGGCCCCCGCGGCCGGTTCGATCACGTAGGGGTGATAGCGCTCCTCGGTGTCGGGGTCGAAGTACGTCGTGTCCTGTCCCGAGTACTCCTGGTGCCGCTTGAGGTCGAAGTCGGTCCGGTTCGCGATCCCCTCCAGCTCGCCCCAATCCGTGAACGGGAACGCGTACTCGATGTCGACGGTGCGCTTGGAGTAGTGCGACAGTTCCTCCTCGCCGTGCTCGCGCAGCCGAAGGTGATCGGCCCGGATGCCGAGGTCGGTCCACCAGCGCATGCGCTCCTCGATCCACCGATCGTGCCACGCCTCGTCGGTGCCGGGCTTCACGAAGAACTCCAGCTCCATCTGCTCGAACTCGCGCATGCGGTAGATGAAGTTCCCCGGCGTGATCTCGTTGCGAAACGACTTGCCGATCTGGGCGATGCCGAACGGGATCTTCTTGCGGGACGACTGCTGCACCGCGACGAAGTCGACGAAGGTCCCCTGGGCCGTCTCGGGGCGCAGGTAGACCGCGTCCGCCTCGTCGGCGACCGGCCCCATGTGCGTCTTGAACATGAGATTGAAGTTGCGGGCGTCGGTGAAGTCGTGGTGGCCGCAGCTGGGGCACGTCGGCCGCGTCGCCATGTCGATCGTGGTGTCGTCCTCTTCGTGGCCGGACTGCGGCGCGTGGACGCCGGGCAGGTGGTCGGCGCGGAACCGCTGGTGGCAGTTGCGGCACTCGACGAGGGGGTCGGTGAAGACCTCCAGGTGGCCGCTCGCCTCCCACACCTTGGGCGACATGATCACGGCGGCGTCGAGGCCGACCACGTCGTCGCGCAGCTGGACGACGCGGCGCCACCACGCGCGCTTGACGTTGTTCTTGAGCTCGACCCCCAGCGGTCCGTAGTCCCAGGAGGACCGCAAGCCCCCGTAGATCTCGCTGGAGGGGAAGACGAACCCCCGGCGCTTGGCCAGGGACGTGACGGCATCCATCAAGTCGGGCATCGCCCGATCTCCTTTCCCGGCCGCCGGCTGCGGCCGCTGGCGTGCACTCAGCATAGCGGCCGCGTTCCGTCGGCCGGCTCGATCGGAGGGTTGGGCGCGCGCTCGAAGCGGCGGCCGGCGGTCAGGCGTCGGGGACGCGGCCGAACCGGCGGTCGCGCTTCTGATAGTCCCGGATCGCCTCGTACAGGTGCTCGCGGTCGAAGTCGGGCCAAAAGATCGGCGTGAACCAGAGCTCGGCGTAGGCGGCTTCCCACAGCAGGAAGTTCGAGATCCGCATCTCGCCGCCGGTCCGGATCAGCAGGTCGACGTCGGCGAGGCCGGGGTCGTAGAGCCTCGACGCGATGGACTCCGGCGTGATCCGTTCGCCGCCGAGACGGCCCTCGTCGTGCTCGCGCAGGATCCGGCGCACCGCGTCGACGATCTCGGTGCGCCCTCCGTAGTTCAGCGCGATCGTGAGCGTCATCCTCGAGTTGTTCCTCGTGAGGCTCTCCGCGCGCTCCATCTCGCGCAGCACGCCACGCGGGAGGCGCCAGTCGCGGCGGCCGACGAACTGGACCTTGACGCCCCAGCCGTGCATCTCGTCGGTGCGCCGCCGAAGGATGTCGCGCTTGAAGTTCATCAGGTAGCGCACCTCCGACGGCGGGCGTTTCCAGTTCTCCGTCGAGAACGCGAAGACGGTCAGGCATTCCAGGCCGACGTCGAGCGCTCCCTGGATGACGTCGAACAGCGCCTCCTCCCCTGCGTTGTGTCCCTCCGTGCGAGGGAGGCCCCGAAGCTGCGCCCACCTGCCGTTGCCGTCCATGACGATGCCGACGTGGCGTGGGAGCTTCGTCCGGTCGAGGTCGTGGAGGTAGGTCATCGCGCGGGAGCCGGTTCGGGGAATCGGACGACATCGGGCTGCCGCGCCAGCAGCGGGAGCGAGCGCAGGCGGCGCTCGAGGTGGTACTCGGTGAAGCCGTAGAGGATCGCGCGGCTCTCGCGGCGAACCTCGACGGGACAGGTCGCTTCGCCCGCGGCCGAGAGATCAGCGCGGGCGAGGCCGTCGAGCCACTGCACCGCGGTCCAGGACACGCGGCCCGCGTCGTGCTCGGCGTCGGCGGCGCACACCGCGCCGCCCTGGGCAGCCGAGAACCAGTCGTGTGGGCCCGGAGCTCCGCAGACGGCGCACGCCGACAGCGACGGGTGGAAGCCCGAGAGCGACAGGAGCTTCAGCAGGTACGACTCGGCGACGGCCGCCGGGTCGGCGGGTCGCTCGTCCAGAGCGCGCAACCCGGAGAGCAGCAGCAGGAACAGCCGCACGTTGCGCTCGTGCTCCTCCGCGACCTTGTCTGCGGCCTCGAGCATCGCCTCGCCGGCGGCGATCAGGGAGAAGTCCGAGCGGAGGGTTCGGAACGCCGAGACGATCTCCGCTTGGGTCACCGTGTCGAGGTTTCGGCCGCGATACATCAGCAGCGAGACGTGCGTGAACGGCTCGAGCCGAGCGCCGAACTTGCTGGTGGTGCGGCGGATCCCCTTGGCGACGCCTCGGACCTTGCCCGACCCCTGGGTCAAGATCGTGACGATCTTGTCCGCTTCCCCCAGCTTGGCCGCCCGCAGGACGATCCCTTGTTCCTTGTAGAGCGCCATGCCGAACCGATCGTACTGCCCGGCACCCCTGCCCCAAGGCCCATCCACACGAGGGTCGACAAATCTCCACAGGCGCGATGAGCTTCGCTTCGGGGACCGGCGAGCGGACGAGCGAACGAGCGACGCCGAGAAGCAGCCCCTTGCCGAGCGGGTTACGTCGTCCGGCCGATGACCTCCACCGATCGGCGTACGAACATGGAGCGACCGGCTTCACACGAGAGGGACGAGGGGTGCGAAGGCCAGAGGGCGACCAGGACGGGCGAGCTGCGGCCGCCGGCGTGACGCTTGACAGGCCCGTCGCCTGCATGCGCTGCGGAACGGAGACCTCGGGGCCGGCCACCTGCCCGGCCTGCCACCAAGCGATCGACGAGTTGCGCGGGCTCGCGGCCGACCCCCGACCGTGGTGGGAGGCGGGCCTCTGGCTCTCCGATCGGGCGGCGGATCTCCGCTAGTCGCTGCGGCCGGCCGGCCAGGCCACGGCGCGGGCACCGAGGAAGGTCGCCAGGTCCTCCGCCGCCGCCCTTGCTGCAACGACCGCACGCCGCCTCGACACGCCTTCCTCGACGTGGAACGAGTGGACGTCGAGCTGCCCGGCAGTCCGGTCGAACGCGGGATCCATGCGGGCGATCAACCGGTCGCCGTCGAGCACGGGCATCACGAAGTAGCCGAAGCGCCGCTTCGCCTTCGGTGTGTAGATCTCGAGCCGGTAGTCGAAGCCGAACAACTCGGCCGTGCGGACGCGGTCGCGGATGAGATTGTCGAACGGTGACAGCATGGTGATGCGCGGCTGCCAGGCGTCCCCCTCCAGCGACTCGAGCAGGGAAAGGTCGTCCGCGTGGACGAACCAGTGACCGGGACGCAGCGCGTCGCCGGTCGGGCGAAGCCTGAGGATCGTGCCCGATCGCTCGAGGGACTCGAGTGACTTCCTGAATGTCGCGGGGTCGAAAAGATGGCAGACGAAGTGATGCTGGATGTGCACGGGGCGTCCGGCGCCGATCGCGCGCACCGACAGTTCCGCGGCGAGTCGCCCCGCCGGACCCTTGGCCATCGCCCGGCGTGTGGCCCAGTCGGGAAGACACCGTTCCGCGAGGTCCCACAGGCGCCGGCCGCCGGTGCGCTCGGCCACACCGACCTTCCCCTCTCCCCAGAGAAAGGTGAGCATCCTTTCGACGTTGCGCTCGTTGGTCCAGCCCGTCGACGTCCACGAGGTCGTGGACAGATCGGCGAACGCCCGCGATCCGAGCGGCCCCTCCCGCCGGAGACGGCGAAGGATCGTCCGGCGCAGCGCGTCGTTGTCCGCCATCCACGCTCGCAGGCGGTCGCCGACGACGCCCCCACCGATCCACGAGAGCATCAGCAGCCGGTGCAGCGGATAATCCTCGGCCATCACGAGCGAGGCCGCGTGCGCCCAATACTCGAACAGCCAGCGTTCGCGGTATGCGAGCCGGTCGACGATGCCGGGATCGAACGGACCAACGCGGCTCCACAGCACCAGCAGGTGACTACGCGCGACGGCCGAGGTCGGGTCCAGCTGGAGGCAGCGGATCCGCCGCACGGTCTCCTCGACGCCGGCGGTGTCCGAGGGGAGGCGGGGACCCGCGAGGCCCTGCTTCACGATCGCGAGGCGGCGAAGCGCCTCCAGCGAGACGGGCCGGCCGTCCGAGCGCGCCACGACCGCTACAGCCCCAGTCGGTCGAGCGCCGAGGGGTCCCGCTGCCACTCCCGCAGCACCTTGACCCGTAGGTCGAGGAAGACGTGGCGTCCGAGCATCGGCTCGAGCTCTGCCCGCGCCTGCGTGCCGATGCGTTTGATCGTCGCACCCCCGCGGCCCACCACCATGCCCTTCTGCGAGTCGCGTTCCACGTACACCGTGCACGAGATGCGGGCGAGGTCGGCCGCGTCGTCCACTTCCATCTCCTCCACGCGCACCGCGATCGAGTGCGGAAGCTCCTCGCGCGCGACGGCCAACGCCTTCTCGCGGACGATCTCCTCGACGCGGGTCTCGAGCGGAAGGTCGGTCACCTGGTCGGCGGGAAACAACGGGTCGCCCTCGGGAAGGCACGAGGCGAGGACGTCGATGAGCCCGCCGAGGCCCGCTCCGGTCCGGCCGGACACCGGAACGACGTGGTCGAAGTCCGCCAGGCGCGCGGCCGCCTCCAGCTCGCGTACGACGGCCTCGCGCTTCAGCAGGTCGATCTTGTTCGCCGCGCAGACCTTGTGGCCGGCGAACCCGGGCAGCTCGCGGTCGGCCACGAACGCGTCGCCCCGGCCAACGCCCGCCGCCGCGTCGACCACCAGCAGGAGCGCGTCGACGTTCGAGGCGCTTTCGGCAACGCGCCGATTGAGCCGCTCGCCGAGCGGCGTTCGCGGCTTGTGCAGCCCGGGGGTGTCCACGAACACGATCTGACGGTCGGGGCCGTTCGCGACGCCCCGCACGGCGAAGCGCGTCGTCTGGGGCTTGTCCGCAACGATCGACACCTTCGAGCCGACCAGCGCGTTGACGATGGTCGACTTCCCGACGTTCGGCCGCCCGACGACCCCTACGAATCCCGCGCGGAACGCCACTGCGCGACGACTACGATCGCGGCGAGTCCCACGACCGCCCAGAACACGACCGGGTAGCGGCGCTTGAGCGCGGCGAGGTTGAACGCCCACCCGATCCCGAACGCTCGCGGCACGAGGATCTCGTCGCTCGATGGGTTCCACCACGTGCGGAACTCCTTGCGCAACGACGGTGCTTCGAAATCGTACGGAATGGTCCCGGCGATCCTTCCCTTCAGGTCCATCTCGGGTCTCCTCCGGTGCGTCGGCGGCCGTCGGCCTCGCCCTCGACCCTATCGTCCGGAGGGCTCGACGTCCTTCGGGCCGAAGGCCTCGGGGAGAAGGTCGGAGAGCGTCCAGCGCCGCCGGGTCTCGTCCGTACCCTCCGAGACCACGAGCATTCCAGGGCCGAACTCGGAGAGGAATTGCCGGCACTGGCCGCACGGCGTGATGGGTTCGTCCGCCTCGCTCACGACGGCTACGGCCTCGATCCGCCGGCCCCCCGCCGCGACCGCCGATGCCGCGGCCACGCGCTCGGCGCAGACGCCGGTCGGGGAGGCGGCGTTCTCCACGTTGGCGCCGCTGAAGACACCGGCATCGCTCGCGACGGCCGCGCCCACCGGAAAATGGCTGTAGGGCGCGTACGCGCGATCCCGCGCGCCGCGCGCCGCTTCCAAGAGCTCCTCGATCGCCGCCTCGTCGTTCATTCCGCCTTCGCGGTCTGCTCGGAGGGGGCGGCGGCGCCGTCGCTCGCGTCGCCGGTCGCCACTCGAGTGATCAGCACCGACGAGATGCGCCGTCCCTGCACCCGCTCCGCCGTGAACTCCAGGTCCTCATAGCGGACGCGCTCGCCCTGGGTCGGCACGGCGCCGAGCAGCCCGTACATCAGGCCCGCCACCGTGTCCCACTCGTCGTGCGGCAGGTCGACCTCCAGGAGGTCGTTGACGTCGTCGATAGCCGCGCGGCCGCTCGCACGGTAGCGTCCGTCGCCCAGCGGCTCGATCTCGGGTTCCTCGCGGTCGTACTCGTCGGCGATCTCGCCCACGATCTCCTCCAGCAGGTCCTCGATCGTGACGAGCCCGGCCGTCGACCCGTACTCGTCCAGCACGACCGCGATGTGCACGCGCCGGGCCTGCATCTCGCGGAGCAGGTCGGAGACCTTCTTCGAGTCGGGCACGAAGTACGCCTCGCGCAGGATCGTGTCGAGCGCGACGTCCTCCTTCCCCGCGTACAGGTGGCGGAGCAGGTCCTTCGCGTACGCGATGCCGACGATGTCGTCGACGGTCTCCTTGTAGATCGGGATGCGCGAGTAGCCGTGCTTCAGCACCAGGTCGAGCACGTCGCGCAGGCTCGCCGTCATCGGCGCCGAGACCATGTCCGGGCGCGGGACCATCACCTCGCGGACGAGCGTGTCGCCGAACTCGAAGATCGAGTGGATGAGCTCCTTCTCCTCCTCCTCGATCGCGTCCTCCTCGGAGGCCGCCTCGGCCATGGCGCGGATCTCCGTCTCCGTCACGAACGGCCCCTGCGCCAGTCCCTTGCCGGGCAGGATCACGTTCGCGAGCTTGATCAGCACCGACGCGAGCGGCCCGACGAGCCTTTTGAGTGTCACGATCATCGGGGCGAGGCGCAGCGCCACACGGTCGGTCTGTTGCACCGTGAAGGTCTTGGGCGTCACCTCCGCGAACACGAACAGGATGACCGTCATCACGATCGTGGCGATCAGCTCGCCGGCGTCGTGGAACGTGCGGACCGCGACCGTCCCGGCCAGCGTCGTGCCGCCGAGCTGGACGAGCAGCGTGACGAGCAGGACGACGTTGAGGTATGGAGCGGGGTTCTCGACGATACGAACGAGTGCCTTCGCGCCGCGCTTCCCTTCTTCCTGAAGCGCGTAGGCGCGGAAGCGGTTCATCCGCGTGATCGACACCTCCGCGGCCGCCATGATCGCCGCGATCCCCACCAGCACCAGGACGGCGACGAGCTCCCAGTCGTCGATGGCCGTCACGGCGCGCGCACCCCCGAGTACCGTTCCTGCATCGCCCACATCTCCGCGCGGTCGGCCTCGCCCTCGTGGTCGTGGCCGAGCAGGTGCAAGACGCCGTGCGCCACCAGCAGGCGAAGCTCGCCCGGGGGATCGGCGGGGTTGTTCCGGGCCGCGACGGCCGGACAGACGACCACGTCGCCGAGCAGGCCGTCCTCGTCCAGCGAGAACGACAGCACGTCGGTGGGACCGGGTTCGTCCATGTACCGGATGTGGAGATCGGCGATCTCGTCCTCGGTCACGAACGAGAGCGACAGTTCCACGCCCCCCCGCCCCTCGCCCGCGAGCACGTCGGCGGCGAGAGCAGCGAGCGCCTCGGTATCGACCGGTTGGTCCTGGCGGTTCGAGACGAGCACCACTGGTCCGCCGTCCCCGGGTTTCGGACCGGGCTCGCCGCTCATGAGGACTCGGAGTGGCCGCCGCGCCTGCCACGGTCGGGTCGCGGCCCGTGCTCGCCGAACGCCCGGTAGGCCTCGACGATGTCCTGCACGATCTTGTGCCGGACGACGTCTCGGGCGCCGAGCCGCACGAACTCGATGCCCTCGATCCCTTCGAGGATCTCCTCGACGACGACCGCTCCCGACCGCTGGCCCTGCGGGAGGTCGATCTGCGTGACGTCGGCGGTCACGACGGCCTTCGATCCGAACCCGAGCCGCGTCAGGAACATCTTGATCTGCTCGGGCGTGGTGTTCTGGCCCTCGTCCAGGATGATGAACGAGTCGTTCAGCGTCCGTCCGCGCATGTACGCGAGCGGCGCGACCTCGATGGTTCCGCGCTCCATGAGCCGGTTGAAGGCTTCCGCGTCCATCATGTCGAACAGCGCGTCGTAGAGCGGCTTGAGGTACGGGTCGATCTTTTCGTAGAGCGTCCCGGGAAGGAAGCCGAGCCGCTCGCCCGCCTCCACGGCCGGCCGGGTCAGGATGATCCGCGTCACCTCGCGGCTCTGCAGCGCCTTGACGGCGGCCGCGACGGCCAGATAGGTCTTGCCGGTTCCGGCGGGGCCGATCCCGAACGTGATCGTCGCCCTGCGAATCGCGTCCACGTAGCGCTTCTGCCCGAACGTCTTTGGGCGCAGCGTCCGGCCCCGCACGGTGAGGAGCACGTCGCCCAGCACCTCGGACGGGCGTGCCGAGTCTTCCTTGATCATGTCGATGGTTCGGCCCACGGAGTCCTCGGTCAGGTGTTGGCCCTGCTCGAGCAGCGTCAGCAGCTCCTCGAAGAGCAGCGACACGTGCCGCACTTCGGGCTGTTCGCCGCCGATCGCGATCTCGTTTCCCCGGACGATGATGCGCGCGTCGAACGCCCGCTCGACGAGCTTCAGCAGCTCGTCACGCTGACCGAGGAGCGCCACCATCGGTTGGTGGGCGGGGACGAGGATCTTGACCTGCGCGGGGCCGGTGTTCGTCTTGGCTTCCGCCAACTGCTCCGCCTGTGTCTCCCGAGAGGGAACGGGGCCGTGTTCGCGACCCATTCACTCGCGAGTATACCCGGGAGGGCTCCCGGCTCGGACTTCCGCCGTCATCCGGGCGGCCACGCCATGGGGCGTCCGCCGAGCAGGTGGAAGTGCAGGTGGAACACGCTCTGCCCTGCCTGCGGCCCCACGTTCGTCACGAGGCGCCAGCCCGAGCGGTCGACCCGCTCGGCGCGCGCGACGTGCGCCGCCACGGAGAAGAGCTCGACCAGCACAGCGGCGTGGTCGCCGGTCAGCTCGGCCGCCGATTCGACGTGCTCGCGAGGGATGAGCAGGACGTGGGTCGGCGCCTTGGGGTGGAGGTCGCGAAACGCCACCACGTCGTCGGTCGCCTCGACGATGTCGGCGGGGGCCTCGCGAGCCGCGATCTTGCAGAAGACGCAATCGGGGGCCAGGACCACGAAGGCAATCTACCCACATCGGACGAGATGCGACACGAGGGGTCGTTGGGAACGTGGCCGGGGCCGGTGGTGGCCGGGTCAGCGGTGGCGCGAGTCGACCCGGGCCGGCTTCCAGACCTTGAGCATCACGAGCCCGCAAACGAGGATGGCGCCGGGGAGGTAGATCTCGAACGAGCTCCAGGTCATCGGCATGCCGACGTTCCCCATGATGGCCGGGTAGCCGATCGCGCCCAGGATCAGGACGCCGATCGAGAGCATCAGCCGCCCGACGAATCCGAAGCTCGTCTCGCCCCCCTTGATGCGGGAGTACTTCGCGGGCTCGGGGAGGTGCGGCGCGAGGTGGCCCCGAATCGACCCCTGCGCCCACACGGGCAGCGGCGCCTGGCCGGGCGGAAGGCCGGTGGTTGTTCCCGCCGGCGCGCCGGGCGCTGCGGAAGCAGCCGGCGCCGAGGCCATGGGAACGCCCGGCGCGCCGGGGCGCGGCGGACCG
>DASPTB010000208.1:0-4724 GCA_035623615.1 Actinomycetota bacterium
GGGGTGTCGCCGATCAGGAAGTCGCGCCAGAAGCGCCCGAAGGCGCGCACGTACCGCACCTCAGGCGACCTCCGTCGCGCCGACCCGATGCCGCCGACGAAGCGCCGTCACCAGACAGAACGTCGTCGCGGCGTACACGGCGAGGAGGGCGAGGATCGCGAGGTCGCCTCCGGGCCACGCGATACCCGCCCCTTCCGCGCCCCAGAAGGTTCCGAAACTCGTGAGCAAGAGCCCCACCGTCATCTTCATCGCGTTCTCGGGAACGCCCGACAGCGCGTGCCGCGCGACGAGGCCGACCGCAACCACGACGACGAGCGCGGCGGCGGCGGCGGCACTGGCCAGTCCGAGCCGATGGGTCGGAGCCCCAAGCGTCAGGACGATGACGACGACCTCCATGCCTTCGAGGAAGACACCCTTGAAGCTCACCGCGAACGCGACGGAGTCGCGCCCCGAGGCCTGCGGCATCGCGGACAGTTCGTCGACCTCGCGCCGGAAGATCTCGTCCTCGTCGTGGACGGCCTTGTAGCCGCTCGCACGGAGGATGGACTTGCGGAGCCACTGGAGTCCGAAGATGAGCAGGAGGCCACCAACCACCACGCGGAGCGCGTCGATCGGAACCAGGTGCACAAGCGCGGGCCCGAAGACCACCACGAGCGCCGCGAGCACGAGGATCGCGGCCGCCGCGCCTTCCAGCGTCGAGCGCCATCCGCGCGTCAAGCCGGCAGCAAGGACGATCGTGAGCGCCTCGACCATCTCGACCGCGCATGCGACGAACACGGCCGAGGCGAGCACCCAGTCGCTGGTGGTCACGAACCGAAGACTCCTGTGGAGGCCCCGGTCCCGTCCCGGGGGCCCGACGTCACGACGAGCGCTTCCTCCGCCACCGGCGCCACCACGGTTCGCGAGGCTCGGATTCGTACCGGCGAGCCTCGGCCTCGCGGTCGGCCTGCTCCTCGTGCTCCCGTTCCCGGTCGCGCTCGATGTCGCGTCGCATGTCCGGCTCGGGGTTCGTACGGAACCATGACATGAAACTCGCCTCCTCGGGGGCTGAGCCCGCTCCATCAAGCCTAGGACATTTCGGAGACGGGCAGAAGTCGCGAAACCGGCTGTGTACGTCGAACGGGCCCGTTCGACAAAGGAGCCTCCACGCGATAGGAGTGGCACGGAAGGGAGGTGATAAGCGCAAACGATCGTGTCTTATCGACCAGAAAGAGGGGATTACATGAAGACGAGAGTGTTCGTTGCGGCCCTCGCACTCGCGCTGGTCCTCGGCGCCGGCACCTGGGCCTTCGGGACGCCGCCGGGAAACACGATCACCACCCTCGGCTCGGAGTCGTTCCAACCCAACACGCTCATCCAGGCGACGTACCGTTTCAGCCCGAGCGTCGTCGACGTGAAGAGCGGCGGACGGCTCAAGCTCGTCTACGGGAACAAGGGCGACGACCCACACACGCTCAGCATCGTCGACCAGGGCCAGTTGCCGACCACCGTCGGCCAGGTGTTCAACTGCCAGGTGTGCAACCAGATCCTCAAGAGCATGGGCCACCACAAGCGCGTCCTCGGCTCAGACGGCGGACTCAATCAGTCCGGAGACTCGCTCCTTCTGTTCCCGGGTCAGACGACCACCGTGAAGGTGACGGCACCGCCCGGCACCACGCTGTACTTCATGTGCGCGATCCATCCGTGGATGCAGGGCACGATCTACGTAACGCGCTAGTGCGGCAAGACGGGCCATTGGGGAGCGAACGTCCGCTCCCCAATGCCTCACCCCTGGGCGACCGCGCGCGCGACGATCTCCGCGTCCTCGCCGACGCCCACGAGCAGCGTCGACTTGCGCTTGCGCATGAAGTGCACACCAATGAAGTGCAGATTGGGGACGACCGTGCTCGTCCCGTCCTTCTGCAGCGGGAAGCCCATCGTGTCGAACGCGTCGGGGATCCGGACCCACGAGCGGTAGTCGGGACGAAAGCCGCCCGCGAACACGACGGCCCCGACGTCACGTAGGTCGACGTGCTCGGGACCCTCCTCCCCGATGGGACCGGATTGTGGGTATTCAGGAGGCTCCAGACCGTGTTCGGCGACCACCTTGCGGAACAGGTCCATCAACTGCTCGAAGCGCTCGTCTCCCCAGGCCACGCTCTCGCGCAGATCCTGCGCGAAGCGCGCCCCATGGTCGTCCACGCCGACGAAGCGGCCGACGAGCGTCACCCCCATCGCCCGGAGCGTGCGCGCATGGAGGTCGTGCCCACCGTCGTGGCCGCTCGCCTGGAAGTTCGCCCACAGCTTCGCCTCCTCGGACGGAAGAGACTCCACCGGTGCGTCGAGGAAACCGGAGTTCAGCACCCACCAGACGATGTCGCGTCCTCCCATGCGTCGCGGCACCCAGGGCGCGCGTCCACAGGACAGCACCACGTCACGGCCGGCTTGGTGGAGCTCCTCGGCGATCTGGCACCCCGACTGTCCGCTGCCGACCACGAGCACCCTGCCGGGTGGCAGGTCCTCGGGATTTCGGTATCCCTCGACGTCGACGGCGAAGAGGTCCTCGGGAAGGTCCGCGGCGGCGGCCGGACGAAACGCCCGCTGATAGGCGCCCGTTGCGAGCACGGCCGCGCGCGCGCGGATGCGTCCGGAGGAGGTCTCGAGCGCGAACGTCCCGTCGTCGCTGCGGTCGAGCGACCGGACGTCGACGCCCTCTCGAACCGGCGCGTCGAAGCCCTTCGCCCACGTCGCCAGGTGTCCGACGATGTCGTCTCGCGGAAGGTATCCGTCGGGGTCGTCGCCCTCGTAGCGGCCCCCGGGGAGCTGCACCGTCCAGTTCGGCGTCACGAGACAGAAGCTGTCCCATCTCCCGCGCCACGTTTCCCCGATGCGGCCGCGATCGAGGACGACGTGCTCGACACCCGCCGCGGACAGCTCGTGACTCGTCGCAAGCCCCGCCTGGCCCGCGCCGACGACGACGGTGGTGATGTCTTCGGCCACGGGGGCAGTCTAGAAAGGACCGGGCGGCGTCGCTCCCGTGCGAAGTGGGGTCAACGCTCGAGGGCAGGCGTCTCTGACGAACGGGGCAGTCAACCGCCAGAGGCGATTCGACGAGACGTCGCGCACGTCAAGGACCACGCACCGCGCGCGGCCCACCAGGACCTGGCCGAGGAATTGCGTGCCGTCGCTCAGATTCGGCGACACGCCGGGACATGCCCGAAGCGTCACCGACGTGTCACCGATCTGAAGCGGAGTGTCGGGAGAGTCCGTGGGCGAGTTGTACAGGAAGGCGACGCGCGTCTGCTGCGACGACGGTACCGAGAGCTTGACCTCGTGTCCTTGGCGCACGACCAGGAGGTACGAGGCGGGCTCGTATCCCCGGAAATGGTGTCCGATGGAGCCGGGCGACAGGTCCCCGCCACGCCGCAGCCAGATGACGGCCAACGGCCCCGCGAAAAGGCTGTGGCGCCACGTCTGCGGTGTCAGCGTTCCCCCCAAGCCGTCGGCGCAGGTCAGGACGAACGGCGTCGGCGTCGGCATCGGTATCAACTGCCCCGACGACGCGAATGGCGCCGGAGACGCCGATGACACCGGCGGCGACGCCGGCCCACGGCCGACCGTGAGCGCAAGGACTGCGATGAGGGCGACGGCCGCGAGCCCGAACACGACTCCGGGGGCAGGCCGCGGCCTCACGGCGCCCCGCCGGCCCCCAGCGCGCCGACGAGGCGTCGCACCGGTCCGAGGAGGCCGTAGCTCCTCGCGAGCCGCTCGAGTCCTTCGTCGAGCGTCGGCCGAGGCCGCTGCAGATCGACGTCGGGCAGCGGCAGATCGGTGGGAATCGTGACCACCTGCACCGCGCGCTCGACGTAGTCGAGCTCACGGGCGACCTTGCCGAGCGGTCCACCGGCAGACGGCGCGCGCGCGGCCGCGACGATCTTCTCGAGGCTTCCATGCGAGGCGAGCAGCGCACTCGCCGTCTTCTCACCGATCCCCCGTACGCCCGGCAGCCCGTCGGAGGGGTCGCCGCGAAGCACCGCGTAGTCGAGGTACGCGCGCCCGGGAATCCCGTAGCGCTCCTCGATGTAGGCCTCGTTCACGATCGCGAGGTCGGAGACGCCGCGTCTCGGATAGAGCACCCACACGTCGGGGTCGCGCACCAACTGGAACAGGTCGCGGTCGCCGGAGACGATCGCGACCGGTCCCCCGGCGCGGACGGCGAGACTGCCGATGACGTCCTCGGCCTCGTAGCCCTCGTGACCCACGACCGGGACGCCACAGGCGTCCAGGAGCTCGAACAGAATCGGCATCTGGGGTTCGAGCCTGTCCTCCGCCTGCTCCTGGGCGCTCCCCGGGAGCGCGCGCTCCGACTTGTAGTCGGGGATCAGCTCGACGCGCCACTCGGGGCGCCAGGCCTCATCGGTCGCGCAGGCGAGGTACGCCGGATCGTGGTCGCGGACGAGGCGGGCGAGCATCCCCAGGAAGCCGAAGGTGGCGTTGATGGGGATGCCGTCGGGCGTGACGATCGAGTCGGGGTTGGAGAAGAGCGCCCGGTAGACCAGGCTCGACGTGTCGACCAGGAGCGTGAGACCCTTCCTCACCCGCGGAATGGTAGAGGATGTTGGGACCATGGCGAACCTGGCCCGCTACGTCGGTCGCACCCCGCAGGAGCGCGTGGCCCGGGGCAAGCAGGCGCGCGACGAGGTTCCGCGCGCGCTCCACGGCGCCTGGGGGCCTGCGGCCGACCG
>DASPTB010000231.1:0-2160 GCA_035623615.1 Actinomycetota bacterium
CGTCCGCGCGCTCGAGCGGTGGGACCGGGTCCGCCGGGCCGACAACCGGGCGGGCTACCTGTACCGGATCGCGCTCAACCTCTACCGCAGCAAGCTTCGACGCGTGGCACGGGCCGCGCGGAAGACCGTTCGGCCGGCGCCCGAAGCGGATCCCTTCGAGGCTGCGGACGACCGCGACGCGGTCGGACGAGCGATGGGCGCCCTTCCCTCGGGCCAGCGCGAGGCGGTTGTCCTCGTCGAATGGCTCGGGATGACCGACGAGGAAGCCGGCGTCGTGCTGGGCATCTCGCCGGTCACGGTTCGCGTCCGGCGGCACAGGGCGCGGGGGAACATGCGCCCGATCCTCGAGCGCGCGCAACGAGAGGACGCGGTTCCGTGAGCGACGTCCGCGACCTGCGACCGTACGAAGAGCTCCGGGAAGCGCTGGACGCGCGTGCCGACACGGTGTGGCCCTCGCGGGACGCGCTGTATCGCGTACGCACGACCGCCCTCCATCGGCGCCGGCGCCGGCGCGTCGCGATCGGCAGCTGCGCGCTGGTGGCGACCACCGTCGCATTCGCTTCCGTCGGCGGGTCGCTGCGCGAGGCGAAGGGACCCGAGCGCTCAGCCGTGTCGTCGCCCGCAAGCCGCGCCCGCGCCGGCACGGAGGGCGCGGCCGCGCTCCGAACGCTCTACGGCATCGTCGGCACCACCAAGGGCGCGGCCGCGCCGGCGCGCTCGCTGCCGGAGGCGGCGTCGATCGCCGGGCAGCGACAGACCGGGGGCGGCGACGTCTCGATCCCCGGCGACGCGGCGTCGACGTCGGTGGCGCCCGGCCACACGACCGTCGCCGTCGTCACCAAGCAGCAGCAGGTCGTCGTCGAGTCGACCGTCCCGGGCGCGTCGAGGACGGTCCTCGGCCGCACGAGGTCGGGAGCGCAGGTGTCGTGGGCACCGGGCGGCACCGCGCTGTTCGCGTTCGTGGGCAGGCATTGGGTTCGTGTCCCGTCGGCCGACGGCACGAGCGACCCGATCGCCCACGCGCGGGCCCTCAGCGTCCCGCGCGTGCCGGGAGGACCATCGTTCATCTCGTTGTCGCCCGAGAAGGACGCCGTGGTGTTGTTCGGCCTCACCCGGGCACACGGCGGGGCGAACCGGGGCGCCATCCCGCACGCCTACATCGCGCGGTTCGACGGGTCCCGCGTCACGCACGTCCGGCGCATTCGCGTTCCGGCGGCGGCGACCCGCGGGCCACTCGGGTGGCTCGGCGACAACGCGTTCGTGGTCGCGGCCGGACCGGGCATGGCCTGGATCGTCCGAGTCCACGGCTCGCCGGTCGCGGTCCGGACCTCGATCCCCGACGTCTGCGCGCTGACCGGCGCCCCTTCGCCCTGCACGGCCGGCGCCCCGCGCCTCCTCGGCACCGACGCAGCGGGCGCCCTCCTCTTCTGGGAGGTCCGCGTGAACTCGCCGGCCGCTCCCGTGGATGGATCGGCGTCCGTCGACCAGCGGAACGCCGCCACGCAGCAAGCGTCCGTCGCCTACTTCAGCACTTGGCTCGACGGGAGCAACCCCGCGAGGCTGACGGGATCGGCCGGCACGTACGGGCCGACGCTCGCAGCCCGCTAGGCCGCTAGCGCCGCACGAGCTCGATCGCCTCGGCGCGCGTCCGGGCGTCGGACCGGAAGATTCCGCGGATGGCGGACGTGACGGTCAGCGAGCCGGGCTTCTTCACGCCACGCATCGTCATGCACAGATGCTCGGCCTCGATGAGGACCCAGACGCCGCGGGGGTCGAGTGCCGCCATGAGCGTGTCGGCGATCTGCGTCGTCAAGCGCTCCTGCACCTGCGGGCGTTTGGACAAGATGTCGACGACGCGCGCGATCTTCGACAGTCCCGTGATGCGGCCGTCGCGGCCCGGGATGTACGCAACGTTCGCACGGCCCATGAACGGGATCAGATGATGCTCGCACATCGAGTACAAAGGAATGTCGCGGACCATGATCATCTCGTCGTGGTCCGCGCCCTTGATGACGGTTACGACCTCGCGCGGCTCGCGGTCGACGCCCTCGAAGATCTCCGCGTACATGTCGGCGACGCGCCGGGGTGTGTCGGCGACGCCCGGCCGTTCGGGATCGTCGCCGATCCCGGAGAGGATCAGGCGGACACCTTCCTCGATGC
>DASPTB010000232.1:0-5253 GCA_035623615.1 Actinomycetota bacterium
TCCCGGCCGTCATCGCCAACGAGTTCCGCGAAGCCGCCACGGGCGACCACCGGTCGGCGCTGCTGGCGCTCGCCGCGATTCTGGTCGTCATCGCGTTGATCATGGCGGCGCTCTCCCGGCTGCTGGTCGGCCGCACCGAGCAGGTGGTCACGGCCGGGCTCGCCGTGCCCGAGGAGGACGTCCTGCGCGCCGCGATGGGAGAAGAGGAATGAGCGGCGTGGCCGCCCCCGCTCCCGCGTTCACGCGGCTCGGGACCGGAGTGAGCGCCGCCCGCAAGATGAAGGATCGTGCGTTCACGGTGGGACTCTGGGTCTGCGGCGGGCTCGCCATGCTTCCCCTGCTCTTCATCGCGACGTACGTCATCGAGCGCGGCCTCAAGGCCCTCAGCATCAACTTCTTCCTGAAGACGCCGGGCATCCCCGGACAGCCGGGAGGCGGCATCGCGGAAGCGTTCGTGGGCACCGCGATCATCGTCGGCATCATGGCCGTGATCGCCGTTCCGCTCGGCCTCCTCACCGCCGTCTACCTGTCCGAGTACGGGCGCGGATGGTTCGCGTCGACGGTCCGGTTCGTGGCCGAGATCCTGCTCTCGACGCCCTCGATCGTCGCGGGGGCATTCATCTGGGCGGTGGTGGTGGTCCGGCTGGGGGCATTCTCGGGTTTCGCCGCGGCGCTCGCGCTCTGCGTGCTCGTGTGGCCGATCATCACCCGCGCCACCGAGGAAGTCCTGCGGCTTGTTCCCCAGGAGCTGCGCGAGGGAGCACTGGCCCTCGGCGTCCCGCGCTGGAAGGTCATCCTGCGGGTCGTGATCCCGACCGCCGGGGCGGGCATCTTCACCGCCATCATGCTGGCGATGGCCCGCGGCCTCGGCGAGACGGCGCCCGTGCTCTTGACCGCTCTGGGAAACTCCTTCATGACGACGAACGCCTTTGGACCCATGGACTCACTGTCGCTCCGTGTCTACGTGGACGCGCAGAGTTCGTACGCGCTCGACAACGTGACGGCATGGGCGGGCGCGTTCTGCCTGCTGATCATCGTGCTCGGCCTGTCGATCGGCGCCCGCGTCATCGCCGCCCGTCAGCTGAGAA
Organism: Actinomycetota bacterium; assembly: GCA_035623615.1. Classification (GTDB taxonomy): domain Bacteria; phylum Actinomycetota; class UBA4738; order UBA4738; family UBA4738; genus DASPTB01. The sequence continues at coordinate 1,089 of DASPTB010000232.1, forward strand.
GGACGAGGTGAACGCGGTGGAGGTCTCCGGTCTGAACGCGTGGTTCGGCGATCACCACGTGCTCAAGGACGTCCACATGGAAGCTCAGTCCGAGACCGTCACGGCGATGATCGGTCCGTCGGGCTGCGGCAAGTCCACCCTGATCCGCTGTCTGAACCGCATGCACGAGGAGGTTCGCGGTGCCCGCGTCACGGGCAAGGTTCTGTTCAACGGGACCGACGTCTACGCGCCCGACACCGACCCGGTCGAGGTCCGCCGCCGCATCGGCATGGTGTTCCAGCGGCCCAACCCGTTCCCGACGATGAGCGTGATGGAGAACGCGGTGGCCGGGCTGAAGCTCGGCTCGCGGCTGTCGAAGTCGGAGCTCCGCCAGCGCGGAGAGCGCGCCCTTCGCCGCGCCGGGCTCTGGGAGGAGGTCAAGGACCGGCTCGACCAGCCGGGAGGGCGGCTCTCGGGCGGCCAGCAGCAGCGCCTGTGCGTGGCGCGCGCGCTGGCGGTCGAGCCGGAGGTGCTCCTCATGGACGAGCCGGCGTCCGCGCTCGACCCGTCCTCGACGCTGCGCATCGAGGAGCTGGTCGAGGAGCTGAAGGACAGCGTGACCGTGATCATCGTGACGCACAACATGCAACAGGCGGCCCGGATCGCCGACTGGACGATGTTCATGTTGAACGGGGAGGTCGTCGAGGCGGATTCGACCGAGAAGATCTTCACCACGCCCGCGGATCAGCGGACGGAGGACTACGTGACGGGGCGGTTCGGATGAGGCCGGAGACGAGAAGCAAGTTCCACGCGGAGCTCGACAACCTCGAGGCCGAGGTCGTCCAGCTCGGGGCACAGGGAGAGGTGGCCGTCCGCCAGTCGGTCGACGCGCTGGTGCGGCGCGACCGCGAGCTCGCCGGCCAGGTCATCGACGGCGACGACGCGCTGGACGAGCGATACCTCGACATCGAGCGGCGGATCCTCGACCTGTTCGCCCTGCAGACGCCGGTGGCGTCCGACCTCCGCCTCGTCTCGGCGATCATGCACATCAACCTCCACCTCGAGCGCGTCGGTGACCAAGCGGTCAACGTGGCGAAGATTGCCCTCGCGACGTTCGACCTCCCCACGAGCTCGGTCATCCTGTCCCACATTGCCGAGATGGGGGACGTCGTGTGCCGGATGCTCCACACGGCGATCGAGGCGTTCGAGCGGCGCGACCTCGAGCTCTGCCTGAAGCTGCCGGCGATGGACGATCCGGTCGACCGCCTCAACCGGGGGATGTACACAGAGGTCGTCAAGCTCGCGAGCGACGAGCGCAAGCTCGAGTGGGGGATCCGCATGAACGTCGTCGCCCGGGCGCTCGAGCGGGTCGGCGACAACGCGGTCGACATCGGCGAGCAGGTCGGGTTCCTTCTGACGGGAGAGTTCCGTGAGTTCACAGACGCTTCCCACGACACAGCCTGACCCGGTTCCCGCCGTCCTGGTCGTCGAGGACGAGCCGGCGCTGGCCGACAGCATCCAATACTCGCTGGAGCGCGAGGGGTTTCGCGTCGTCGTCGCGCCCGACGGCGAGGCGGCGATCTCGCGGTTCCGGGAAGGCATCCCGTCGCTCGTCCTGCTGGATCTGATGTTGCCCCGCCTGTCGGGCCTCGATGTGTGCCGCATCATCCGCCAGGAGTCGACGGTCCCGATCGTGATCGTCACGGCGAAAGACGGCGAGGCCGACAAGGTGGCGGGCCTCGAGCTCGGCGCCGACGACTACGTGACCAAGCCGTTCTCCATGCGCGAGCTGGTGTCGCGGGTCCGGGCGCAGCTGCGGCGGGCGGGAATGGCCGGCGACGCCACGCCCGTCGAGGTCTTGCGGGGCGGGCCCGTCGAGCTCGACCTGGCCCGGCACGAGACGCGCGTGCGGGGCGACGCGGTCAAGTTGACCCCCAAGGAGTTCGAGCTCCTCGAGGTGTTCCTCGAGCGGCGGGGCCGCCTGCTCACCCGCGAGTTCCTGATCACCGAGGTCTGGGGCCCCAACTACTTCGGCGACACGAAGACCCTCGACGTTCACGTGAAGCGGCTCCGCCAGAAGATCGAGGACGACCCGCACCAGCCCCGCCACCTCGTGACCGTTCGGGGGCTCGGCTACAGGTTCCTGGACGCGCCGGAGACGTAAGGCCGGAGGACGCGGGGGAGCTTCCGTGAACCCGTGCGCGGTACGATGCAGGTCAGCCGGGCGGTGGGCCGGCCGATAACGGGAACACACACATGTCGAGCACCAGTCCAGACCTCGTTTCGTCGACCGATCCGGAAGAACCGGGCGGCACGGTCGCGGCCGCCACGGGGGCGACGGGAGCGGGCGCGCTCGCGGCGCCGGTCCGGGTCGCCGCCGATGCTCCACCCGCCGGCGTTGCCTCCCCTGAACCCACCTTCTTCAACCGCGAGGTGTCCTGGTTGGACTTCAACAGCCGCGTGCTGGCCCTCGCGGAGAACCAGGGCATCCCTCTGCTCGAGCGCCTGAAGTTCCTCGCGATCTTCGACAACAACCTCGACGAGTTCTTCCAGGTGCGGGTCGCCGGATTGAAGGAACAGCTGGTCTCCGGTGTGCACGTCCAGTCGCCGGACGGCCTGACGCCGAGCGAGCAGATCGAGCAGATCCGCGAGCGCGTGCTGGCGCAGGACGAGCGCGTGACCCGCGTGTTCGTCGGCGACCTGCTCCCGCGGCTGCGGAGCGAGGGGATCCTCGTCCTCGCGTGGGACGAGCTGTCGCCGACCGACCGCGAGCACCTGAGCGAGGTGTTCGCGCGCGACGTCTTCCCCGTGCTCACGCCGCTGTCGGTCGACACCGCACACCCGTTCCCCTACATCTCGAACCTCTCGCTGAACCTCGCCGTCGTCGTCCGCGATCCGACGACGAGGCACACGCGCTTCGCGCGACTCAAGGTGCCGGCGATCCTGCCCAGGTACCTCCGTCTGGGCGACCGCCTCGCGTTCGTGCCGCTCGACCAGGTAATCGCCGCGCACCTCGACGAGCTCTTCCCCGGGATGGAGATCGTGTCGGCGCACACGTTCCGCATCACGAGGAACGCCGACCTCGAGCTGGAGGAGGACGAGGCGGATGACCTGCTCGTCGCCGTCGAGGAGAATCTCCGGCAGCGCCGCCTCTCGCCGATGGTGGTCCGTCTCGAGGTTGACCAGTCGATCGGCGAGCGCTCGTTGTCGCTGCTCATGCGCGAGCTCGGGCTGCAGCCCAACGATGTGTACGAGGTCAAGCGCCAGCTCGGGCTGGTGGGCCTGTGGGAGTTGCACGACATCGACCGTCCCGACCTGAAGGAGCCGCCGTGGACCCCGACGACGCAGGCGCGCCTTGCGCCGGTCGACGGGGTGCCGCGAGATCTCTTCGCCGAGATCCGCGCCGGCGACATCCTCGTCCACCATCCCTACGACTCGTTCCACACCTCGGTCGCGGCGTTCGTCGACCGCGCCGCCCGCGACCCGCACGTCCTCGCCATCAAGCAGACGCTGTATCGCACGTCCGGCCGCGAGAGCCCCATCGTGCGGTCGCTCATCCGCGCGGCGAACAGCGGGAAGCAGGTCGCGGCGCTCGTCGAGCTCAAGGCGCGGTTCGACGAAGAGGCGAACATCAACTGGGCACGGGTTCTCGAAGAGGCGGGGGTCCACGTCGTCTACGGCCTCGTCGGACTGAAGACGCACTCCAAGGTCACGCTCGTCGTCCGCAGGGAGGGCGACCAGCTGCGGCGCTACGTCCACGTCGGCACGGGGAACTACAACCCGGCGACCGCGACGATCTACGAGGACGTGGGGCTGCTCTCCGCGGACCCCGACCTCGGGACCGACGTCACCGACCTGTTCAACTTCCTCACGGGCTACAGCCGCCAGGTGGACTACCGCAAGCTGCTCGTCGCGCCGCTGACGCTTCGCCGACGGCTGACGGAGATGATCCAGGCGCAGGCACGTCCCGGGGGCCGGATCATCCTCAAGATGAACAGCCTCGTCGACGTGAAGATGATCCGGACCCTGTACGACGCGTCGCGGGCCGGCGCCGAGATCGACCTGATCGTGCGCGGCGTGTGCTGCCTGAAGCCGGGCCTGGAAGGACTGTCGGAGCGCATCAGGGTTCGCTCGCTGGTCGGGCGGTTCCTGGAGCACTCGCGCATCTTCCGGTTCGGCGCGGACG
>DASPTB010000260.1:0-6221 GCA_035623615.1 Actinomycetota bacterium
CCATCGGGACGACGTGATCGTCCTCGACCCGTCCGAACCGGCCACCGAACGACGCGAGCCTCACGGGACGAGCACCACCTTCGTCAGGTTCGACCCGTCCACGAGCGCGACGAACGCGTCGGCGCCCTGCGCGAGCGGCATCGTCGTGATCCAGCTGTCTACGTCGGGCTCGCCGCTCGAGAGCAGCGTGATCGCGCGGTCGAAGTCTTCCGCCACACACGCGTAGGAGCCGGAGACCGTGAGGCCCTTGGTGACCACGCCGTGGTAGTCCAGCGGCCCTTCGACTGCGCCGAGACCGATCGCCTCGAGGCGGCCGCCGAAGCGAGCCGCCTTCACACCAAGCGCCCACGTCGCCGGCAGTCCGACGGCGTCGACGACGACGTCGACGCCGTCGCCCTTCGTCTCTGCCAGCACCTCCTCGGCCGCGCCCTCGGCGAGCACGGGCTGCCCGTCGAGCCGCGCCGCGAGCGCGAGCCGGTTGGGCAGCGTGTCCGAGACGAACACACGGGCGGCCCCCGCCAGCACCGCGGCCCGCGTCGCGAACAGGCCGATGCACCCTGCGCCGATCACGAGCACGCTGTCGCCCGGCCGAACGGCACGGTCGACCACATGGACCGCGTTCGCGTACGGCTCGACGAGCGACGCCACCGGGTCCGAGAGCGCGTCGGGCACGTGCTTCACCTGCCCGAGGGGTACGACGCAGGCGTCGGCGAACCCGCCGGCGAAGCTCGCCCCCATCAGCGCGCGGTCGGGGCACAGGTTCGGCGACCCCTCGCGGCAGCGGTCGCAGCGGCCGCACGACACGACCGGCATCACCACGACGCGAGCGCCGACGAGCCCGGCGTCGGCCCCCGGACCCGCGGCGTCGACGGTCCCGGCGACCTCGTGGCCCATCACGAGCGGCGGGATCCGCCGGGGGCTCGCCTCCCGAAACCCGTGCAGGTCGGAACCGCAGATCGCGGCCGCGGCCACGCGGACGCGCACCTCTCCGGCCGCCGGCTCGGGCTCGGGCGCCTCCTGCAGTTCCATCCGCCGCGGGCCCAGGTAGGTGAGCGTCCTCATCGGCCCCGCCTCCCGCTCACACGGAACGGCCGCTCGCGCGGCGGGACGAGGACGGTCACGTCCCGTTCCTCGCGCTCGGCCCACTCGACCACGTGCGCCGGCCACCCCCGGTTGCCCACGAACAGGTCGTGGTGCATCGGCACGAGCGTCCCGGCGCCGATCGCCTCGGCGAGCCAGGCGGCCTCGCGCTCGGTCATGTTCCCGACGATGCCCCGAGCCTCGCGGTCGACGTCGCGGCCGTTGATCGGCAGCAACGCGACGTCGAGCTCGAGCTCGCGCAACAGAACGTCCATGCCGTCGTACGGGATGGTGTCGCCGGCGTGGTACACGCGGACGCCGTCGGCTTCCAGGACGTACCCGAGGAACCGCACCTGCCCCGCCGAGAGCTCCTCGCCGAATCCGTATGCGTCGTCCATCGTGACGCCGTGCATCGCCGGAACGGCTCGCAGCGAGAGTCCGCCGATCTTCTGCACGTCGCCCGGCTGCATGCCGACAACGCGGTCGGGCGCGATGCCGACCTCGGTCACCATGTCGACGATCGGCGCCGGCACCACGAAGACGCATCCGGGCGACGCGGCCGCGAACGCGGGGGCACTGACCGCGTCGAAGTGGTCGACGTGCTCGTGCGTGCACAGGACCGCGTCGAGGCCGCGCGCTTCGCCGGCGTCCAGCGCGCTCTCGTACCGGCGGCCCTCGTACGGAGCGAGGAAGGGATCCACGAGCGCCGTGGTCCCGCCGGCCCGAACCACGAACCCGGCCTGGCCGAGCCACGTCATGTTGACCGTGCCGGCCGACTCGGGCACGTCCAGAAGTTCGTCGAGGAGCGATGCCACGGGCGCCATCTTCACATCACCGCCGTCTGTCCGCCGTCGACCACCAACGCGGCCCCATGGATGAAGGCCGCGTCGTCCGACGCGAGGAACGCGTAGGCCGCGGCGACGTCCTCCGGGCGTCCGACGCGGCCCAGCGGGATGCGGGAGCGGGCGTACTCGCGGTATTCGTCCTCGGTCGCGAGCGCCCGGTTCAGGGGCGTGTCGACGAACCCCGGACACAGGCAGTTCACCCGGATCCCCAAGGGGCCGAGCTCCACGGCCATCGTCCGCGTCAGCTGCAGGACGCCTCCTTTCGAGGCGTTGTAGTGCGCGAATTCCTCCTCGCCTCCCAGTGCGTTCGTCGACGCCATGTTCAGGATCACGCCGCCGCGGCCGTCCGCCTGCATGCGCTCGGCGACGGCGCGCGCGACCAGAAACATCCCGCGCAGGTTGACCGCGATCGTTCGGTCCCACGTCGCCGCGTCCAATTCGAGGAACGGCGCCTTGTCGGCCACCCCGGCGTTGTTGATCAATACGTCCACGCGCCCCAGGCTGGATTCACCGGCCTCGACCAGAGCGCGGACGTCCTCCTCGCGGCTCACGTCGGCTCGGAGGCCGTCGGCCGGACCGAGGGGCGACAGCTCGGCGCACGCCGCCTTCAGCTCCACGTCGTCGACGCCCGCGACGAACACCCGCGACCCCTCCTCAAGGAACCGCCTGGCCGTGGCGAGCCCGATCCCGCTGGTGCCACCCGAGATCAGGACGCCTTTGCCGTCCAGACCGCGCGTCATCGCATCCGCCCCCGGCCGGCGATCGTGAGCTCGCGGTCGACGCGGCCGTCACAGACGCCGTACGCGACGTCGAACATGTTCACGCAGCTGCAGACGTGCAGCGGGATCACCTCGAGCCGGTCGCCGATCGCGAGGTCGCCGCGGCCCTCGACGTGCCCGACCGCGTGCTCCTCGTTCATGAAGTCGATACGGAGGTCGGGGTGGCCGGCCACGACTCCGCGGCCCGGGAACGGCGGGCCATCCCCGCCGTCCGAGGTGAATGCCTTGGTGCCCGCGTCGAGGACGAAGCGCTCCGGTGCGGGCCGTGCCACGACGGTGACCAGCACGCGGGCCGCGCACGTCGCCTCGGTCGCCACGCCGAGCCGCATCTGCTGAACGTCGTTGAACACGTACGTGCCCGGCCGGATCTCGGTGACCCCCAATTGTTCTGCCTCGAGCCGCGCGGTCGGCGTCGCCCCGACACTGATCTCCTCGATCTCCAGGCCCGCCTTTGCGCACCGCTCGGCGGTGTCGAGCAGGTCCTCGACCTCCCGCTCGACGACCGCGCGGAGTTCGTCCCCCCCCACGCTGCCGTATGCGTGGCCGGCGTGCGTGACGAGCCCCGCCACGCGGACGCCGGAAACGCGGTCGATCTCGAGCGCGAGGTCGGCGGTGGGCTGCCCGGGCGGGCGGCCCATGCGGTGCTGGCCGGTGTCGACGTCGACGAGGACGGGGACGTCACGGCCCGCGTCCGTGCCCACACGGCCGATCCCCTCCGCGACCTCGACCGCGTCCAGGCTCACGCGCACCGTCGCGCGGTCCAGCAGGGCGCGAAGCCTCGCCAGCTTCGCCTCGCCGACGATGGGGTACGCGATCAGCAGGTCGTCGAGCCCCCCGTCGGCCATGACCTCCGCTTCGCCCAGCTTCGCGACCGTGACTCCGTCGGCGCCCGCGTCGACCTGCATCCGAGCGATCTCGGGAGACTTGTGGGTCTTGGTGTGCGGGCGCAGCCGCACGCCGCCCCGCTTCGCGACCCCCGCCATCTCCTCGACGTTGCCGCGCAGGGCGTCCAGGTCGATCAGGAGCGCGGGCGTGTCGAGGTCGGGGTAGGGCTCGCTCACGGCTGCGGGAGGTACAGGACCGCGTCGATCTCGACGAGGATGTCGCGGAGCTCCGCACCGGTCGTCGTGCGCGCGGGCCGCGGCTCGGACGCGAAGACGCGTTCGTATGTGGCGTTGAACGCGGGGAACAGGTCGATCGAGGAGAGAAACGCCGACACCTTGACGACGTCGGCGAGCGTCCCGCCGGCGGCGGCCGCGATCGCTTCCAGGTTGCGCAGGGTGAGCTCGGTCTGCTCCTCGATCGTGTTGCCGCGGACCTCGAGCGTCTCCGGGTCGAGCGGGCCCTGGCCGGAGATGAACAGGAAGTCGCCGGCACGAATGGCCTGCGAGTAGGCGCCCGTGCCGCGCGGAGCGGCTTCGGTGCGGATCTCCTGGATCACTCCGTCGCTGCCCTTCCCTGTGCGCCGCATTCCGCTGGACGGAACGATGTTCTGTCGAAGGAGCGGCTCATTGTGCGGTGGCCCCAACGGCGTCGTCAAGGCCGCGTCCGGCCCCGCGAGGGCCGCCCAGGGGCGGAGAGGAGGTCGCACGGAGCAGGATCGGCGCGAGCGAGCGCATTCGAGTGGCGGACAGCCGTTCGCGCGGGGCAGCGATCGACACCGCCGCCCGGGGGACCGCGCCGCCCAGGAACAGCGGCGCGGCGAGACAGCGGACGCCCTGCTCGCTCTCCTCCATGTCCCGCGCCCAGCCATCCGAGCGGATCTTCGCCATCTCACGCGCCAGCGCGGCCGGCTCGGTGATGGTGGTGGAGGTCCGCACCTCCAGGGGACCGTGCTCGTCGACCCACCCCCGGATCGCGTCCTCGGTCGGGTACGTCCACGCAAGCAACGCCTTCCCGACGCCCGTGCAGTAGGCCGGGTTGCGGCCGCCGACGCGCGAGGTGAGCGCGATGGGATGGGACGGCTCGAGCTTGTCGAGGTAGACGACGTCGGCCCCGTCGAGGACCCCGAGGTGGATCGTCTCGTTGACCTCGCGGTTGAGGCGGACGAGGACGGGCTGCAGGGCGACCCTGAGGTCGATTCGGTCGTAGAACTCGAAGGCGACCCGCAGGAGCTCCGGACCTGCGAGATAGCGCCCGTCGGGCTGCTGCGTGGCGAAGCCCCGCTCGCGCAGCGCAGCCAACGTGCGGTGCGCCGAGCTCTTGGGGAGCCCGGAAGCCGTCGCGAGCTCCTCGAGCGTCGCTCCCGAGCCGTGCGCGGCGAGCTCCTGGAGCATGCGGAGCGCCCGGTCGACGCTCTCGACGGCAGGCGCGCGCTCGGTCTTCACCCGGGCACGGTACTCCCATTCCGCGTCACGGAACAGGGTTCCTCGAGACGGCGGGCGTGGGCTGACGTCGTTCGGACGCCATGACCGGACTCCCTCAGGTCGTCCGGATGCCCTCCGGCATCAGCTCGCCGTGCGCCTCGATCAGCTCGTCGCACATCGAGCGGATGTCGTCGAGGCGCAGGTTCGCTCCCGCGTTCGGGTCGAGCGCGGCCGCTTGATACACGTGCCGGCGATCGCCCTCGAGCGCCGCCCGCACGGTCAGCTCGACGACGTTCAGGAACGTGCGGTTGAGCGCCGCGCACTGCGGCGGGAGCTCGCCCACGGCCGTGGGATGGATGCCGTCGCCGTCGACGGTCGCGGGCACCTCCACGCAGCAGCCGACGGGCAGGCTCGCGATCAGCCCGTTGTTGCGCACGTTGACGTACTCGGCCGTCGGGGTGTCGGTCTCGATCCCGTGAATCACGTTCGACGCCAGCTCGTTCGCCGGCTCGATCGGGAAGCCGCGCCCGGCCGCCAGCGCCTCCCCGATCTCGCGGTACTCGTCCAGGTTGTCCTCGCTGCGGCGAAGGTACTCGTCGACGGGGATCCGGTAACGCTCGATCATGTCGTCGTGTCCCATGAACCACGGCACGTACTCGGCGGAGTGCTCGCTCGACTCGGTCGGGAAGAACCCGATCTGGCGATACAGCTCGACGCGAACCCGGCGGCCCAGGCCCTCGGGGTCGCGGGCGATGGCGTCGTCCAGCAGGGGATAGAGATTCTCGCCGGTGGATCGGCGCTCGAAGCGGATCACGAACGCCTGGTGGTTGAACCCCGCGGTCACGTAGTCGATGTCGTGCTCCGGCACGCCGACCGTGCGCGCGAGGAACCAGTGCGTAAAGCGAACCGAATGGCAGAGACCGAAGACGCGCTGGTGCGGCGACCCGGCGTAGACACCCCACGGGACCATCGCCATGGGGTTCGTGTAGTTGAGCAGGAGCGCGTCGGGGCAGACCTCGGCCATGTCCCGGCCGATGTCCGCGACCACGGGAATCGTCCGCAGGCCGAGAAAGATGCCGCCGACGCCGATCGTGTCGGCGATCGTCTGCCGCAGCCCGTACTTCTTCGGGATCTCGAAGTCGAGGAGCGTCGACGCGTAGCCGCCGACGCGGATCTCGTTGACGACGTAGTCGGCCCCGTCGATCGCGGCG
>DASPTB010000297.1:0-2280 GCA_035623615.1 Actinomycetota bacterium
GCATCGCGCGCGCGGCCGCGACTCCCTGCTTGATCGCGTTGTCGTAGTGCTCCACGCGGATCCGCCGGCCGAACAGCGGGTGCGCGTGGTTGGCGAGGTCGCCCGCCGCGAACACGCCGGGCGCGCTCGCCGCGAGACGCTTGTCCACCAGCACGCCGTTGTCCACGTCCAGGCCCGCATCGACCGCGAGCTCGACGTTCGGCGCGATCCCGATCCCGACGACGGCGACGTCGCAGTCGAGGGTGGTTCCTTCGGAGGTCACGAGGCGCTCGACGCGGCCGGCGCCCTCCAGCCGTTCGACGTGCTCGCCCATGTGGAAGACCACGCCGTGGTCGCGGTGGATCGCCTCGAAGACGGCGCCGACCTCGGGACCGAGCACGCGCTCCAGCGGGCGTCCGAAGACCTCCACGATCTCGACCTCGGCGCCGAGCGACCGGAGCGACGCGGCCACCTCGAGCCCGATGAACCCCGCGCCCACGATCGCGACGCGCGCGCCGCCGCCGGCGGCCTCCCGGATGCGTTCCGCGTCCTGCCTCGTCCGCAACTGGAGAACGCCGTCGAGGTCGCCGCCCGGGAACGGCACGGGTCGGTTGCGCCCGCCGGTCGCGAGGAGCAGGCGGTCGTAGGAAACGGTCTCTTCGCCGGCAATCGTCACCGACCGGGCGGCCGGGTCGACGGCTTCGACCCGGCCGCCGAGGCGGAGGTCGACGTCGTTCTCGGCGTACCACTCGGCCGGGCGGACCACGGCCGCCTCGAACTCGGTCTCGCCCCGGAGGAACTCCTTGGAGAGCGGCGGGCGCTCGTACGGGAGGTCGAACTCGTCGCCGAAAACAACCAGCCGGCCGTCGAACCCCTCCGTCCGCAGCGCGGAGACCGCCGATGCCGCCGCGAGCCCGGCGCCCACGACGACGAAGGTCCTCGGCTCGGTCATGGGGCCTATCGTATGCGGCCCGGCCGTTCCGCCGGGGTGGCTTCTCCCCGCGAGGCGGGCTCCCGTACAGTGAGCCCGTGACCGAATCCGGCGAATCCGGCGGGACTCCGACCTCCATCGAGCGCTCGTACCCTCCGGTCCCGAGCCTGCGGGAGGCGTGGGAGGAGCACGCGGCCGAGTTCGTCGAATGGGCGCGCGTCCCCGGCCACGACAGCTACTGGCGGTTCCACCGGGAACAGTTCCTCGATCTCGTCCCCGGGCCGGGACGGGCGACGCTCGACATCGGGTGCGGGGAGGGACGCATGTCGCGGGACCTGCTGGCGATCGGTCACGCCGTGACCGGCATCGACGCGTCGCCGACGATGATCGCCGCGGCGCGCGATGCCGACCCATCGATCCGGGTGGAAGTCGCCGACGCCGCCGCTCTGCCATTCGACGACGCGTCGTTCGATTGCGCCGTCGCCTTCATGTCGCTGCACGACGTCGACGACATGCGGGGCGCGATTCGCGAGGCGGCCAGGGTCCTGGAACCCGGCGGATTCCTCTGTATCGCGATCGTCCATCCGATCAACTCCTCGGGACGGTTCGAGAACGACGAGCCCGGCAGCAAGTTCACGATCGCGGGTTCCTACCTGGAGGAGTTCGTCTACGAAGACGCCGTCGCCCGCGACGGCCTGACGATGACGTTCACCAGTGCCCACCGTCCGCTGTCGTCCTACGCGGACGCACTCGCCGGCGCCGGGTTGCTCGTCGACCGAATCCGCGAGTGGCCCATTCCGGACGAAGCGATCCGCGAGGAGCGCGACCGGCGATGGCAGCGCGTGCCACTCTTCCTTCATCTGCGTGCCCGGAAGCCACCTGCCTCGGCCGGAGATCGCGCCTCGGCGTAGACTCGTCGCCTCGCGCGACGCGATCGTGCCGCGCACGCCGTTTCGAGGGGGACCAGGACCATGACCGACACGACGCGGGCCCGCAGCACCGAGGTGACCGAACGCCCACCGGCCCGGGCCATGCTCCGCGCTGTCGGGATGGGCGAGGACGACTTCGGCAAACTGCAGGTGGGCGTCGCGTCGTCGTGGAACGAGGTCACCCCCTGCAACATCCACCTGCACCGCGTGGCGGTCGCCGCCAAGGAAGGGGTCACGGCGGCCGGCGAGTTCCCCATCGAGTTCGGGACCATCGCCGTCTCCGACGGCATCGCGATGGGCACCGTTGGCATGCGAGCCTCGCTCATCAGCCGGGAGAACATCGCCGACGGCGTCGAGCTCGTCATGCACGCCGAGCGATTCGACGGCATGGTGACCGTCGCGGGCTGCGACAAGAGCCTCCCCGGGATGCTCATGGCGTGC
>DASPTB010000305.1:0-10578 GCA_035623615.1 Actinomycetota bacterium
AGGCCGAGCGTGCCGCGACCGAGGCGGGGGCCCGCATCGTCGGGAGCGTGTCGAAGAAGACGAGCTTCGTGGTGGCGGGAGAGAATCCCGGCTCGAAGCTCGACAAGGCGCAGCAGCTGGGCGTCGAGGTCATCGACGAGAGGCAGTTCCTGAAGCGCCTCGGGCGGTGACGGTGACGGTGACCGAGCGCAGGGAGGCGCTGCACCGCGTCGGATCGGGCGCGCGGTGGGAGCTGCGGACGCTGGTCGGGCGCTACCCGGTCGTGGCGCTCCCCATTCTGCGGGCCCGGCGCCGGCCGGGGCAGTTCCTGACCCCGATCGGTCCCGAGACCGAGATCGTCATCGAGGGATTCCCGCGCTCGGGGAACACGTTCGCAGTCGCGGCGTTCCACGAGGCGCAGCTGCCGCACGACGTCCAGATGGCGCACCACGCGCACGTCGCCGCGCAGCTGCTCGAGGGTGTGCGCGAAGGGCTGCCGGTGCTGCTGGTCGTCCGTCCCGCCGAGGACTCGGTGCTGTCGCTCGCCGTCCGCGCGCCCGGGATCGGGGTTGCCGGCGCGCTCCGGGGCTGGGTCCGGTTCCACGCGCCACTGCTCCCCGCCCTCGACGGGATCGTCGTGGCGACCTTCGATCAGGTCGTCGCCGACCTCGGGGCGGTCGTCGCCCGGATCAACGAGCGCTTCGGCACGGCCTTTCGTCCCTTCGAGCACACCTCGGAGAACGTCGACGCCGTCCTCGAGCGGATCCGCGAGTGGGACCTGAACACGTTCGGCGCCGGCGGCGGGGTCGACCGCGGAGGGGGCGGGCCGTCGGGGGCGCGCGCGGCGCTGAAGGAAGAACGTCGGGCCGAGTACCGCCGAGCCGCGCACGCGAGCGCCCGCGCGAAGGCGGAGCGGATCTATGCGGCGCTCGCCGCGGCCGCCTCGACGTAGCGGTCGGCGCAGCGCGCCGGATCGAGCTCGGCGGCCGCGTAGGCGCGTGCCGCCGCCCCGACGCGCTCGCGCAGGTCGCCGTCCTCCGCAAGTCGAACCAGGTGCGCCGCAACCGCCTCCACCTGATCGTCGTCGAGCTCCACGCGAAGCGTCGCGTCCGAGGGGACGTCGGCGAACGAGCCCGCGTGGTTCACGATCGTGGCCCGGCCGGCCGCGAGGGCTCGCGCGAACGACCCCGAGCTCTCCCCCAGGGTGGGGAACCGGAGGTTGACGACCGCGTCCGCCGCGCGGAGCGCCCGGTAGAAGTCCGGCAGCGAGACGTAGCCGGTCATCCGCACGCGGTCGCGGTGGCGGTACCGTTCGAGGGCGCGGCCCAGGCTCCGCGTCGGCGCGTCCTGCCCGACGATCTGCAGGATCGCCTCCGGATGGCGATCGGCGAGGCGCGCGAACGCCTGCAGCACCGTGGCCGGCTGCTTCGCGGGGACGAGGAACCCGAGGTGGGCGACGACGAACGCTTCGTCCGGAAGGCCGAACGCGGCCCGCGCCGCCCCGCGGTCGACGCCCGCGACCTCCGCGGGTTCGACGCCCGCGTGGTGGGGAATGATCGTCACGGGCACGTCCGGCGCCGCGTCGGCCACCGCCCGCGCACCCGCGCGACTGTGGACGACGACGGCGCTCGCCCGTCCGGGAACGTGCTCGATCATCGGGAACAGGAAGCGGTCGTACTCGGTCCCCAGCCCGCGCCGCTCGAGATCGACGAGGCGGTCGCCGGCGGCGCCGTAGAGGACCCGCAGAAGCGATTCATACCCGTCCCGGTCGCCGCGCGACAGGTACGCGTTCGCGAACAGGTGATGCAGGGTCAGGTCGTGCAGGACCATGACGCTTCGCTCTCGCACGGCCGCGACGTAGGCGAACTCGTTCATCGGGCTGTTTCCGATGTGGCAGATCACGCGCTCGTACTCGCTTCGCCGCGATCGGAAGGCGCGAGCGTCGACGAAGCCGGCGGAGGCCGGCACCCCACCCGGCCGGTCCCGAAGGGGGGCGACCGCGTCGACCGTGGCTCGCTCGGCGAGGAGGGGGAGCAGGTCGGCGGAGTAGTCGGCGATCCCTGACCTCATCGGGGGGAGCGGCGACAGCCACGCGAGCCGCATCGCACCCGTCTCAGTCGGCGGCGCCGTCGAGCTTCTTGCGGATCTCGGTGAGCTCGCTTCGAACGGCGGCGAGCTCGTCCTCGAGGCGCTCGATGCTCGCCTCGTCGCGCGTGGCCACCGCGTCGATGCGCCGGTGCAGCCGCTCGAGAACCAGGTCGACGCGCGACATCGCATCCTTCACCAGCTCGTTGTAGAAGCCGCTGCGCTGGACCGTCTGTTCCTCGAGGTCCTCCAGCACCGGCTGCGCGCCGCGCCGATCGTAGACCTCCCTGCCGAGCTTGTTGAGGTAACGGCGGGTCGCGCGTCGTCGTCGGTACCACTCCATCGCCCGATCGGGCGTGAGGTCCGCGACCCTGGACTTCCAGTGCGACATGTCGCTCAGGGTACCAGCGGGGTATCGCCGAGCAGTCGCGCCACGACCTCGGGCCACTCGGGGATCGTCGCGAGCAACTCCTCGCGTCCGGCGCGGCCCATGCGGTCGGCGGATGCGCGGTCGGCCCAGAGCCGGTCGAACGCCTTCGCGAGCGCGCCGGGGTCGGGCGGGACGACCGTCCCGGTCTCGCCCTCGCGCACGAACTCGAGCGGGCCGCCGGCGTCGGTCGTCGTCACCACCGGCCGTGCGGCGGCGAACGCCTCCAGTGTCACGTAGCCGTAGTCCTCGTCGAAGGGCGGATAGCAGACGGCCCCCGCCGACCGGTAGAGGTCTGCGAGCTCGGCGTCCCCGACGCCGGACAGCAGTTCGATACGGCCGGCGGCGCGGCCCCGTCGCGCGCGGGCGCGAAGGCGTCCGGCGTCGGGCCCGTCGCCGACCAGGACCAGCCGGACCTCGCCCAGGACTTCGTCCATCGCGTTCACCGCGAGCAGCTGGCGCTTGCGGGACTCGAGACGCCCCGGCACCAGAACGTAGTCGCCGTGCGCGCCCGGATCCCGCCCGAGGAGCCGTTCGCACAGCGGCGAGCGGTGGTACAGGACCGTGGCCTCCAGGCCGAGCGATCGCCGGAGCCGCCCCGCCACATTGCGCGACGTCGCGAACAGCCGCGCCGCCTCGCCGAGCGCCTCGCGGTCGGCGTTCCACACGATGCGACGGGCGGCTTCGCCGCCCTCCTCGCGGACCAGCCGCCCGTACTCGTGGTGCTCCCACAGTTCGTACGCGTCGTGGAGCTGCTGCATGAGCCACACCACCTTGTGGTCGTGGCGGACGAGGTATGCCGGGAACTTGAGCGCCACCACCAGGTCGACCGGCCCGCCCACCGCCGACTCCACGTCGAGCGATCGCCACATGGCCATCTGGTCGACGAGCTCCCCGGCGGTTGGGCGCCGGTACGGCTTGCCGACGAAGCTCACGCCGTGCCCGGCCGCGCGCAGCGCCTCCACCAGCGACTTGACGTGCCCCTCGGCTCCGCCCACTCCACCGGCGGACGTCGGATGGCAGACCGCGATCTTCACGGATCGAGCTCTGCGCTACCCACCGCGGGCGTCGTCGTCGCGCATCGACGGGGACGAGGGGTCGGTGCGTTCCATCTGTCGCCGCAATCGGGCGACCTCTGCCTCGAGGGCCTCCAGCCGCTCGGCCGTGGACGTCGTGAGTGTGGCCAGGCTCGCGCAGATGCGGTCGTACCGCCGCGTGATCGGGCGGAGGGTGTCGTACATCGTCCGCTTCACCCAGCGTCCCCACGCCGGCCCGGAGCGAAGGATCGGCTCGTCGGGGATGTCCGCGCGCCGGTCGCTCTGCAGCTGGCGCTCGAGCTCGGCGGCGACGTCGCCGAGGCGCGAGGTGCTGTGCGGGCGCTCCGAGCCGCTCCCCGTGCCGAGCCCCGCCCGGCGCGCGCGGTCCTCGAGGGCCTCGTCCGCGCCCGACGAGCCCTCGTCCGTAGCGGCGCCGTCACGCTCCTCAGGTGCCGTTCCGCCGGTCACAGCGACACCACCTCGTTCGGGTCGGGCTTGCGCGCGCTTCGTTCCCGCGTCAGGTGGAACGCAGCGAGCGCCCAGCCGGCGACCGCGGCGATCGGAACGGCCAGGTGACCGCCCTCCCCGCCCAGGCGCAACCCCGCGAGATCGAGCGCCGTCCCGACGGCGATCAGGGCCGCGATGCCGAACGCGACCGACAGGGCGAAGGTCTCGACCGGCCGCGTGGAACGGGGGAGCAGTGCGAGCGCCCAGCCGAGGCCGACCAGCCCGAGGATGACGAGCGTCCCCGCGCCGAACACGAGCAGCTGGACCGATCCGCGCGGGATCGCCGGCAGGGGGGCCGGCGGGATCGGCGCCGCGGGGCGTGGCCCGCTCAGCACCAGCACGCCGGGGGCGACGACCTTGGACGGGAACGCCTGCGCGTACCCCTCGAAGTTCTTCCGGTTGAACGCGGCCAGCATGATCTCGACCGGGTGGTCGGGGAGCACACGGGCGACGGCCGGCCAGTATGCGCGGGAGACGTCGTTGAACCCCCGCGTGTCGTTCGGCTCGATCGTGGGACGGCCGGCCAGCAGCTGCTGCGGATCGCCGACGTAGAAGAACGTGGTGGGCAGGCGCGCCGGCGCGACGACGGTCCTCGCGACGAAGCCCTCCAGCTGGATGCTCGAGGACGGATCACTGCCCCAGTCGTTGGTCACGAACACCACCGGGCTCGCCGGCGCCACCTTCATCGCGTCGAGATAGCGCTCGGCAGTGGCGGCCTGCTGCACCTCGTCGGCATGCATCGGCGCGACACCTCGCGTGTGGGCCAGGTCCGGGTACAGGCTCTGGTAGCCGATGAACACGAAGCCGCAGACGCCGACTGCAACGACGACGGCGCCGGCCGCGCGGGCCCAGCGAGCCGACACGATGCCGCCGAGCGTCAGCACGCCGAGCGCTCCGAGGATGGGGAGCGGCAAGAAGAACGCGAGGAGCCGGTGCATCGGGATCGCCTTGCCCGCCAAGAAGATCAGCCAGCCGACCAGGATCGCGACGAGCCATGCGGCGGAGAGCAGGAGAACGAATCTCGCGCCCGACGCGCGGGACGCCGCCTCGCTCGCCGAAGCGTCGCCGTTCGCGTTCGCCGTCTCGTCGGAGGATGGGGGATGCGCAGTGACGGCCGGACCCCCGTCGACGGGACGGCCGCGAGCGTCGCCCAACACGCCCCACACGCCGATGAGGGCGACCGGAAGGGTGATCGCCCACCGATACAGCGAGAGGTCGGCCCGCAGCTTTTGTCGCAGCACCTCGAGCGTCTCGCTCGGCACGTCCACCTTTCCGTGCAGGAACGCGACGACCACGAACGCGGGGATCGCGATCGAGATCGCGATCACCAGGACGAGGCGGGCGACGGGCGTCGCGCGCAGCCGCTCGCCGCCGCGAACGGCCCGCAGCGACGCCGGCAGCAACGCGAGCCCCATCAGGCAGAGAACGCCGATGTCGAACGCGTAGAAACCCGTGTGCGTCATGGCGACGAGCGCGAGGAGCAGCGCCGCCGGCAGCCAGCCCTTGCCGCCCCGCAGGAACGACAGCAGCGGCACGAGCGCGGCGACGAACAGCGCCCCGCTCACGATGTTGTCCTGGTACGTCTCGGGAAGGAAAAGCCGGGCGGCGCACGTGGATGTCCCGACGACGATCGCGACGACGGCGAAGGTCCACAGGCCGCGCCGGAGGGCGAACGAGACGAACGCGCCGGCCGCGAGCGCCATCGCGACGATACCCGCAGTCGGCAGCAGGGCCGCGAAGAAGAAGGTGGAGCGACCGAGGAGCCGAGCGAACGACAGGTCGAGCACGGGGAAGGCGACGCGACTCGTGTGCGGGGGCCCGGGCGGTGGCAGGTGGACCTTCGCGACCGAGGCGAGGCCTCCGTGGGCGACCATCGCCGCCTGCCCCAAATAGCGCGCGGTGTCGTACCCGGCCGGCGTCCGGACGTTGCCCGACCGGTAGATCTCCAGGTAGAAGCCCGCGATGAGGCCGCCCACCAGACACACGAGCAGCACGGCCGCCGCCGTCCGTCCGAGATCCCACGTTGACGAAAGCGGTCGCCCGGTCTCGCGTCCCCGGGAGCCCGGCGCGCCCGGGTCCCCGGCACGGACGTCGAGCGCTTTGTCGCTGCTTCCCACCTGACGCACGGTGAAGAGCATCCTACCGGGGGGCCCTCGCAGGGGGACCTTCCGCCCTTCGCCGTTCGCGCCCCTCACCGGTCGCTGTGTGTCGCCTCGCCGGCGGCGCGACAGTATCTCCACGTGCGAGTCGCGATCGACGCCCGGCAGGCGGCCGCTCCCCATCCGTCGGGGGTGGGGGAGTACGAGCTGCAGCTCGTCCGGCGAATGCCGCGAGCGCGCCCCGACTGGTCGTTCGCCGCCTGGTACCTCGACGCCCGGCGGCCGCTGCGCCGCGACCGGCTGGGCGCGACGTCGCCGAACCTCGCCGAGCGCCCGGTGCCGATCCCCGCTCGCGTGTTCGCCCGGACGGCGCACGCGTTCGACGCGCCGCGCGTCGAATGGTTCGGCGGCTTCGACGTGCTGTTCGCCCCCAACTTCGTGCCACCGCCGACGCGCGCGCGGCGCGTCGTCCTCACCGTGCACGATCTGGCCTTCCGCCTGTTCCCCGATTCGTCCCCCGCGCGGACGACGGCCTGGCTCGAGGTGCTGCCGCGCGCGCTGGAGCGGGCCAGCCGGGTGCTGGTGCCGTCGGAGTGCACGCAGAAGGACCTGCTTCGCGAGTACGGCGTCGACGCCGAGCGCGTCCGCGTGACGCCGCTCGGCGTCGACCACGACCGCTACCGACCGGCCTCCCCGCGGCGCGTCGACGAGGCACGCGCGCGGTTCGGGATCGAGGGCCCGTACTTGCTCTTCGTCGGGGCGATCGAGCCTCGCAAGAACCTCCCCCTGATCGTGCGGGCGTTCGCGAAGGTTCCCCGGCGGGACCCGGCCGCGACGCTCGTGATCGCCGGCGCTGGAGTCCCCTGGAACCCCGAGGGCGCCGCACAGATCTCGCGTGCGCTGGACGAGGTGCCGGCCTCTGTCGCGGCGCGCGTGATTCGGCCCGGCTACGTCCGCCCGGCCGACAAGGTGGCTCTGCTCACGGGGGCGGTGGCGCTCGTGTATCCCTCGATCTACGAGGGGTTCGGCCTGCCGGTGCTCGAGGCCATGGCATGCGGGGCTCCCGTCCTCACCGCCCGCACGTCGGCCCTTGCCGAGGTCGCCGGCGAGGCGGCCCTCCGGGTCGACCCCTCCGACGCCGACGCGGTGGCGAAGGGGATGGACGACCTGCTCGCGGACGCCGCCCTCAGGGAGACCCTGCGGGCGAAAGGCCTCGAGCGCGCCGCCGCCTTCGACTGGGACGAGACCGCCGAACTCACCGCCCGGGCCCTCGGGGAGGCCGCGGCCGAGCGGTGACCCGGGGCGAACCGCCGCCCACGAGGGCATTCGGCGTGGTGCGGCGTCCCGCCTTGTTACGCTTCTTCCCGAATCCCGGGTCGGGCCGGACGCGCGAAGGAGACGCCCCACTGGCCACCGAGACCATCGACGCCGTCATACGCACGTCCGAGCCGCCGCGGCTGCATCCCTTGCAGCGCGTCCGCGAGCTCGCCCGTTCTCGTCAGACGCTCGGCGACCTCGTCCGCAAGGAGATGAAGGTCCGGTACAAGTCGTCGATCCTCGGAATGGCCTGGTCGATGCTGAACCCGCTGCTGTACATGGCGGTCTTCTCGCTGGTCTTCGGCATCATCCTCCCGAACTCCATCCCGCACTATCCCGTCTACATCCTGAGCGGCCTGCTCGCGTGGAACCTGTTCTCGACGTCGCTGAACGTCGGCGCGCGCGCGGTCGTCGACAACGCGAGCCTGGTCACCAAGGTCTACTTCCCGCGCGAGGTCCTGCCGCTGTCGTCGGTGGGAACCGCGCTCGTGGACGGCGGCCTGCAGACCCTGGTGCTGCTGCTGTTCATGCTGCTGTTCCGCTCGTACCACCCGGGCTTGAGCTGGCTCCTGCTGCCGCTGGCCGTCTTCGTGCTCCTCGTCTTCACGTCGGCGCTCTGCATGTTCGTCGCGGCGCTGAACGTCCGGTACCGCGACACGCAGTACCTGCTCACGATCGTCCTGCTGATCTGGTTCTGGCTGACGCCGGTGGTGTATCCGAGCGGGAAGCTCGTGAACAAGCACGTCTTCGGCCTCTCGGTCGAGAAGCTCTTCATGCTCAACCCCATCGCGGACGTCGTCTTCGCGTTCCAGCGGATCTTCTACGGAGTCGTCCAGCCCGCCGGACAGCCGAAGCCCGTGCTGCTGCCGCTCAGCGTCGGCGAGCTCGCCTGGGTGCTCGCCCTCGCGGCCGTCGTGTCGGTCGCGCTCCTGTACCTCGCCTGGCTGATCTACTTCCTTCGGTCGGGCGACTTCGCCGAGGAGCTGTGACGCAGTGACCGACGCAATCACCGCCGAGCACGTCGGGAAGTTCTTCCGCCGCTACCGGGAGAGGCCGACGTCGCTCAAGGAGCGCGTCACGCACTTCCGCCTCACGTCCGAGCAGTTCTGGGCGCTGAAAGATCTGTCCTTCGAAGTCCCGCAGGGCGAGACGCTCGGTCTGCTGGGGCCCAACGGATCCGGGAAGACCACGATGCTGAAGATCGTCGCCGGCATCCTGCGCCCGAACCGAGGACAGGTGACGACGAGGGGCCGGATCGCCTCGCTGCTGGCGCTCGGCGCAGGCTTCCACCGCGAGCTCACGGGCCGCGAGAACGTCTACCTGAACGCGTCGATCCTCGGGTTGTCGCACGCCGAGATCGCGCGCCGGTTCCCCGACATCGTGGAGTTCGCGGAGCTCTCCGAGTTCATCGACAACCAGGTGAAGTTCTACTCCGACGGGATGTACGTGCGGCTCGGGTTCGCGGTGGCCGTGCACGTCGACCCCGCGATCCTGCTGGTCGACGAGGTGCTGGCCGTCGGGGACATCGGCTTCCAGCAGAAGTGCCTGGCGAAGATCCAGGAGTTCCAGCGCGACGGCCGCACGATCGTGTTCGTCACGCACTCGCCCGAGCTCGTGCTCCGCGTGTGCGACCGCGTCGTGCTGCTGAGCCACGGCGAGAAGGTCGGCGAGGGGATTCCGCGGGACATGGTCCGCGACTTCCGATCGCTCATGCACCGCGACCAGCTCGCGTACGGGTGGGATCAGGGGAACCGCGAGATCGAGATCGTCTCGGCCGAGATCTTCGGTGCCGGCGGCGAGACGCGGGAGTGGTTCGCGCCCGGGGACGGGCTGGTGATCCAGGTCGACCTCAAGGCGCACAAGCCGACGCCCGACCCCGTCGTGTCCTTCGCCATCCACGACGAGGAGAACCGCAAGGTCTTCGAGACGAGCTCGGACTGGCGCGGCGTGACGTGGCCGGTCTTCGAGGGAAAGCATCGCGTGCAGTTCCACGTGCGAACCCTCCCTTTCATCGACGGCCGGTACTTCGTGACGCTCGGCGTGCACTCCCGCGACTCGCGCACCGTCTACCACCTCCATGAGCAGCACTACTCCTTCGACGTCGTGCGGGGTGCGGAGAACCCCGGGCTCGTCTGGATCCCGGTGGACTGCCGAACCGAGCCCCTGTGACGAGCGCGCGCCGATGAGAATCCTGGTCGTCTCGTCCTACCCGCCCCGGCACTGCGGGATCGGCGCCTACGCGCGCGACCAGGTGCGCGAGCTGCGCGCGGCCGGCCACGACGTGACGGTCGTGACGGCGGCCGACGGCGACGGCGACGGTATGGCGGAACTGTTGGGTGGCAAGGCATTTCGTGTCGCGGCCCGCATGGGTGGGGACTTCGACCGCATCGTCGTGCACTTCCAGCCGGCCCTGTACTACCGGCCCCGGGCGCCGCTCTCCAAGGTCGTCACGTCGGTCTCATTGCTGTGGCTGGCGCTTCGGCGCCCGCGGCTCCGGATCGTGGTCCACGAGGCCGACCCTCCGCTGCTTTGGCGGCCCGACTATGCGCTGCTCGCCCTGGCCTTCCGGTCGGCCGGCCGGGTCGTGTTCCACACCGGGGCCGAGCGCGACGCGCTCGAGCGCGAATACCACGTGCGCCTCCGGTCGGCGGTCGTTCCCCATCGCGTCCTGCCCGCCGGGCCCGTGCCCGCACGGGACGAGGCGCGCGCCGCGCTCGGGATCGAGGGGAGCGGACCGGTTCTCGTGTGTGCCGGATTCCTGCACCGGGACAAGGGCTTCGACCGGGCCGTGACGGCGTTCGGTGCGTCGGGAAACGTCGAACGCGGCGGCCGGCTGCTCGTGGTGGGGTCGATCCGGCACGAGGACGAGCGGGCGGCGGACCGCAGCCTGGTCGACGACCTGCGCGGGCGGGCGGAGCGGACGCCGGGGGTCTCGTTCGAGGAGCGGTTCCTCTCCGACGAGGACCTCGATCGCCTGATCGTCGCCGCCGACGCGGTCGTGCTTCCGTACCTGCGGTCGTGGTCGTCCGGGATGCTCGCGCGGGCGCAGGCGCTCGGGACGCCGGCCATCGTGACGGACGCGGGCGGGCTGGCCGAGCAGGCCGGTTCGGCGGATGTCGTCGCGGGC
>DASPTB010000312.1:0-29904 GCA_035623615.1 Actinomycetota bacterium
CGTCCCCTCGGTCCAGCGCCGCGGTCGCACCGCCGCCACCATGGCCGCGGCCAGTGCCCCCACCAGGCCAAGGAGCGGCCAGAAGAGCATCGGGTTGGCCGCCAGGATCAGCCCGCCGAGCGCAGGCCCGGTTATCGCACCTGTTCCCCAGGCCACGCCGAACACGCCCTGGTAGCGGCCGCCGGCGCCGGGCGGGGCGAGGTCGGCCACGTACGAGTACGAGACGGGCGCGCCGATCATCTCGCCGAAGGACCAGATGACCACCGTCCCCGCCAGCATGGGGAGCGTGGTCGCCGCCCCCGTGAGCGCGTAGCCGACGCCGACCAGCAGGAACCCGAGCGCCAGCATGCGCCGCGGGTTGCGGTGCATCGTGAGCGACGAGATCGGCAGCTCGAGCAGCACGACGAGCGCGCCGTTGATCGTCAGCAGCAGCCCGAAGTCGGCCTTCGAGTACCCGAGGTGGTTCACGACACGCAGCGGGAGGGCGTAGAGCTGCTGGTAGTAGACGAACGTGATGAGCGCCGCCGAGCCGACGAGCAGCATGAACGGGCCGTCGCGGAAGAGCGCGCGATACCCGGAGCTCGCCCGCTCGCGGGCCGCCCGCTCGCGCGGGGGATCGTCGGGAAGCGCCAGGACGGCGATGAGGGCGAAGATGGCCGACGTCCCCGCGTCGGCGGCGAACAGCCATTGGAACGACCTGCTGACCAGGAAGGCGGCGAGGGCACTCCCCGCCGCGAACCCGATGTTCGAGACCAGGCGCAGGACCGCGAAGGCGGTGACCCGCTGGCCCTCGGGGACGAGGTCGGCGATCAGCGCGGCGCTCGCCGGCCGGAACATCTCGGAGGAGCAACCGACGACGAATGTGGTGGCGAGGATCGCCGGGTATGCGGTCAGCTGCGAGAGGACGATCAGCGAGGCGGAGCTCACCAGCATCGAGGCGATGATCGTTCCCCGGCGGCCGATCCGGTCGGCCATGTCTCCCCCGAGCCCGCTCGCGAGGAGCTCGCCCACTCCATAGGCGGCCACGGCGGTCCCGGCCTGCGAGGCGGTGAAGCCCATGCTCGTCAGGTAGAGGACGAGGAACAGGATGACGAAGCTTCCGAAGCGGTTGATGAACACACCGAGGGTGAGGTACCAGGCCGGCGCCGGCATCTCGCGGAGGTTCCGACGCAACGTCCGCGGCTGTTGGTTGGGGTCTGTCACACGATCTCCACGGCGGCCGTTCGGGCGAAATGATCCTATACGCGTCCCTTGTTCCCTCATCATGGTTCGGGTGAACGGCCGGCCGAATACACTTGCCCTGGTCACGGAGCTCTCACATGCCTCGAACCCTCGTTGGATACCTCCCGTCGTAACGACCGCCTGACCCTGCTCGCGGGGACCGGCCAGAACATCGCCGGTCTGGCCGTCTACGTCGTCGCGTCCCTGCTGGCGAACGTCCTGATCTACCGCGCGTTCGGCGTCGGGGGGGGCGCCGCCCTCGGGCTCGTGACGCTCGCGACACAGCTCGCGTTCGTCGTGGCGGCCGGGTCGAGGTTCGGGATGGACATGGCGGCCGTCCGGCGCGTGGCGATCGAGGTGGGGGCCGGCCACGCCGGACGGTCGCGGCCGATCATGCGGCGGGCGGTGTCGATCGCCGCGGTCGTGAGCGTCGCGGTTGCCGTCGCGGTGTTCGCCGGGGCCGGATCGCTCGCAACGGCGTTCGCGCACGGGAGGGAGGCGAGCGCGGCTGCGGCGTTCCGCGCGGCCGCGCTCGGCTTGCCCTTCATCGCGCTCGTCCAGGTCTACCTGGGCGGGACGCGCGGGCTCAAGATCATGCGGCACACGCTGTACGTGTTCTGGATCGGCCAACCGGTCTCGTGGATCGTGCTGATGGTCCTGGGGTGGACCGTTCGCAAGAACGCCACGGTGACGGTCCTCGCCTACACACTGTCGTGGCTCCTCGCCACGGCGATCGCTTGGCTCCTGTGGCTGCGCGACACGAGGGGCTTCGAGCCGATGCCGGTTCCGGCCGACGAGACGGCGGGGCTGATCCGGTACGGCGCTCCCCGTGCGCCGGCGGCGCTGCTCTCGCAGGCGCTCTTCTGGGTGGACACGTTCGTCCTCGGCTACTACGTGCACAACCCCCGCGAGGTGGGGATCTACGTCGCCGCCGTCCGCGTCGCGCAGGGCCTCGGGCTGTTCCTGACGGCCGTGAGCTACATGTTCAGCCCGTTCGTCGCCGACCTGCACGCGCGCGGCGAGCGGGACGAGCTGAACGACCTGTACAAGTCGCTCACGCGGTGGGTCGTGGCGGGAACGATTCCGATCCTGCTGGTGCTGGCCGTGGCGCCCGTGCCGGTGTTGCACGTCTTCGGCGCGGGGGCCGCCGGGGGCGCCACCGCGCTCCGGATCATGCTGCTGGGGCAGACGGTGAACGTCGCCGTGGGCGCGGCCGGGTTCGTGCTGATCATGGCCGGACGCACCGGTTGGGATCTGATCGTCTACGTCGGGTCGTTCCTGCTGGACCTTGTCGTCGCCATCGCGCTCGTCCCCCACTTCGGCATGGTCGGGGCCGCGACGGCGCAGGCGACTACGCTCGCGGTGTCGAACGCCGTCCGCCTCACGCTCGTGTGGCGATTCGTGCGCATCCAGCCCTTCGACCGGCGGTATCTCCGGCTCCTGGTTCCCGCCGCGCTCGGCCTCGTCGCCACCGCCGGCGCGCACGCGCTGTTCTCGGGGACGGCGTGGCCCGTCGACCTGCTCGCGACGGCGTTCCTGGGGACCTGCGTGTACGTCGCGGCGCTCTGGGCGCTGGCGCTCTCCAGCAGCGAGCGGGCGGCGTCGCTTCGCGTGGTCGCGCGAGCCCGTTGAGCTCTCCCCGACGACGCGCCGCGCCCGCGTCCGCCGGCGGCCGAGCGCTACCGCGCGGCGCGTGCGAGGCGAAGAGCCGTTCCGACCGCCTCCTCGGCATCGGCGACGCGGACGATCTCGTCGGCAGCGTCGCCGCCGCCGCGCGTGAGCTCCCACGTGCCGAGGCCGACGACGGGTTTTCCGGCCTTCAGCGCGAGCGCGATCTCGGAGAGCGTGCCGAACTCGCCGCCCACCGCGATCACGGCGTCGGCCGCCCGGACGATGAGGGCGTTGCGCATCTCCCCCATGCCGGTGGGGAGCGCCACGCGAACGAAGGCGTTCGCCGCCGAGCGGTCGCTTCCCGGTAGGAGTCCGACGACCAGGCCGCCCTCGGCCGCCGCGCCGGACGCGGCCGCCTCCATCGCGCCACCGAGCCCGCCGCATACGAGGACGGCACCGGCTCGAGCGAGTCCTCGCCCCACCGATTCAGCTTGCGCGGCAACGCGCTCGGGGGCCGGGTCCGGACCGCACACGGCGACGTAGACGGCCTCCCCGCCGGCTCGATCCGTCACCGTCACCCCCACGTCCGGCCGAGCATGGATGCGAGCAGCGCGACGGCGCCCTGCTTGTCGAGCGGTTCGTTCCCGTTCCCGCACTTCGGCGACTGCACGCACGACGGGCAACCGCGCGCGCACGGGCATTGCCGAACGGCCTCGAACGTCGCCGACAGCAGACGGTCGCGCGAGCGGAATCCCCGTTCGGCGATTCCCGCGCCGCCCGGGTAGCCGTCGTAGATGAAGATCGTGGCCGTCCCCGTGTCTGCGTGCAGCGGCGTCGAGACCCCGCCCACGTCCCACCGGTCGCACGTGGCGACGAGCGGCAGGAGCCCGATCGCGGCGTGCTCGGCCGCGTGCAGCGTCCCCGCGACGGCCGTCCGGCCGATGCGGGCGCGCTCGAGGAGTCCCGAGGGAACGAGCCACCACACCGCCTTCGTCTCCAGCGTCTGGTTGGGCAGGTGCAGGTCGACGGCGTCGACGATCTCGCCGGTGTATACCGACGTTCGCGTGAAGCCGACGATGCTCCTCGTCACCCTGACCTCGCCGTAGATCGCCTCGAAAAGCTCCGATTCGGCGGCGTCGATCTCGTCCACGACCTCCAGCTCGGTCACGTCGCGCGCGCGTGTGTAGTAGTCGGGGTCGGCGGCCCGAACGAGCGCCACCTTCGCGGTCAGGTCGAGCTCGGTGACCTCGAACTGCTCGCCCTGATGCAGGTACACGGCGCCGGGGTGGACCTGGTAGAAGGCGCGGGACTCGTCCACGGTGCCGACCAGCGCGCCGGTCTCCTCCTCGACGATCGCGAACTGCGAGCCCGACGCCGAGCGGATGTCGATCTTGCGGTGCGGGCTCTCCCGGCCGCGGTGGTGCAGGAGCTCACCCCGCCGGACGAGCTCACCTCGGCCCTCGAGTTCGGCGGCCGCCACCTCGGCGCCCTCCCCGAACACGGCGAGGTCCTCGGGCCCGAGCGGCTGCTCGCGCGCCGCGCAGGCGAGGTGTGGGCCGAGGACGTAGGGGTTCGTGGGATCCACGACCGCGTCCTCGGGTGGTCGGTCGAACAGGTCGGCGGGATGGTGCACGAGGTACTGGTCGAGGGGGTCGTCCTGCGCGACGAGCATCGCGAGCGACGCCTCGCCGCGCCGGCCTGCCCGCCCGGCTTGCTGCCAGAGCGATGCCCTCGTCCCCGGGTACCCGGCGACGAGGGCGGCGTCCAGCGAGCCCACGTCGATCCCCAGCTCCAGCGCGGTCGTGGCGGCCACCGCCATGAGGTCGCCGCGGGCGAGCGCGCCCTCGAGCTCGCGTCGTTCCTCGGGCAGGTAGCCGGCGCGGTACGCCTTGACCCGCTCCTTGGTGGCCGCCGGGAGCTCGCGGCGGCAGAACTCCGCCACCAGCTCGGCCGCGCGCCGCGACCGGCAGAAGGCGATCGTGCGCGTGTCGGACTCGACCAGCTCCTTCATGAGCCACGCCGTTTCTGCGACGGCGCCCCGGCGAAGCCCGAGCTCTTCGTCGATCAACGGAGGGTTCCACAGCACGAACAGCTTCTCGCCTCGTGGCGACGCGTCGTCGGCCACCGCTTCGAACGGTATCCCCGTCAAGCGCTCGGCCAGGTCGGAGGGGTTGCCGATCGTCGCCGAGGACAGGACGAACCGCGGGTTCCCACCGTAGTGCGCCACGAGCCGCCGGAGCCGCCGGAGCACCATCGCGACGTGCGAGCCGAACACCCCGCGCGCGACGTGCGCCTCGTCGACGACGACGAGCGACAGCCGAAGGAAGAAATCAGCCCACCCCGCGTGCGCCGGAAGGATGCTCGCGTGCAGCATGTCGGGGTTGGTCATCACCAGGTTGGCGCTTCGCCGGATGAGCGGCCGCTCGGCCGAGGGGGTGTCGCCGTCGTAGACGGCCGCCCGGATCTGCGGGATACGCAGCGACCGGACCTGGCGCAGCTGGTCGCGCGCGAGCGCCTTCGTGGGGAATAGGTACAGCGCCGTCCGTTTCTCGTCGGCGAGGGCGTCCATCGCGAACGCCAGGTTGTACACGAGCGTCTTGCCGGACGCGGTCCCCGTGGCGATCACGACGTTCTTCCCCGCCTCGACGAGGTCCAGGGCGCGCCGCTGGTGGGGATACAGTCCGTGGACGCCCTCGCGGGCGAGCCGGGTCCGGAGCGCGTCGGGGAGGTCGTCGACCGGCACGGTCATCGGCTCGCGGGCGGGAAGGTCCCGCACGTGGACCAGGGACGCGGCTGCGTCGGGGAACTCGGAGATCTCCCGCAGGAACCCGCGTGCGTCCACCCCGTGATCGTACCGGCGCGTTCCCACACGATCGTCCCGTGCCGAGCCGCCCCTCCCGCTCGGCTGACACAATGCCCGCCCAGTGGACTGGTTCCAGCTCGTCGCCGCCCTGCTCGTGATCCTCCTCGGGGCCCAGCTCTTCACCAACGGCGTGGAGTGGATCGGCGAGCGTTACGGCCTCGCGCAGGGCGTGGTCGGGAGCGTGCTGGCGGCCATCGGAACGGCGCTCCCCGAGACGCTCCTGCCGCTGATCGCCATCGTGGCCGGCGGCGCCGTCACGGGGAAGGAGATCGGCGTGGGCGCGATCATCGGCGCCCCGCTGATGCTCTCGACGCTCGCCATGTTCGTCCTCGCCGTCGCGCTGGTGTGGTTCGCGCGCAGCCGCGGCCGGGGGAAGCGGATGCTCGCCGACCCCCGTGTGATCCGCCAGGACCTGGGGTTCTTCGTCGTCATGTTCGCCGTGGGCGTCGCCGCCGGGCTCGTCCACAGCCGGCCGCTCGACTGGGCGGTCGCGGCGTTCCTCATCTGCGGGTACGTCGCGTACGTGCGCCGCCACGTGAAGGCGCCGGCCGAGTCGGAGGTCGAGTCCGAGGCCTCGGGGATCGTGGAGCCGCTGTACCTGATCGCGTGGTTCCGGCGCATGGGGCGGCGCGACCCCGGATCCGCCGCCGCGCCGCCCGCCGCCGCGAGCTTCGGCCAGACCTTCGTGGCGCTCGCGCTGATCGTGGGCGGGGCCCGCGTGTTCGTCGGCGCCGTCGAGCATCTCGGCCACGTCCTGCAAGTCCCGAGCCTGATCTTCGCGCTGCTGGTCGCGCCGGTCGCCACCGAGCTCCCCGAGCAGATGAACGGCGTGATCTGGGTCGGGCGCCGCAAGGACACGCTCGCGCTCGGCAACGTGACGGGGGCGATGGTGTTCCAGGCGTCGTTCCCGGTGACCGTCGGCCTGCTGCTGACGCCGTGGCGCCTCACCCACGACGCGCTCGTGGCGGCGATCGTGTCGCTCGTGGCCGCCGCGTGGCTGTACGTCGCCGTGCGCTTGGTTCGCACGCTTCCCGCGTGGCTGCTTGCGGCGCAAGTGGCGCTCTACGCCGGCTACCTCGTGTACGTGCTCACACGTCTGTAGCGAGGGAGTACCGGATCGCGCGCGCCGCGCGGCGCAATTGCTACTGCGTCTGCTTCGGCGGCCGGGAGATCGTCCCGGTACGCTTCATCTGCGTGTACAGCGCCTTGGCGGACGGGGAGATGAACACGACGCTCTCCGCACCCTGCATGCCGGTGGTGGCGGGCACCACGAAGTTGTTCACGTTCGCCGGCTTGACCTGCGTCGCCGTGAGCGCGAGCCGGTAGAGCATCTCGGGCGACAACGTCGTGTGGACGTTCACCCAGACGCTTCGCAGGACGGCGAACATGCGCCACGGGTCGTTCCAGAAGGTCTTCTGGAACTTCGACAGGGCGCTCAGCATCAGGATGCCCTGGTTCCCGGAGCGTGTCAGGTCGCCGTTCAGGAAGCTGTGACGGTCGCGTGCGTACTCGAGTGCCTGCGTTCCGTTCAGGTGCTGCACGCCCGGATTGAAGTTCGCCCGCGAGTACTGGTCGTGCATCGGCTGGGTGACCCGGACGGTGACCCCGCCGAGGGAGTTCACCATGTTCGTGAGCCCCACGAACGACGTGATGGCGTAGAAGTCGATCGGGATCCCCGTCACCGACTCGACGGTCTTCACGACGAGCTGCGGCCCGCCGTCCGAGAGCGCCGCGTTGATCTTGTCCGTCCCGTGCCCCGGGATCGTGACCCACGAGTCCCTCGGGATCCCGAGGATCGTCGCGTGCTGCGTCTTCAGGTTGACGCCGATGATGTGGATCGAGTCGGCCCGCTCTTTCTCGACCGGCTGTCCCGGACGCGCGTCGCTGCCCAGGAGCAGGATGAACAGCGGCCGCTTGCCCTGGAGGGCGGGAACGAACGTTGCCCCCTTCACCGGCTCGATCGTGAGGGGCGAGGCCACTGGCGTCAGCGACGGGCCCGGCGTGGGTGTGTCGGCCTTGCCCGACTCCGCACGGACCACGACCAGCGTGCCGACGACCAGGACCAGGAAGGCGAGCGAAACGGCGAACAGCCGCGTCGTTCGCGCCGTCCGCGCGGGGGCGCTCACGAGCCGCTCCCGCTCTGCGACCCGGACCCGCCGGCCGGCACGGGGCTCATGACGATCCGGTCGACCGTCGTGGTGGTCTTGGGGAAGCCGCTCACGAGCCAGGTCCCATTCACTTCCTCCATCAGGTACTGCGCGTTCCGCGTGATGCGGATGGTCCACCCTTTGGTCGTCTGCGCGGTGGCGACGAACTGGACGTCTCCGATCGCCGCCGTCGGCTTTCCCTGTGCGTCGATCAGCACGTGCACGTCGAGGTTGGACGAGTCGACCTTCAGGGTCTTGATCGTGCCGGTCAGCGAACCGAGTCCGAGCGAGGTGCCCGCCTGCTGCGCCGCCGGCTTCGCCGTGTCGGTGAAGAGGTTGTACACGTCGGACGGCGGCGCCGTCGACCATGCGTGCGGGTCGAGGAAGATGCCGTCGTACATAGACGACAGTGTCGTCTGCACCGACGCCGGGACGGTTCCGACGTCCGGGTGCTTGTCCTTGAGCGACACCGCGGTGGACGTTCCCATCGTGAACGTGAAGGGTGCCCGCTTGGGGACGAACGGAAGGACCTGACGGTTGCCGCTCAGCACGATGGCGAGCACCCCCACCGCGCCGATGACGACGACGGCGATGCCCACCGCCCACCACGGCTTGCGTCTGCGCATGCGCGACGTCCTCCTGGCAAGCGGAAACTCGTCGACCTGCACGGGGGGGGAATCCGGGCTGGCGGTGAGTCCCTCTTCAGCGATTCGTTCTGGGGGGCCCATCGGCGCCCAAGGGTACCCATCCCACGGGGACTTCGCCAAGCATTCCCGCCGTGTTTTGTCGATGACACGAAATCTCGACCCGCGCGGCCTCCGAACGGCAACGTCGTCCGCTGTTAGGCTTGCCGTTGATCCCGAAGGGGAGTAGTCGGCAGGTACCGCCGTCAACACGGCCGGCGAGAAGCCCGGCCCGGCGGCCTCGCGTGGCGACGCGCGGACGAGACCTTCGGCAGCGTCGACTGCCGGAGGCTGCGCGTGACGAGTTGGCTCATCTGGGGTTCCTTCCTCGGGTTCCTCGGTCTCCTGTTGCTCCTCGATCTCGGCGTCCTGCACCGCGGGCGTCCGGAGGTCTCCACTCGCGAGGCGGTCGCGTGGACCGGTGTGTGGGTCGGCGTCGCCGCCGCGTTCGGGGTGCTGGTGTTCGCGTGGAAGGGCGCCGAGTCGGCCGGGGAGTTCGCGGCCGGCTACCTGATCGAGTGGAGCCTGTCGGTCGACAACGTCCTGATCTTGGCGGTGCTCGTCGAGCGGCTGGCCGTCCCCGCCGAGCTTCGCCACCGGCTGCTGTTCCTCGGCGTCGCCGGCGCGATCGTGTTTCGTCTCGGCTTCATCCTCGCCGGCGCCGCCCTGCTGCACCGGTTCGAGTGGATCGCGTTCGTGTTCGGCGCCGTCTTGCTGGTCACGGCGGCCCGGCTTCTGGTGCGGCGCGAGGGGGCGGGCCCGTCCGCCGGGAGCCGGTTCGTCCGGGCGGCTGGCCGTCGGGCTCGCATCCACCCCTCGTTCGAGGGCGGTCGCCTTTTCGTGCGGCGCGATGGACGGGTCCTGGCGACGCAGCTCCTCGTGGCGCTGGCCTTGATCGAGATGACCGACCTGCTCTTCGCGGTCGACTCGGTTCCCGCCGTCTTCTCCGTGACCGACGACGCCTTCGTCGCGTTCACGTCGAACGCACTGGCCATCCTCGGCCTGCGATCGCTCTTCTTCCTCGTCGCCGCTGCCTCCGTCAGCTTCCGATACCTTGGCCCGGCTCTGGTGGCGGTGCTCGCGTTCATCGGGCTCAAGATGATCCTGAGCGGCGTGCTCGAAGTGCCGGTCTGGGCGTCGCTCGGGGTGATCGCGCTCGCTCTGGGAGCGGGGATCGGTGTCTCGGTGGCCGTGCCGCGGCGGCCGGAGGAGCAGGACCGGCGCCGGGAGGAGACGGTTCAGAAGTAGCCGTTTGCCTGCCCCGGTTCGGGCCTTCGCCGGATGGGCCGAACAAGGCCGCTCGCTATACTGTTCGCCGCTGACCAGGGATTTCGCGTCTGGCTACCGGATGCCCACCGTCTTCGCAGTGACCACAGGGAAGGGGAACTCCACATGAGCGTGCTCGCCGCCGGCGAGACGACGAGCGTCGTCTTTCATTCGTTCGAGAACAACGCGCTCTGGCTGATCGTGCTCCTCGCGCTCGGCGCGCTGGTGTTTGCGGCGTTCCTGCGGAGATCCGTCCTCGCGGCGCCCGAGGGCACCGACAAGATGAAGGAGATCGCGCGGGCCATCCAGGATGGGAGCGCGGCGTACCTGAACCGGCAGCTGCGGACCGTCGCCGTGTTCGTCGTCGTCCTCGCCATCCTGATCTTCTTCCTGTTGCCGGTTCCTGCGGACATCGTGCACTCCGAGTTCGTCGTGAGGTTTGGACGGTCGATGGCGTTCATCGTCGGGGCCGTCTTCTCCGCGCTCACCGGGTTCTCGGGGATGTGGCTTGCGGTCCGCGGCAACGTCCGGGTCGCCAACGCCGCCCGGGAGACCGGGTTGAAGAACGCGATGACCCTGGCCTTCCGCACCGGCGGCGTGGCCGGGATGTTCACGGTCGGCCTCGGGCTCCTCGGGGCGAGCGTGTTCGTGATCCTGTACAAGCAGGACGCGCCGGTGGTCCTCGAGGGCCTGGCCTTCGGCGCGGCTCTGCTCGCGATGTTCATGCGAGTCGGCGGTGGGATCTTCACGAAGGCCGCCGACGTGGGCGCCGACCTCGTGGGCAAGGTGGAGGTGGGCATCCCCGAGGATGACCCCCGCAACGCGGCGGTCATCGCCGACAACGTCGGCGACAACGTCGGCGACTGCGCCGGTATGGCGGCGGACCTGTTCGAGTCGTACCAGGTGACGCTCGCCGCCTCGATCATCCTCGGCTCGGCGGCGTTCAAGGTCGGATCGGTGAAGGGCGTGCTGTTCCCGCTGATGGTGATGGCCATCGGCGTCGTCGTCGCGGTGGTCGGGATCCTCTCGGTGGCGCCGCGGTCCGAGACCGAGCCCGGCATGCGCGCGATCAACCGCGGCTTCTTCATCTCCGCCGTGCTTGCCTCGATCGGCGTGCTCCTGCTGTCGCTGACGTACATGAAGAGCATCAAGCCGTTCGTCGCAGTCATCATCGGGCTGGCGCTCGCATCGGTGATCCAGCTCCTGACCGAGCACTACACGTCGATGCGGCGGCGTCCCGTCAAGGAGATCGCCGAGGCGTCTCTGACGGGGCCGGCGACGAACATCCTCGCCGGCATCTCCGAGGGGCTCGAGTCGAGCGTGTGGTCGCTCCTCGCCGTCGCGGCCGCCATCCTCGGGTGTTACGCGCTCGGAGACACGCTGGGGCTGCAGCTCTACTACGTGTCACTTGCCGGGATCGGCATGTTGTCGGTGGTCGGGGTCATCGTCTCGATGGACACCTACGGTCCCGTCTCCGACAACGCCCAGGGCATCGCCGAGATGTCCGGCGACATCGAGGGCCGGGGCGCGGAGATCCTCACGAACCTCGACGCGATCGGCAACTCGACGAAGGCCATCACGAAGGGTGTCGCGATCGCGACCGCGGTCCTGGCCGCGACGTCGCTGTTCGGCGCGTTCCTCGACGCATCCGGCTTGCGCCACAAGGGCATCCAGGTGAACATCCCGATCGTCCTCGTCGGCCTGCTGATCGGCGGGTCGGTCGCGTTCCTCTTCTCCTCCTTCGCGATCCGCGCCGTCGGCCGCGCAGCGTCGCAGGTCGTGATGGAGGTGCGCAAGCAGTTCCGCGAGCACCCGGGGATCATGAACTTCACCGAGAAGCCGGACTACAGCGCGGTGGTCGACATTGTCACGAGGTCGTCGCTGCGCGAGCTCGTGACACCCGGCGTTCTCGCCGTCCTCGCTCCGGTCATCGTCGGGTTCGCCCTCACCCCGGCGGCGCTCGGCGCCTTCCTCGCGGGGGCGATCCTCACGGGCCAGCTCATGGCCGTGTTCCTCTCCAATTCGGGCGGCGCGTGGGACAACGCGAAGAAGCTCGTCGAGGACGGCGCGTACGGCGGCAAGGGCTCGGAGACGCACAAGGCAACGGTCATCGGCGACACCGTGGGCGACCCGTTCAAGGACACCGCCGGTCCCGCGCTCAACCCGATGATCAAGGTCATGAACCTGGTCGCGCTGCTGGTCGTTCCCCTGGTCGTCAAGTACGGCGGCCATACCGGGAGCCATGTGGCCACGCGCGTGGTGATCGCGGCGCTCGCGGTCGTCATCCTTGCGTTCGTCATCTGGCTCTCGAAGGCGCGGAAGGCCGAGAAGATGGCCGACGCGCGGGGCGGCGAGCCGGCCGCCTCCACCACCTGACCCGGGCGGACCGCGATGCCCCGGCGTCCACTTGTTGCCCGCCTGACCGAGACCGACGAGGATCGGCTCGCCGCCGAGATCCGCGAGTGGTCCGAGACGGTTCCCGGCTCCACCCGCATCGATCAGGCGAAGGACCGCTCGCGCGTCAAGCTCGCCGGCGCCGTGCGGCGGATCACGATCCGGCCGGTCAAGGGGTTCGAAGGCATGCGGCTGCAGCTGTTCGACGGGACGGGTGACGTCTCGGTCGTGTTCCTCGGCCGCCGCTCGATCCCGGGGCTCACGCTCGGCTCGCGGCTGGTCGTCGAAGGCGTCATCGGCCGCAGCGGCGACGTGCGGCAGATGGTCAACCCGGCGTTCGAGTTCGTGCAGGAGGAGTGAGGACGCCGTTCCTCATCCGGTGTCGGCGGTGACCGGAGCGTTGCCGCCGTCGCCGGGGCGCAGGGTCCAACGGTAGCCGACGCCGGGGTCGGTGACCACGATTCGAGGGCGCGAGGGGTCGGGCTCGATCTTCTTGCGTAGCTGGCTCACGAAGACGCGCAGGACGTCCACGTCGTCCTCGTAGCCAGGACCCCAGACGCGCTCGAGCAGCCACCGGTGGGTGAGCAGCTTGCCCGGATGCCGCGACAGGGCGTCCAGCAGTGCCCACTCTGTCTTCGTCAGGCGCTCGTCCTTCCCGGCTCGGCGCACCGTCCGCTGCTCGAGGTCGATCTCCAGCCCATCTTCCCGGAAGGTGGTCCCCGTCGTCGTCGCCGCGCTCCCGGCGCGCCGCAGGAGCGCCCGGATGCGCGCGAGGAACTCCTCGATGCCGAACGGCTTGGTGAGGTAGTCGTCGGCCCCCAGGTTGAGCGCCTCGACCTTGTCGGCCTCCTCCTCGCGCACCGACAGGATCAGGATGGGGACGTCGCTCGTCGCGCGGAGTCTCCGGCATACCTCAAGCCCATCCATGCCGGGGAGGTTCAGGTCGAGGACGACCAGGTCGGGGCGAAACCAGTCGAAGGTCCGCAGGGCCGACTCGGCCTCCGGGCGCGCCTCGACCACGTAGTTCCGCGCGGTCAGGGCGCGGGCGAGCGCGAGCCGGATCTGCTCCTCGTCGTCGACGACGAGGATGCGCCCGGCGTCAGTCGGGCGGCCCGGCATTCCTGGCTCCGGCCTCCTGCGGGTGCGGAAGCGGCATCGGCGGGTCGCCCGCGGGTACTGGGGACGGCAGCGAGAATGCGAAGGTCGCGCCGCCCCCCGGCGTGTCCTCGATCCAGATCTGCCCGTCCATCACCGCCACGAGACCCTTGCAGATGGCGAGCCCCAGACCCGTGCCGAGGCGCGCGCCGCGGCGCTCGAGGCTGTAGAAGGGATAGAAGAGCAGCTCGCGGATGTTTGGCGGAACGCCTTCACCGTGGTCGATCACGCGGATGATCACGTCGTCGTCGCTGCGTCGCGCGTCGAGTTGCACCTCGCGCGTCGTCGGCTTGCTCGAGGCGGTGACCGCGTTCTCCAGCAGGTTCACGACGACGCGCTCGAGGAACACCGGGTCGGCGCGCACGAGTGCGGCGCCGGGGGCCACGGTCACTTGTACATGGACCCCCGGGCGCTGCTCGCCGACGCGATCGGCGGACGCCACGAGGATCTCCTCGAGGTCGAGCGTGTGCGAGCGCGACCGCAGCATCCCCGCCTCGATCCGCGACATGTCCAGCAGGTTCGCCACGAGCGCGTTCAACCGGTCGGTCTGGTCGTCCACGGCCTCGAGCGCGGCGCGGACCTCGTCGGCGGAATGCTGGGCGTCGTCGTCCAAGAGGTCCGTGACCGACGCCTTGATCGCCGCGAGCGGGCTCCGGAGGTCGTGCGAGACGGCCGCCAGGAGCGACCGGCGCATCTCCTCGGTCTGGCGGTACACCTCGACCTGCGTGGCCGTGCGCAGCAGGCGCTCGTCCTCGAGGATCAGCGCGAGCTGGTCACAGAACGCGCGCAGGACGCGGCTCTCTCGCGGGTCGAGCGGCGGCCTGTCGCCGGTCATCGCGATCAACCCCAGCGAACGGCCGCCCACGGTCAGCGGCAGTCGCTCGGGCGCGCGTCCCTCGGAGGCCGGATCCCACTGCAGCGGAACCGGCTCGGCGGCGCCGACGGTGACCGGTTCGGTCGCATCGCCGAACAGCCGTTCATCGAAGTGCAGCGTCGCCGCGTCGAAGGCGAACACCTGGATGATGCGACGGAGCACGCGGGCATACGTGTCGCGTCCGGGCAGCGAGGTCACGAGGTCGGCGCTCAGCTCCTGGAGCGTGCGGAGTTCGGCTTCCCGCGCCTCCGCCGCCTCAGCCCGGTCGGTGGCGCGAGCCAGGAGCGCCGAGATGAGGATCGAGATGCCGAGGAACACGAACAGCACCGCCACGTACTCGGGACGTGCGACCGTGAAGGTGTTGTACGGAGGAAGGAAAAAGAAGTTGAAGACGATGAACCCGACCACCGATGCGACGATGCCCGGGCCCAGGCCGCCCACGGCGGCGGCGGCGACGACCACCACGAGGAACCCGAACCCCTTGCTCAGCGGAACCAGGTTGTCCCGGAAGGGAAGCAGGATGAGCGTGAGCCCGGCCGTGCCGAGGATCGCGATCGCGTACCCCGCGATCCGACGGGCTCGCGTCTTCGCGCCGAGGGTCGCCAGCGAGAGGGCGGAGCGCCGCTCCTCGCGCTCCCCTGTCTGAGCGCCCTCCGGACGAACCCATCGAGGCGTGCTCATGGCAACAGTGTCCCACCGGTGGGGGCTGCCATGCACCCCGTCCGTGCTCTGTGCGCGAGTCCTTATGGATCCCGAATGCCGGGACACCTATTCCTAACGGTGTCCTCATGCGTGTCGCCTAGCGTCGGTGGGCGGAAAGGAGCGGAGGAATGACGGACGCGATCTTGGTGCTCGGAACTCTGGTGCTCTTCGCCGGCTTCTTCGCGATGATCGGATGGTTCGATCGCATATGAGAGTCAGCGACGTCCTCGAACTCCTTGTGTCCCTGGGCATGCTCGCGTACCTCACGTACGCGCTGATCCGACCCGAGAGGTTCTGAACGCATGATTACGATCATCGTTGCGTCACTACTGCTCATCGCGGTCACGCCGCCACTCGGCGCGTACATGTACCGCGTGTACACGAGCGAGAAGATCGGCAGGCTGGAGGGCCTGGTCTACAAGGCGACCGGGATCAACCCGAACACCGACCAGTCGTGGCGCCGGTACGCCTCCTCGGTCCTCTGGTTCAGCGTCGTGAGCATGCTCTTCATCTATCTGATCATGCGCACGCAGAACCACCTCCCCTTCAACCCGGAGGGGTTCGGCTCGGTCAACCCGTGGGTGTCGATCAACACGGCGGCGAGCTTCATGACCAACACCAATTGGCAGGCGTACGGCGGCGAGTCGACGATGAGCTACCTGACCCAGATGCTCGCGCTGACCTTCCAGAACTTCCTCTCCGCGGCCGTTGGCATGTCGGTCGCCATCGCGCTCATCCGGGGTTTCACGAGCCGCGAGAAGGAGGGCTTGGGCAACTTCTGGCGTGACACCGTTCGCGGCGTCATCTACATCCTGTTCCCCCTCGCGATCATCGTCGGCATCGTCCTCATGAGCCAGGGGATCACCCAGACCCTGGGTCACTCCCTGGTGGTGCACGGGATCCAGGGCTTCAAGCAGATCATCGCCCGCGGCCCGGTGGCGTCCCAGATCGCCATCAAGCAGCTCGGAACCAACGGCGGCGGCTTCTACAACATGAACTCGGCCGCGCCGTTCGAAAGCTCGACGCCGATCTCGAACTTCATCGAGCTGTTCGCCATCCTGGCGATCCCCGCCGCGATCACCTACACGTTCGGCAAGATGGTCGGAAACGTGAAGCAAGGTTGGGTCCTGTTCGCGGCGATGTGGATCCTCATGGTGGTCGGCGTCGTGATGACGACCCCCGGCGAGCTGCACGCGACCCCCGCCATGCAGGCGGCGGGCATCTCGGCGAACCAGCCCAACATGGAGGGCAAGGAGATGCGCGTCGGTCCGTACGAGTCGTCGCTTTGGGCCGTGTGGACGACCGACGCCTCGAACGGGAGCGTCAACTCCATGCACGACTCGTACCAGGCGCTCGGGATGCTCGCGCCGATGTTCAACATCGCCGTCGGCGAAGTCATCTTCGGCGGCGTCGGCAGCGGCCTCTACGGCATGCTCTTCTTCGTCATCGTTGCCGTCTTCATCGGCGGCCTCATGGTGGGCCGAACGCCGGAGTACCTCGGCAAGAAGGTGAAGGCGAGACAGGTGAAGATCGTCGTGGTCGGGATCGTGCTGCCCTTCCTCGTGTGCCTGGGCCTGACGGCCGTCGCGATCCTCATTCCCCAGGGGCTCGCCGGACGGGAGAATCTTGGGCCGCATGGATTCAGCGAGATCTTCTACGCCTACATCTCGCAGATGGGGAACAACGGTTCGGCGCTCGCCGGACTGACGGTCAACACGCCGTTCTACACGGTGACCGGGGCGTTCGACATGTTGGTCTGCCGGTTCGTCCCGATCCTGGCCGCGCTGGCGCTCGGCGGCAGCATCGCGGTCGAGAAGATCGTGCCGTTCACGGCGGGCACCCTGCGCACCGACACCCGACTGTTCACGGGCCTCCTCGTCGGCGTCGTGGTGATCATCGGCGCGCTGACGTTCCTGCCGGGTCTCGCGCTCGGACCCATCGTCGAGCACCTGATGCACGGGAGGCTGTTCTAGATGGCCATCGAGGCACCCGCACCCGAGCAGCAGACACCGGCGACTCCGACGGTCAAGGCGCGACCGCTCTTCGACCCGCCGATCGTGCGACGGGCGATTCTGGACAGCTTCCTCAAGCTGAACCCGGGCACCCTCTGGCGCAACCCCGTGATGTTCGTGGTGGAGATCGTGTCCCTCATGGTCACCGTCCGGCTGGTCGTCGACATCGTGACCAGCGGCCCGGTCGCCTTCGACGCCTCCATCGCGTTCTGGCTGTGGTTCACCGTCGTGTTCGCCAACTTCGCCGAGGCCATGGCCGAGGGACGCGGAAAGGCGCAGGCCGAGTCCCTGCGAAAGACCCGAGCCGACC
The DNA here is from genome assembly GCA_035623615.1 of Actinomycetota bacterium. Classification (GTDB taxonomy): domain Bacteria; phylum Actinomycetota; class UBA4738; order UBA4738; family UBA4738; genus DASPTB01. The sequence continues at coordinate 17,239 of DASPTB010000312.1, forward strand.
TCGTAGCACGGCGCCTTCTGCCCAACGGCAGCGAGGAGAGCGTGCCCGCTTCGGACCTTCGCGCCGGCGACATCGTGATGGTGAGCGCCGGCGAGCTGATCCCCGGCGACGGCGAGATCGAGGAAGGCATCGCGTCGGTCGACGAGTCGGCGATCACCGGCGAGTCGGCCCCGGTCATCCGCGAGTCGGGCGGCGACCGCTCGGCCGTGACGGCCGGGACCAAGGTCCTGTCGGACTGGATCCGGGTGCGCATCACGGCGGATCCCGGCGAGTCGTTCCTCGACCGCATGATCTCGCTCGTCGAGGGCGCCGAGCGTCAAAAGACGCCGAACGAGATCGCCCTCATGATCCTGCTCGTCAAGTTCACCATCATCTTCCTGATTGTCTGTGTCGTGCTCCAGCCCATGGCGATCTACTCGGGATCGCGCGTGAGCGACGCCGTGCTCATCGCGCTGTTCGTGTGCCTCATCCCGACCACGATCGGCGGACTGCTGTCCGCCATCGGGATCGCCGGGATGGACCGTCTCGTCCAGCGCAACGTGCTCGCGATGAGCGGCAGGGCGGTCGAGGCGGCGGGCGACGTGTCGACGCTGCTGCTGGACAAGACCGGCACGATCACCCTCGGCAACCGCCACGCGGTGGCCTTCATCCCGGCCTCGAATGTCTCCGAGCGCGAGCTGGCCGAGGTCGCGCAGGTGGCATCGCTTGCCGACGAGACGCCCGAGGGGCGCTCGATCGTCGTGCTCGCCAAGGAGCGCTACGGCATCCGGGAGCGCGAGCTGATGGAGATGCACGCCGAGTTCGTCCCGTTCACCGCGCAGACGCGCATGAGCGGCGTGAACCTGGATGGGACCGAGATCCGTAAGGGCGCGGTCGACTCGATCGCCGGCTGGACCGGCCGGGAGATGCCGGCCGAGTTGACGGCCGAGGTCGAGCGGATCGCCAAGGCCGGCGGGACCCCGCTCGCCGTCGCGAAGGACCGCGTTCCAATGGGGATCATCGAGCTGAAAGACATCATCAAGGAAGGCCTGACCGAGCGCTTCGACGAGATGCGCAAGGCGGGCATCAAGACCGTGATGATCACCGGCGACAACGTCCTGACCGCCGCCGCCATCGCCCAGGAGTCCGGCGTCGACGACTTCCTCGCCGAGGCCACGCCCGAGACCAAGATGGAGCTCATCAAGAAGGAACAGGAGGGCGGCATCCTCGTCGCGATGACGGGGGACGGCACCAATGACGCCCCCGCGCTCGCCCAGGCCGACGTCGGCGTCGCCATGAACACGGGGACGACCGCGGCCAAGGAGGCCGGCAACATGGTCGACCTCGACTCCAATCCCACGAAGCTCATGGACATCGTCGAGATCGGCAAGCAGCTGCTGATCACACGGGGATCACTCACGACCTTCTCCATCGCGAACGACGTCGCGAAGTACTTCGCCATCATTCCGGCGATGTTCGCCGGCACCTACTCCGTGCTGAACGCACTCAACGTCATGCACCTTCGCACGCCCGAGTCGGCCATCCTGTCGGCCGTCATCTTCAACGCGCTCATCATCGTGGCGCTCATCCCGCTCGCCCTCCGTGGCGTGCGTTTCCGCGCGGTGGGTGCCGAGGCGCTGCTTCGGCGCAACCTTCTCATCTACGGATTGGGAGGCATCATCGTGCCCTTCATCGGCATCAAGGCAATCGACCTCATCCTCGCGCTGTTCCACTTCCCGTCATGATCAGGAACCTGGTCCGCGCCATCTTGTTCACCATCGTCTTGGCGGTGCTGTGCGGCCTCGTGTACCCGCTCGTGATGACCGGGTTCGCGCAGGTGGCGTTCCGCTCGAAGGCCGACGGCTCGGTCGTCTCGGCGAACGGACGCCCGGTCGGCAGCGCGTTCATCGGGCAGGAATGGAAGGGTCCACAGTGGTTCTACGGCCGCCCCTCCGTCATCGACTACGACGCAACGACGACCCAGGGCTCGAACCTCGGGCCACTATCGAAGACGCTCGCGTCCGACATCGAGCAGCGGGCCAAGGCGATCAAGGCGATCGAAGGTCCCTATCACCCCGGACTCACGACGGCGCAGATTCCCGTCGACCTGCTCACGGCATCGGCGAGCGGGCTGGACCCGCAGATCTCGCCGGCGGCCGCGAGGTTCCAGGCGCCGAGGATCGCCGCGACGAGAAGCATCCCGCTGAGCGAGGTCATGAAGCTCATCGACGAGAACACGGCGGGGCGGACGCTGGGGTTCCTCGGCGAGCCGCGCGTCAACGTCCTCGAGCTCAACCTGGCGTTGCAGCAGCTCTCACAGAAGTGAGTTCGGTCGCCCCCGCGCCCCGGACGGTGCTCGTCCTGGGCTCCGGCCCGCTCGAGGACGTCATCGGCTTCATCGAGCGGGCAGCCGGGCTGGAAGGTGAGCTCGTGATCCTGAGCCTCGGATTTCCCATCACGGAGGAGCAGCAGACGTCCGTCGCTGCAGCCATCGCGATGGTGGCCGAGACCCACGGCGGCCTCGACGCGGTGCTCGTGCCCGACGTGCAGGATGTGCCGCGGCACCTCCTCCCGCACGACAGCGTGGCCGTCTTCGCGTCCGGAATCGAGCGCAGAACCATCGAGGGCACGATTCGCCGTGCCTTCGCTCAGGACTCCGCGACCGGCGGCGCGAGCTCCTCGGCCTCCACGGCGACCGGCCCGGGCTTCTCGAGTCGCGCCACGAGCGCCTCGTAGGCGGCTTGCACGCCCTCGCGGTCGAGCGCCTCGGGAACCGACTCCTCGCTCACCCGCAGGATCATCTTGGCGTGGCGGACGATGATCGCGGCGTCCTCCGTGTCGTCGCGCAGCGCCATCGCGATCTTCTCGAGGTTCTGGAGCTGCCGAATGAGGACCGCCGGCATGCCCCGCCCCGCCTGGCGGATCTTGTCGAACGCCGCCTTCACCAGCCGCTCGAACGTGATGGGGCGGTCGATGACCCGGATCGTCCCGTCGCGTCCCCGGTAGATGCCCGCGGGAAGCGGCTGACCGGCGACCCGGCACAGGCAGTCCCCCAGCCAGTCGATGCAGTTGAGGGCGGTGAACGTGTCGTTCACCGCGGGGGACAGCGCGCGGATGGCGACCTCGACCAGCTGGTCCACGGCGAACCCGAGGTCCTGCGTCAACGTGCGGTTGGGGCCGATGATGTGCGCCCGCGTGAGCGCCCGGGAGATCTCCGGTGCCGCTGCGGCCGGCCACACCACGGCGAGCGGCTGCCCCGCGGCGAGGAACTGGCCGGGACGGCGCAGCAGCAGGATCACGGCGTCGCAGGACGCCGCGATGTCGACCAGGCGCCCGTGCCCGGCGGCCTGGAGGAAGCCGCCCGTCCTCGCGGGGACGGACGCGCCCTCCCGCTCGAGGCGGGCCTCGACCAGGAGGGCCTCGGATCCCGCGCCCCGAGTCTCCGAACCCGTGGCGGCCGCCTCCTGGTGCAGGGTCGCGAGCGTTCGCCGGAAATCCCGCGCGATTCCCGCGACCACGGAGGTCAGCTGGATCGACGTCGCGACGTGGTGAATGAAGTAGATGAGGACCCCCAGGTCGACGATCATCAGGCCGAGCGCGATGGTCACCGAGAGGTGGGGCACGAACGTCGGCGAGAGGTGCCCGATGGACCCGAGCGTGAGCATGGAGTAGACGAACGTCCCGACGAACGTCCCCAGGCTGATCTGCGTCCCCAGATCGCGGATGAAGTTGCGCAGCATGCGGGGGCCGAACTGCTGCGAGGCAAGTTGGAGCGCCAGGATGGTGATGGAGAAGACAAGGCCGACGACGGTGATGATCGCCGCCGCGATTGCGATCAGGATCTGCCGGGCGGCATCCGCGCTCCCGGCGCTGACCCAGCCCGGGAAGGTGAGATGCCCATGGGCGGCCGCGATGTCGAGGGCGTAGGTGACGGCGAACAGCCCCACCGCCAGCACCACCATGATCGTCGGCACGATCCAGAGCGTCGTGCGAAGCGCTTCGCGGCGCCATCCGGGGATTCCGTAGCGCCCCAGCCGAAGCTGCGCGTGGTCGCGATCGTGTACCGCGCCGCCGTTCGAGCTCATTGCACGCGCCGTGAGATCACGTGGATGTCGATGCCGGACGCCCTGCGGATCAACCGGTTGACGAACGATCCGCGGATGAGCTCCTGCCATCGCGACCGAAGCGGCTCGCCGGCGACGATCTGCGTGACATGCTGCTCGTAGGCGTACGAGAGCGCCCCGTCGACGGAGGAATCGGCGTCGACGACGGCGAACTCGCCCCCGAGGTCCTGGGTGAGCTGTTCGATCTCCTTCAGCCAGGCAGGATCGGCGGGCTCCTCCTCGGTGCGGGCGTGCAGCACCAGCAGGTCGCCGCGCGCTCGCTGGGCGATCCGCGCGCCGCGGCGAATCAGGTCCTCCGAGAATCCGGGCCGGCTCACGCAGACGAGCACGCGCTCGCGCGTCTCGGGCACGTGGCCCTTGGACCAGCGCGCCAGCAGCTCCTCGTCGACCATGTTCGCCACGCGCATGAGCGCGAGCTCGCGGAGCGCGGTGAGATTCTCCGTGGTGAAGAACCGCCGGAGTGCGAGCTCGGCCTTGCGCGGGTCGGGGTAGACGTTGCCGTGGTGCATCCGCCGCTGCAGGGCGTGGGGCGACATGTCGACGAGCTCCACCTGATCGGCGAGATCGAGCACCCAGTCGGGAACGGTCTCTTGCTGCCGGATGCCCGTGATCGCCGCGATGACGTCGTTCAGGCTCTCCAGGTGCTGGACGTTGACCGTGGTGATCACGGGAATGCCCTCGGCGAGGAGGTCGAGGACGTCCTCCCATCGCTTCGCCCGGAGGCTCCCGGGGATATTGGTGTGCGCCAGTTCGTCGACCAGAACGACCTCGGGCTTGCGGGCGACGATGGCGGCGGTGTCCATCTCCTCGAAGAACGCGCCGCGGTACTCGATCTCCTTGGGCGGGGCGACCTCGAGCCCTTCGAGCATCTGCGCCGTGTGCGGCCGTCCGTAGGTCTGGACGAGCCCGACGAGGACGTCGGTCCCGCGGCCCCGCCGGCGCTGGCCCTCGGACAGCATTGCGTACGTCTTGCCGACGCCCGGCGCCGCGCCCAGGTACACACGCAGCGATGCCCGCTTGGCGTCGCGGGCCAGGGTCGGCGTCCAGTACGTCTGCTGGGTCGGCTGGACGACCGCGTGGCCGGCGAGTGCCTCGACCGACTCGGTCCCGGTCTCGCCCGTGGGGTCGGGGGTCGCGCCGCTCATGCGGGGATTATCTCTCGCAGCGAAAGCGGATCGGGCGCGGCCAGCTGCTCCATCCGGGTGGGGACGCTCGACAGCACCACGCGCGGCTCGAACAGCAGCAGGTGCTTGATGAACAGCGCCCGCTGGTTGTGCAGCAACAGGTGCCGCCGCTTGGAGATGAGCAGCTCGGGGAGGACGACGGCAGCGATCGAGTCCTCGCGGGACGTCACGCGCCGGACCTCGTCCAGGATCGGCGTTCGCAGGTCGCGAAACGGCGCTTCCAGGATGTCGAGCTGCACCGGGATCCGGGCCTCCAGCCACGCGTCCATCACTTCGCTCGCCATCGCCGGGTCGCTCGCGATGAAGATCGCCCGGAGATCGTGTGCCTTGAGCGAACGCGCGTAGCTCACCGCCCTCGCGCTCACGGCGTCCACCGAGGAGATGAACACGATGGCCTCGATGCGATTGGGGACCAGCGGCGGCCGGAGGACGCGGCCGCTCGCCGAGGCCTCGGACAGGACGGGGACGTCGGTGACGACGACGCCGGGCTCGGACAAGAGCTGGAGCTTGAGCGAGAAGGAAGAGGACCCGCGAAGGGCGGCCGTCACCGAGCGCCTCGGGAACAGTTCGGGGATCACCACGGTGACGAAGCCGTCCGGGTCTTCCTCGAGCGACCGGACCAAGCTCACGAACGCGTCGACCCGACCGGAGGCGTCCGAGGGCAGGAGCTCCAGCGGTGTCGCGGCGCGAGAGAAGACGGCCCACTGGGCCTCGAGGTCGGGTGGCTCGGAGGGTTTCCTCGCGTGCACTGGCCGGAACCGATCGCCTGAGAACGACCGGACGTAGCGAACGGCCTCCGACGTGGCGGCGTCGAGCGAGTCCACCCACAGCAGCACCTGGTTGGCCGGGACGGTGTCGATTCGGACGCGCCGGGACGCCAGCAGGCGGGCCACCTGCTCGTAGTGTCGGTGAACGGCTCGGAACCCGAGCACCACCAGCGGGACTGCTGCGATGACGATCCACGCGCCGTGCTCGAACTTCGTGGCGACGACCACCGCGGTGACGATGCCCGTGGCGAGCGCGCCGACGCCGTTGATGAGCGCCCGGTGCCGCCATCCGGCTGCCTGCGGTCCACCGGTCCGCGAGATCCGGCGCCAGTGCCGGACCATCCCGGCCTGGGAGAGCGTGAACGCGGTGAACACGCCCACCACGTACAGCTGGATCAACCGGTCCACGTCGGCCTGAAACACCCAGATGAGCGCCGATGCGAGGACGGCGAGGCCGATGACGCCGTTCGAGAACACGAGGCGGTCGCCGAGGTTCTCGAACTGCCTGGGCATGAACCTGTCGTGCGCGAGGATGGAGGACAGCCGAGGGAAGTCCTGGAAGGACGTGTTCGCCGCGAGGATCAGGACGGCGAACGTGAAGATCTGAACGACGTAGAACATCGCGCCGCCGGACCCGTTCGCACCGGGGAAGACCGACCTCGCGATCTCCGACACGACCGAGACCTGGGTGCTCGGGCGTGCATGTGTCCTCATCGCCAGAAAGGCGAACGACATGACGAGCGTGGCTCCGATCACGCCGAGCATGCCCAGAGTGGCAGCCGCGTTCCTCGCCTGCGGGCGCTTGAACGCCCGGATCCCGTTGGAGATCGCCTCGACCCCCGTCAGCGCCGACGCGCCCGACGAGAAGGCGTGCAGCACGAGCGCCACGCCCAGCACGGCAGTGCCCGCCGGGATCGGCGCGGGGACGACGGCGGGCGGCAGGCCGTGCACGCTCTTGATCAAGCCGACGACGACCAGGATCCCTGCCGACGCGAGGAACCCGTAGGTGGGCAGCGCGAACAACCACCCGGACTCACGCACACCGCGCAGGTTGGCGAGCGCGATGAACGCGACGAACAGCAGCGAGATCTCGACGCGGTAGGGAAGGAGCGATGGGAACGCAGAGACGATCGCGAGGACGCCCGAGGACACTGAGACCGCGACGGTCAAGACGTAGTCACAGAGCAGCGCGGCCGCGGCGACCAGTCCCGCGTTCGTGCCGAGGTTGTCCTTGCTGACGATGTAGGAACCCCCGCCGCTGGGGTACGCGTGAACGGTCTGGCGGTACGAGATCACGACGAGGAGCATCAGCAGGGCGACGGCGGCCTGGATCGGCAGCACGAGGCTGAATGCGGCGATGCCGGCGCCGACCAGCACGACCATGCTCGCCTCGACCGAGTAGGCGACCGAGGAGATCGCGTCGGCCGAGAAGACCGGCAATGCCAGGAACTTCGGCAACAGGGTGTGCTCGAAGCGGTGGCTGGCCATCGGCCGGCCGACGAGGAGTCGCTTCACGATCTCCTGCGCGGAGCTTCGCCGCGGGAGGAGACGAGCGCCGTCCGCGGGTCGCACGCTCGGCGCGGGACCCACGGGGGCGGGACGGTTCGGCCGCGACGGCCGCGACGGCCGCGACGAAGGCGCAACCGGCTCCCCCGGGCCGACCGCTGCCCGCTTGTGGACCGTCACGACTGGCATCGCTGCCTCCACCTCCAAGACAAGCAGGATGAAAGGGAGCCGCCATAGGCGGAAAGCCCCGTGGGCGGGGAGGCCTTTGCCGGAGTCAAAGGGGGGTTATTCCAGGGCCGCCCGGAGCTCGTCCTCCGCGTCGGGAGTCGCGATGGCGATGATCTCGTCGCCGGGGGCGAACACCGACTCGGGCTGGGGGATGACGACGTGGCCTTCGCGCACGATCGCCACCACGCTCGAGTCCACGGGGAGCCGCAGCTCGTACATGGGCCGCCCGACCACTGCTGAGTCCTCGCGGAGCGTCAGCTCGACCAGGGTGACCTGGCCGCGCTCGAGCTTCAGCAGCCGGACGACGTCGCCGACCGTGACGGCTTCTTCCACGAGCGCCGTCAGGATGTGCGGCGGGCTGACGGCCGCGTCCACGCCCCACTGCTCGGTGAACATCCACTCGTTGTTGGGGTGGTTCACACGGGCAACCACGCGCGGCACCGCGAACTCCTGCTTGGCGAGCAGCGAGGTCACCAGGTTGTCCTCGTCGTCGCCTGTCGACGCGACGATCACCTCGGCTCGGTCGAGATGCGCCTCGTCGAGGACGTACGGTTCGCACGCGTCGCCGTGGATGACCGTGATCGCCTCGGGGAGCTCCTTGCGCGCTCGGTCGACGGCCGTCCGGTCCTGCTCGATCAGCGTGACCTCGTGGCCCCGGTCGCTGAGGTCGATCGCCAGGTGGCGCCCCACATTTCCCGCACCCGTGATGACGACGTTCACCAACGACCTCCCGACGGGGCGCGCATCAGCCGTCCTCCCCGGGGTGCTGCAGGAGATCGTCGAGCTTCTCCATCGCGTCCTTCGTCACCATGAAGTGGACGACGTCATCCTGCTGGAACGTGCTGGCGTCGACGGGGATGAAGCCGGTGCCGCCGCGCTCGATGCCGATGACGTCGATCTGTCCTTCGACCTCGAGCGAGCTCGCCTTGTGGCCGACCAGGTGCTGCGGCGCCTCGACCGCGAAGTGCAGCAGCGAGCCGCCCGCGAGGCTCTCGTGCATCTCCTCCATCCCATGGAAGAGCAGGAACTGGATCTGCGACGCGGCCCAGCGGACAGATGCGATCGTCGGGATGCTCAGCTTCTCGTAGATCTCGGCCCGTCGGGGATCGTAGATACGGGCGACGACCTTGGGAACGTGATAGTGCTCGCGGGCGATCCGGGCTGACACGATGTTCGAGTTGTCGCCGTTCGAGACCGCGACGAAACCGCCGGCTTCCCGGATCCCGGCCTCCTCGAGGACCGTCCGGTCGAAGCCGGGACCGACGATCGTGCGCGCGGAGAACCCCGGTGGGAACTTCTCGAAGGCCTCCGGGCGCTTGTCGATGATCGCCACCGAGTGGCCCCGCTTCGCCAGGGCAACGGTGGTCGCGGCGCCTACGCGCCCGCAGCCCATGATCACGATGTGCACGGGCGCAAGCCTAGCGCGCCGCCGCCCCCGGGAGAACAGTCTCCGGTGCCGCCGCGGTCTCGGAACGCGGAAAGGGGCGGGCTAGAATCCGCGGATGGCCGTCAGCCACCGCGACCCCCACCCCACCGACGTCGTCAAGCGGATCTTCGTCGGCCGGCGGATGACGAGCGGCCACATGGAGCACACGCTCCTTCCGAAGGTCCTGGCGCTTCCCATCTTCACCTCGGACGCGCTGTCATCGGTCGCCTACTCGGTCGAGGCGAGCCTGTTGATCCTGTGGCAGGCGTCGCCCAACGTCGGCGCCTACATCCTGCCGATCAACCTCGCCGTCGCGGGGGTGATGGCCATCGTCGTGACCTCGTACCGGCAGGTGGTTCGCGCGTACCCGACCTCGGCCGGCTCGTACGTGGTGAGCAGCCAGAACCTCGCCACGGTGTTCGGCCTGATCGCGGCCGCGGCGCTCCTCGCCGACTACATCCTGACGGTGGCGGTCTCGGTCTCCTCGGGCGTGCTCGCCGTGTCCTCGGCGATGAACGGCTCGCTCAACTCCTGGAAGGTCCCGATCTCGATCGTCTGCATCGTCCTGCTGACGGTCGTGAACCTTCGCGGCGTGCGGGAGTCGGGGATCGCGTTCGCGACGCCGACGTATCTTTTCATCTTCTCCATGGGGCTCCTGATCGTGGTCGGGTTCGCGCGCTGCGTCGGCGGCTGCCCCCACGTGACGAACGTGCCCGATCCCGTGCCTCCGGGAACGGCGGCGGCGATCGGCATCTTCGTCATCCTGCACTCGTTCTCGTCGGGATCGTCGGCGCTCACCGGCACCGAGGCGATCTCCAACGGCGTGAGCGCGTTCCGGCGGCCGCAGGGTCGAAACGCCGCCCAGACCCTCACGCTGCTCGGCTTCATCGCAGTGATCCTGATCATGGGCATCGCGTACCTCGCGAAGGGAACCGGCGCCGTGCCGAGCAAGACCGTGTCGGTCGTCTCCGAGATCGCGAGGGCGATGTTCGGCGGGGGGTTCTTCTTCTGGTTGATCCAGATCTCGACCTTCGCGATCCTGATCCTGGCGGCGAACACCTCGTTCCAGGGTTTCCCGCGCCTGTCGGCGCTCCTGGCGCGCGACCGCTTCATCCCCCGCCAGTTCGAGAACCTCGGCGACCGCCTCGTCTACTCCAACGGGATGGTCGTGCTGGCCGGTGGGGCGATCCTGCTCGTGTGGATCTTCCAGGCGAACGTCGATCGTCTGCTGCAGCTGTACGTCGTCGGCGTGTTCACCGCGTTCACGCTGAGCCAGACTGGTATGGTGCGGTACTGGCGGCGGGCCGCGCGCGCGGGGGGTGAGAAGGCGCAGGGCTGGCACTGGCGCCTCGCCATCAACGCCGCGGGCGCGGTCGCGACCGCGATCGTGCTCGCGATCGTCGTCTACACGAAGTTCCTCGAGGGGGCGTGGATCGTGATCCTCGCGATCCCGATCCTGGTGGGCCTGTTCGAGTCCATCCGCCGTCACTACGAGTACGTCTCCCGCCAGGTCCGACTCGGCCGCGTCGGCGTCGACGAGACCGGGAGCAACATCGTCGTCGTCCTCGTCGAGGACCTCAACTCCGCGACGGCGGAGGCGATCGGTTACGTTCGATCATTCCAGGGCAACGATTTTCGCGCCATCCACGTCGGCGAGGACGGCGCGGGGGTGGGAGTGGAATGGCCCCGCTTCTGCGGCTCCGACGTTCCCCTGGAGATGGTCTCGCCCGGGAGGCACGCCGTGAGCGCCGTCGTCGACTACCTACGCGCGATCCCACGCGAGCCGGGGGACTTCGTGACGCTGGTGCTCCCCGAGCTGCTGGTCAAGCGCTCGCTGTTGGCGACCCTGCGCAGGCGCCGGGCGTACATCCTGCTGAAGGTGCGGTTGCTGACCGAGCCGCAGATCGTGGTGACCGACGTCCCGGTGCTCAGGGAGACCTCTGGCGTCGCCGACGAGCAGCGGCCGCTGATCCCGCAGTGGACCGAGGCGATCGTTCTCGTCTCGGCCGTGCACGACGGAACCGTCCAGGCGATCAACTACGCGCAGTCGTTGCGGGCGGCCGAGACGCGCGCGCTGTTCGTGGCACTGGACCCGTCCGAGGTCGAGCCGATCACACGGGCGTGGGTCGAGCACCGCATCCCCGTGGAGCTCGACATCGTCGACGCGCCGTTCCGGGAGATGGGGGTACCGATCTTGGAGGAGATCCGCAGGACCACGGCCCGGCCCGACGCGGTCGCGGCGGTCGTCGTGCCCGAGGTCGTCGTCCGGCACTGGTGGCAGCAGCCCCTGCACGGCCAGCGCGGCCTGTTCGTCAAGCGCCTGCTCCTGTTCGAGGAGCGGGTGATCCTCACGAGCGTTCCATATCGAGTTCCCTAGGAGGGCGGGTGGACACAACCGAGGCGCGGTCGTTCGCCAAGTCGAAGGTGCGAAAGGACATCACCTACCGGCACCTCGTCAGCGTGGAAGGCGTGATGCGCCGGCTCGGTCGCCACTTCGGCGAGGACGAGGAGACGTGGGCGCTGACGGGGCTCTTCCACGACCTCGACCAGGACGAGACGGCGGATGACCCTGAGCGCCACGCGCGCCTCGCGGCCGAGTGGCTCCGCGAGGCCGGGGTCGACGAGGTCGTCGTCAACGGCGTGCTCGCGCACGCCCATCCCGAGTACCAGACCGATCGCATGAGCCGGGGGATCGTTGCCGCCGACGCCGTCGCGGGCCTGCTCGTGGCCGCTGCACTCGTGCGCCCAGAGCGCTCGGCCGGGATGAAGGTGTCCTCCGTCAAGAAGAAGCTCAAGGAGAAGGCGTTCGCCCCCGGTGTGAACCGCGACGAGGTCCACGAGGCCGAGACGAACCTGGAACTCAGTCTGGATGAGTTCATCGGCCTGGCCATCGAGGGCGTCCAGGAGGTCGCGGCGGAGATCGGGCTCTAGGTCCCGTCGCGGCCGAGCGAGTCGGGTTAAGGCTTCCGTTCAAACGTGTCGAAGCTTCTGTGGAGACGCGAAACGCGCCACCTGTCGGCGCGCTGCGCCGCGGGATACCAAGGAGCTAGAGCGAATGTTCGAGCCAGAGCCCGAGCCGGATCCGTCTGAGGAAGCGCCGTCGGCCGACGTGCCGGCCGCCGCGCCGGAGAGCGCTCCGGCCGACGTGCCCGAGCCCGAAGCCCCTCAGTCCGACGCCCCCGAGGCGGTGCTCCCGCCGCCGCCCGAGGAGCCGCCCGCCCCCGAGTACGCCGACGTTCCGCTCCCGACCGAGGTGCCGAAGTGGGCGCCGCAGGACGTGTTCTCGGGGCCGGCCCCGTCCGCCTCCACTGCTTCCGAGCCGGAGGCCGAGGTGGTCTCGGAGTTCGCCCCGCCGCCCTCCGAGCCCGCCGACGCCGTCGCGGGCCTGCTCGTGGCCGCCGCACTCGTGCGCCCAGAGCGCTCGGCCGGGATGAAGGTGTCCTCCGTCAAGA
>DASPTB010000313.1:0-12958 GCA_035623615.1 Actinomycetota bacterium
TGGAAGCATCTCGCCAATCCGTTCGGCCGGTCTCTGATGCTGGTCGCGGAGCACGAGGGGAGGATCGCGGGCCTCCGGGCGTTCATGCGCTGGGGGTTCACGGCGTCGGGCGCCCCAGTTGCGGCAGTCAGTGCCGTCGACACCGCAACCGATCCCGCGTACCAGGGACACGGCGTGTTCACGGCGCTCACCCGAGCAGCCCTGGAGGTTCTGCACGACGAGGCGGACCTCGTTTTCAACACCCCCAACGCGAAGAGTCTCGCCGGCTACTTGAAGATGGGTTGGCAGGAGGTCGGACGGGTCCCCGTTCTGGTGCGGGTGATCCGGCCCGCGGCTCTTGCGGCGAGCCTGGGCCGCGGTCGTCGAGGAGCGTCGCCCCCCGCGCCGCATCGGCCGGTCTCCGCTCGTTCCGCGGCGGAGGTGACACGGGCCGAGGCCGCTGCCATCGAGGAGCTGCTCGCGGATCGGGCAACCGAAGACCGACTGAGCACCCGGCGGGATCCAGCCTATCTGCGGTGGCGATACGGGGACGCACCCCTGCTCGACTACCGGGCGGTGACCGAGCATCGAGACGGCCGATTGGTCGGGATTGCATTCTTCCGGGTGCGCCCTCGTGGCGGCCTGTGGGAGGCGTCGGTGGCGGACTTGATCGTCCGGCCTGGTGACGCCGCCGCAGGGCGTTCGCTGCTGAGGCGCATCCGGCGGTCGGCCGTGGCCGACCATCTCAGCTGCCTGTTTCCCTCGGGCTCGGCCCAGAGGCGGGCCGCCCTGAGATCCGGATTCGTGAGGGCGCCGGGGGGCATCACGCTCGCCGCACGACCCCTGCGAGAGGGGTTGCGCCCGGATCCCCTGCAAATGGGGTCTTGGGCGTTTACGCTGGGCGACCTGGAGGTGTTCTAGCGGGTCAACGGCCTTCCCGCGCCTGTCAAGGGGCGGAGGGCCTACTCCGGTCGCTGTGAGGCCCCGGCTCAACGGGGAACGAGGAAATCGGCCGCTCGGGGACGAGGCTCGCGCACCCCTCCCGGTCGATGAGGACACCATGACTTCAGGCGATGGATCTTTCCGCGAATGGTTCACTCACCACCCGGTCCTTGGGCTCGCCCTCGTCGTGGTCGTCCTGGCCGTGGCGGTGGACGTTGGCCGAGGGGCGGTCGCAACCCTCTCGACGCACAAGGCGGTTCACGCGGCGAGCCCGGTCCATGTGAAGGGGAAAGGCGGATCTCAGCACCAAGGCGGTAGGAAGCACGGGGCCAGCACCCCATCGGCCACCCATCCTCATCAGACCGGGCAGGGAACGCCGTCTCGGGTCCCGGGGGCCAGCGCCCCGCCGCCGGCCGCCGCCGCCTCGTGGGCTGCCTCGAGCCCCGCGGTCATGACGCACGGAGTGGTGCATCAGGTGCCGCTGTCGATCAACAGCTCGTGCGGGGCGGACGTCACGCAGCCACTCGAGGCCTGGCTCGCGAAGGTTCCGGACGGCACGCCCTACCGCCCCTCCATCGTGGCCTTCCCGCGCGGCGGTTGCTATGCGATGGCGTCGGGGATCAGTCTCACGGACCGGCGGTGGATCGTGCTCCGAGGGAACGGGTCGACGATCCGGGCGACGACCACCACGACCGACCCCGTCGTCGGGATCCACCGTGGATGCGGAATCGACGTCCTGTCGTTTCATCTCGTCGGCCGGGACCCGGTCGCCGGACACTGGGACTCGCACCTCTACGGAGAGCACGGGGTCGCATACCTGGGCGTCGGCGACCCCGCCGTCTGCCCGGCCGGACCGCCGAGCATCATCGCCGACAACACGATCAGGAACGTCTACGGGGACGGGATCAAGCTCGGGATGAGCCTGTGCCACGCTGGGTGCTTCAGGGCCACCTATCACGTGCTGGTGCAGGGCAACATCGACTACGGCTCCGGCCGCGAGGGCGTCGGCCCGGACGACGCACACGACGTGACCATCCAGGACAACGTCTTCGTGGTGGTGGGCCACGACTTCATCTCGGGTGAGCTGTACAAGCGGTGGGGTGCCACCGACATCAGCATCATCCACAACCTGTTCGGCCAGCGCGGGTGCGGGAGCGGACGCTGCGGCGGCTACTACTTCGTGCAGTTCCACGGCCACGGCGCGATCTCGAACATCCTGGTCGAGGACAACAAGGTGACCGGTGGAACCCTCCTGTCCGGCTTTACGAGCTACACGGGTACCCCGGTTGCGGGCGTGAAGTTCGTCGGCAATGTGGCCGCGAAGCCCATGGTCTCTCCGGCCATGGTCATGCTGAGCAACGCGGCCGATGTCGTCATCGCCCGCAACCAGGAGCCCATCGGCCCGGGCAACCGCTTCCTCGTGTTCCTGTCGTCGTGCCGCAACGTGCAGGTCGTCTCGAACACGGTCATTGGGCTGCGTCCGCACAACGTGGTCCGGCTCAAGAGAGGGCACTCCGTCGGCATCGTGACCTCCGGCAACAAGACGTAGGGCGGGCCCGGGCGACGACGGGCGGCCCGGCTCTGGAGATCGTCACGACCTGGGGCGGGGCCAGTCCTCGGGGGCGACGACCTTGCCGAGACGACCCCGAAGGTAGTCCCAGCAGCCTCGGCACCAGAGGGCAATCGAGCGGCGCTTGCCCGACTCCAGGAAGACGATCGCGGCCAGCTTCCGCAGGACGCCGGAGTACGTCCGGAGCGTTCGCTTGGCCGTCAGCGGCATCAGGCGCGTCTTGACGTACAGGGAGTTGCGGACCTCGTAGTAGAGGCGCCAGTCCCGCTCGGCCCCGCGGGCGTGGTCCTCGTCGTTGAAGTGATAGACCGACGCCTCGGGCACGGGCCGCACCGGAAAGCCGGCCGCTCGGGCGCGCCAGAAGTACTCGGTGTCCTCTGCCCAGAAGAACAGATCCGCCCGAGGTACTCCGATCGTGCGCACCACCACGGCATCGAACAGCGGCCCGCACCAGGATGGGAGGTGTCCGTGGAACCCGTGCGGATCGGTCTGGAGAGGAATGAGGACGTCGGCGCCGCCGGACGCCGCAAGCAGCCGTTCGAGGCAATCGGGATCGGGGGCCACGTCGTCGTCGACCACCCACACCTTGGTGGCGTGCTGGTCGAGCGCGAGTTCGAATCCAAGCGCGTACCCGCCTGCCGGTCCGAGATTGGCTCCTGTTTCGACAAGCTGAACGTCCGGCGTCGGTTCCAGAAGCTCCCTCGCAAGGTGGTCGTTGTCGACGACCAGGACGAGATCGGGGGGCCGTGTCTGGGAGCGCACGGCTTGCACGGTGCGAAGGAGTAGATCTGTTCGCCGAAAGGTCAGGATCGTCGCAACCACGAAGGGAACGGGCTCAGTCATTGGGGTGCGCATCGATCCCATCCTGGCGACAGGGAAGGGACATGATATCGACTCGCTTCGGAGGATCGTGTGACGGCTCGGCTGGGTGAGTCGCCGGGTGCCGGCGGGATGGCCAAGGCTTCCGACGTACCGGCCGAGGCTCCCACGGACGTCGACGGGAATCGGCCGGGCCCGTTCTTCATCGTGGGCGCGTCGCGATCGGGAACGACGTTGTTGCGAGTGACGCTGGATCGGCACCCGCTGATCGCCATCCCCCCGGAGTCGCACTTCATCCCGACACTCTGGCGACGGCGTCGTCGTTATGGAGCGGGGGGCCGCGTCCAACGTCCCGAGGCGCTTCTCGAGGATCTTGCTCGCGACCGCAGATTCAGGGACTGGGGGATTCCGATCGAGCGTGTGCGAGACAGGCTGACCGCGGCGGGACCGCCGACGTTGGAGGCCGCGATCGAGCTGCTGTATCGCGAATACGCGCAGGCAAAGGGGAAGCCGGTATGGGCGGACAAGACGCCCGAGTACGTGTGGCACATGGAGCTTCTGGGCCGGCTGTTTTCGAAAGCCAGCTTCGTGCATCTGGTTCGTGACGGGAGAGACGTGGCCCTGTCGATGCTGGACCTGAACCCGTACATGCGCCACGCCGCGGCGACGGCGCCCCTGTGGAAGCGCTCGGTGAGGAGCGCCAGGGAGGCCGGACGTGCGATGGTACCCGGACGCTATGTGGAGCTCCGGTACGAGGATCTGATCTTGGACCCGGAGACCACCCTGCGGAGGCTCCTCGAGTCGCTGTCGGTGCCCTTCGACTCGTCCGTGCTGGGTCACGATGCGCGAGCCATCGAGGCCGTTCCGGAAGCTCGGCGCTCACGACACCAGCGACTCGCGCTTCCGCCGACGCGAGGGCTGCGGAACTGGCGGCAGGACATGCGACCCGCGGAGGCCGCTGAGTTCGAGGCGATCGCGGGCCGGGAACTCGTGGCCTTCGGCTACGAAGTGACTGCCAAGCCCACGATGCGTCGTCGCGCCGGCGCCTGGAAGCGGGTGGGTGGATACGGCCTCCGCACGCTCGGGCCGAGCCTTCGAAGCCGGGTGCGGTGGCTCCGCAGGAGTCGACACCGGCGTCGCGTGGGCCGGAGGCTCGTCGTCGCGGGCCGGCAGGAAACCGGGGGTTCGAGGTGATCGTCGAGCGAGAACGTCAGGTCGTGAGCCAGCGAGGCATTCTCGTCGCCGGGCTGGTCTTGACCGCGCTGTACGTGGCGGGCCTGATGTGGCTCGCGGGCCTCGGCTCGTACAACTTCTTCATCGCGTGTCTCATCGCTCCCGTTCTGGTGGCGATCTCACTCCCCGCACTGGCGAGGGAGGCGCGGCGCGAGGGTGATCGCACGCTCTTCTGGATCCTCGTCGGCGCGCTCCTCGTCAAGCTGGTGGCTTCCCTCGTCCGCTATTACATCGACTTCGTCTACTACCACGGGGTAGCGGATGCGGCCGGGTACTACGGCAAGGGGCTCGCCCTTTCGGAACAATTCCGGGCTGGGGTCTTCCACCTGAACCTGCACACGTTCACGGGCAGCTCGACCTTCACCTACCTGATCTCGGCCGCGGTGCTGACGATCATCGGTCCGTCGAAGCTCGGCGGCTTCCTGGTGTTCTCGTGGCTTGGCTTCTGGGGGCTGTTCTTCTTCTACCGCGCCTTCGTCATCGCGGTGCCGGAGGGTCGCCGGCGCCAGTACGCGGCCCTCACGTTCTTCATGCCGACCCTGCTGTTCTGGCCGTCCGAGATCGGCAAGGAGGCGTGGATGATGCTGTCCCTCGGGCTTGCCGCCTATGGGGCAGCGGTGGCGCTCGCGCGGAGCCCCTGGCGCGGCCTGTTGGCTTCCGCGTTGGGCCTGTGGCTGGCCAGCCTGGTGCGGCCGCACATGGCGGCCATGCTGGTCTTGGCGATGGCGGTCGGCTTCCTCGTGCGCAAGCCGAAGTCGGAGTTGCGGCAGCTCGCTCCGGTCGTCAAGGGCCTCGGGTTGGCGCTCGTCGGCATCCTGGCGTTCGTGCTCGTCAGGAAGGCGAGTGCGTTCCTCGCTCAGGCGGGCGTGACGGTCGGCGGTGGGTTGACGCACGCGGTGGATCAGCTGGTCGCCCGAACGGGCGGCGGCGGCTCGGGGTTCGAGCCCTCGATCCTCACCAGCCCCATTCACGCTCCCATCGACATCGTGACCGTCCTGTATCGTCCGCTGCTCTTCGAGGCGAACAGCATCACTTCACTGGCTGCCGCGCTGGAGGGCTCGTTCCTGCTGGTGCTGACGGTGGTGAGGTTCCGCTGGATCATCGCGGCGGCGCGAAGCGTTCGACGACAGCCGTACGTTGCGGTCGCGCTCGCCTACACGATCATGTTCCTCATCGCGTTCTCCGTGTTCGCCAACTACGGCACCCTCGTGCGGGAACGGTCGCAGCTGCTGCCTCTGTTCTTCGTCCTTCTCTGTGTGCCTCCTCCCAGGCTTCGCTCGGAGGAGTGATGCAGACGGTCCGACTCGCCGACCGGGAAGCAACCCTCGACCGCGTCGGCGCCTGCCTGCTGGGAGCCGCGGTCGTGTGGACGGTCGCGACCGCCGCGATCGCCGGAGGCCGGCCGGGCCCGGTCGTGCTGATCCTGGTCGCCACCGGCGCAGCCTTCGCGGCGGGGCGGGTCGTGGGCGTCGCGGAACCCCGGTTCGTGCCGGCCGCGATCGGCGGGATCTGTGTGCTGCTGGCGGCGATCTATCTGCGCCAGAACATCGCGGGGAAGGCACTGGGAGGCCCGCTGCAGTACTCGAACGCAAGCGCGGCGCTGTACTTGCAGGGGACGATCGCCGCCCTGGTGCTGGCGACGGTCCGTCCGGGCCCCGGTCGCGCCGCGGGGTTGATCGGGGCGGCGATCCTCGGCTGTGCCACGCTGGTCGCGGACTCCCGGGCGACCGACGCTCTGCTTCTCCTGCCGGTGGTCGCGTTGTTCCTACGCCGGCCTGCCGACGTCCGATCGGGACTCATGACCTTCGCCGGGCTGTTGGTCGCAGCGCTGCTGCTGACCGTCACGCTCGGGGCGACGGCGCCGGCTGGGGTGCGACACGACAGGGGACTGGATTCCGTGGACACTGCGCTCAGCGGCAATCGCCTCGCGCTCTGGCACGACGCGATGACGTTGATCGGCGAGCATCCCGTGAGCGGTGTCGGCCCCGGGCGCTTCCAGTTCGAGAGCCCAACGGCTCGCTCCGACCGCGACCTGCGCTGGGCGCACAACGGCTTTCTGCAGCAGGGAGCCGAGCAGGGCCTGGTGGGACTGTTCCTGACGCTTGCCCTGTTCCTGTGGGTCTTCGTCCGACTCGGAGTCTCGCCGACCGCCGACCGGACCTGCGCCCTGGCCGGTGCCGCGGTGGGTGCGCTCGGCATCCAGGCGTGCGTGGACTATCTGCTGCACTTCCCCGCCCTTCCCATCGCGGCGGCGGCGCTGGCAGGGTCGGTCATCTCGTCGAGCTCACCCAGGTGGTTCCCGGAGGTGGCGAGCGCATGAGCGTCGACTCGGTGGCTCGCAAGGCGATCAAGACGACGGCGCTGCCCTTCGGCGTCCCCGGCCGGGTCCGACCGGGAGACCTGGTCGTCCTCCTCTATCACCGTGTGGGACAGGGAGATCGCGAGATCGACCAGCGGGCGGAGGCGTTCGAGCGGCAGATGGCGTACTTGGCGGCCCGGCCGGACACGGGGACGCTGGATGCCGGCCTCGACGGCGACGGCCGGGTCGGGGTCGCCGTCACCGTCGACGACGGCTACAGGGACTTCTACGACCACGTGCTTCCGGTGCTGGTCCGCCACGGGGTTCCCGCGCTCTTGTACCTCGCGACCGGGTTGGTCGAGGGGGAGGGTCCCCCGCGCGCCGACGAGTTGCCACGCCTGACCTGGTCGCAGCTCCAAGAAGCCGTGGCCTCTGGTCTCGTGACGGTGGGCGGACACACCCATGGTCACATCGATCTGTCCCGCTCGTCCGAACAGGAGGCGGAGGACGAGATGCGACGTTGCAAGGACCTCATCGAGGATCGGTTGGGGGTGGCCTGCCGGCACTTTGCCTACCCGTGGGCTGTCGCGGGTCCCGCCGCCGATCGGGCAGCGCGTCGTGTGTTCGACTCGGCAGCGCTCGCCTGGGAGACCAACCGTCTGGGGAAGACCGATCCCTACCGCCTCGGGAGGACCCCGGTTCTTCGCAACGACGGCATGACCTTCTTCCGGGCGAAGGTTCGGGGGATGCTCGACGCGGAAGCGCTTGCGTACAGGGCCCTGCGGCGGGGCCCGTGGCGCAGGACGTGAGCAGCGGGACCCGCGTCGCACATGTCGCCACGATCGACCTGACGGTCCACGCCCTGCTCCTGCCGCAGCTCAGGGCGCTGAGGGACGCCGGATATGAGGTGACGGCGGTGAGCGCGCCGGGACCCTTCGTGCCGCTGGTGAAGGCGGAGGGCATCCGGCACGTCCCGTGGCCCCACGCGACCCGGGCGTGGGATCCGCGGTCGGATCTGCTCGCCCTGCGCGAGCTCACCGCGATCCTGCGGCGGCACCGGTTTCACATCCTGCACACCCACAACGCCAAGCCGGGGGTGATGGGGCGGATCGCGGGGAGGCTCGTGGGCATCCCGTGCGTGGCCAACACCGTGCACGGATTCGACGCGACGCCGGACGACCCGATCGCCAAGCGCGTGGCGTTCATGGGGGCAGAGCGCCTCGCCGCGATGTTCTCCGACGTCGAGCTCTACCAGAGCCGAGCCGATCTGCAGCGCGCCGTTCGGACGGCCCTCGTGCCGCCGTCGAAGGCGGTGTTCCTGGGCAACGGGACGGACCTGAGCCGGTTCGACCCAGACCGTGTCGGGTCCGGCGCGGGCGCGTCGCTGCGCAAGGAGGCCGGGATCGAGGGCGACGCCGTGGTGGTCGGGATGATCGGCCGGCTCGTCGGCGAGAAGGGGTACCGCGAGTTGTTCCGCGCGGCCCGCATCGTGCGAGAGCAGTGCCCCGCCGTCCGATTCGTGGTGGTGGGAGACCGTGACCCCGCGAAGGCGGACGGCATCAACGAAGCCGAGATTGCCGAGGCGAGCGGGGACGTCCTCTTCCTCGGGTGGCGCGACGACATTCCCTCGATTCTCGCGATGACCGACATCTTCGTCCTGCCCTCGTGGCGGGAGGGGGTGCCGCGGTCGGCGATCGAGGCCGCGGCGATGGGACGGCCGATGATTCTTTCCGACATCCCCGGGTGCCGCCAGGTCGTCACCGACGGCGTCGAGGGGATCCTGGTTCCGGTCCGCGATCCCGACGCGCTGGCGTCGGCCATCCTGAGGCTCGCCGGAGACTCCAATCTGCGAGCCCGGATGGGGGCCGCCGCGCGAGCCACGGCCTGCGAGCGCTTCGACGAGCGAACGGTGGTGGCCACGATCCTGCGTCAGTACGAACGGGTGCTGGCCCGGCGAGGTGTTCGCACGTGACGACGAGCCGGGTAGTGGTCGTCGGGGCGGGCGGCCATGCGCGCGAAGTCCTCCAGATCTTGCTGGCCTGTAGGCAGATCGGACTGGACGTCGAGCCGGTCGGCTTCGTCGACGAGGCGACGTGGCCGGACGGGGCGACGCTCGACGGTGTTCCGATCCTCGGGGGCCTGGAATGGTTCGAGAGCGCCGGGCAGCCTGCTCCGGAGGCCGTCTGCGCCGTGGGAACCCCTTCGGTGTGTCGGTCGCTCGCCACCCGAGTCGGTGCGCGCGGAGTCCGGTTCGCCTCGGCGATCTCGCCGTCCGCTTTGGTGGCGGGCACGGCGCGGATCGGCCGCGGCGCCATGGTCTTCCCCAACGTCGTGGTGGGTCCGGGTGCGTTGATCGGCGACCACGTCGCACTCAACGTCGGCGTGACCGTCAGTCACGACACCGTGGTGGGCTCCTTCTCGGGGATCGGCCCCGGCGCCCATCTGGCCGGAAACGTCACCCTCGGCACGGAGTGCTTCGTCGGGATGGGGGCCAACGTGATCCAGGGCGTCTCGATCGGCGACGGGAGCGTGATCGGTGCCGGCGCGACGGTGCTGGACGACGTGCCCTCAGGCATGACGGCAGCGGGGGTGCCGGCGCGCGTGATCGGCCCGGCGAGCCCGATGCCGCTCGACAGGCGCCGGCCGTCCCCTCGGGTCCGAACATGACGCGCCGTGTCCGGCTGGCCGTCAAACGGGGGTTCGACGTCGCGGTCTCGTGTGTGCTGTTGCTGCTGCTGTCGCCCGTCATGGCAGTCGTCGCCCTGGTGGTCAGGCTCGACTCTCCCGGTCCGGCTCTCTTTCGGCAGGAGCGGACCGGACGTGGGGGAGTGACGTTCTCCATCCTGAAGTTCCGGTCGATGGTGCGGGGTGCCGAGCGGAGCGGACCCGTCATGTCCATGTCCGACGCCCGGGTCACCACCACCGGCAGAGTTCTCAGGCGGACGAGCTTGGACGAGCTTCCACAGTTGCTGAACGTCCTCCGGGGGGAGATGAGTTTGGTCGGTCCTCGCCCGCTCCTTCCCGGGACGACGAGGGCGACCGAGGCCCGTCGGCTCGAGATGCGGCCCGGTGTGACGAGCCTCGTCGAGGTGAGCAATCCCCACCTCCTCAGCTGGGATGAGCGCATGCAGGTCGACGTTTCGTACGTGGAGGAATGGAGCCTGTGGCTCGATCTCCGGATCCTCGTTCGCACGATTCCGGTCGTGTTCACACGCAAGGACATCCTGGATACACCTCGCGACAAGGCGAAGGAGGTCGACCCTCGGTGACCGTCGCCGCGGTGCATCAACCTCAATACCTGCCGTACCTCGGCTTCTTCGACAAGGTCGCCAAGGCGGACGTGCTCGTGGCGCTCGACAGCGTGCAGTTCCACCGCCGGGGTCTGCAGCACCGCAACAAGATCAAGTCGAGTCAGGGTTGGCAGTGGTTCACGGTCCCCGTGTTGCACGAGACCGACCAGCTGCTGCGCGACGTCGCGATCAACCCGACCGAGCCATGGCAGCGCAAGCACGCGAATGCCGTCCGCTGGAACTACGGGAAGGCCCCGTACTTCGAGACCTACTCGGACGAGCTCATCCGGATCATCGAGCGACCCTGGGAGCAGCTCGTGGAGCTCGACATGGCGCTGACGCGCTGGGTGATGGACTGCCTGGGGATCACCACGCCCATCGTGCACTCCTCGGAGCTCGGCGTGGGGGGGAGTAGTTCCGAGCTCTTGGCGGACCTGTGCGTGGCGGTGGGAGCGGACACGTACCTGTCCGGGCCCGGCGGGCGCCGGTACATGGATCTGCAGGTGTTCGAGGACCGGGGCGTGGGCGTTGTCTGGCAGGAGTTCGAGCATCCGAGCTACCCGCAGCTGTTCCCCGACGTGGGCTTCATCCCGGACTTGTCGATCATCGACACGCTCCTGTGCTGCGGCCGGGAGACCGCGTCACTCCTGGGAGCGTCGGCGTGAGCGGGGGACCCATCCTGGTCGTGGCGCCGCACCCCGATGACGAGGTGCTCGGGCCGGGCGGCACCATCGCGAGGCGAGTCCAGGAGGGGCGCGACGTCTTCGTCGTGGTGGTCACGCACGCGGACCCCTCGATCTTCCCCGACTACTCGTTGGAGGACGGCCGGGGCGAGGCCGTCCGTGCCGACGGGATCCTGGGTGTGCGCAAGACGATGTTCCTCGAGGGATTTCCGGCGGCTCTCCTGGACACGGTTCCGCAGGCGGCTCTCAACGCGGCGATCCAGGAGGTGGTGGACGAGCTCGAGCCGGAGGTGCTGCTGGTGCCGTTCCCGGGGGACCTGCACGTCGACCACCGCAAGGTGGCGGAGGCGGCGCTGGTCGCCGCCCGGCCGGCCCGCGCGCATCTCGTTCGGCAGATCTGGGCGTACGAGACGGTCTCGGAGACCCACTGGGGGTGGGGCGTGGGCCCTCCGTTCGACGCCAATGGATACGTGGACGTCTCGGCGTTCCTGGAGACGAAGCTGGAAGCGGCCGCGGCGTACGAGAGTCAGATGCGCGCCTTCCCACATGAGCGATCCATCGAGGCGCTGCGCGCGCTCGCGATCGCCAGGGGGGCGGTCGTGGGCGCGGGAGCAGCGGAAGCGTTCCAGCTCGTCCGGGCCATCGATCGTTGGTGAACGGCAGTCCGCGGATCGACCGCGGCCGACAGTCGAAGTAGGGAGGAGCAATGGCAGGGATATCCGAACGAGGCACGTACGGACGGGCCGGAATACCTCGGGTCTGGGCGTTCGTCGTCGGCGGCGGCTTGCTGGTGCTGGCGGTGGCGGACGCCGTCTCGGGTCGTCACGGCCTGAAGGTCGGCGGCCACACGGCGCTCATGACGGCCCCGACCCTCGATGTCGTCTACGCGCTACTGGGGATCGCGGCGATCGCCTCCGCGTTCATCAGTGAGGTCGCGGTGAAGGTGACGCTGCGGACGATCGGGGTCGTGCTGGTGGTGCTCGTCGGTCTGGGAATCGCGGCCCGAGCGTCGATCGGCAAGGCACTCGGCTTCCCGACGAAGATCCCGATGGCCATCAACCTGTTGGATTTGGCCGCGGCGGTGGCCGTCCTGGTCATTGCGTTCTCCGCGGCCCGTCTTTCCTACGCCGAGGACTGAGCGACGCCGATCCAGAGTCCGCATACCAGCCGTCCGAACGGAGGGAGTTCCATGGCTGAGGAATCTGTCCTGGTCACCGGAGGTGCCGGTTTCATCGGCTCCCATCTCGTGCGAGGCCTGCTGCGGCAGGGGCACGCCGTCAGAGTGATCGACGACTACGCGACGGGGCGCATTGAGAACCTGGAGGATGTTCGCGGCGACATCGACCTGCTGGAGTCCAGTCTGCTGGACTCGGCTGCGCTCGCCCGGGCCGTCCGGGGCGTGACCGTCGTCTTCCACGAGGCGGCAATACCATCGGTCGCTCGGTCGGCGCGCGATCCCATGCGTTCTCACGAGGCGAACGTCACGTCGACCGTGGCCCTTCTGAACGCCGCGAGGGAGGCGGGCGTCGAGCGATTGATCTACGCCTCGTCGTCGTCGGTGTACGGGGGGATCGACGCCCTGCCGGTGCACGAAGAGCTCCCGACGGTTCCTGTTTCGCCGTACGGGGCCTCGAAGCTCGCCGGGGAGCAGTACTGCAGGGCGTTCACTCGAACCTTCGGGTTCCCGACGATCTCACTGCGCTACTTCAACGTGTTCGGGCCGCGCCAAGACCCGACGTCCGAGTACGCGGCCGTCATCCCTCGGTTCGCGCTCGCTCTGATCCGGGAGCAGCCCCCCGTCATCTTCGGCGACGGTCGCCAGTCCCGCGACTTCACCTACGTGGACAACGTCGTCGAGGGGAACCTGCTCGCCGCGCGAGCGAGTGAGGAGGCGTTCGGCGGGGTGTTCAACGTCGCCCAGGGAGGACGGCACACGCTTCTCGAGCTCCTCGTCATGCTGGAGAGCATGCTCGACGTGGGATCCGCACCGCCGCAGTGGGAAGCTCCGCGGGCCGGCGACGTGCGGCACAGTCAGGCCGACGTCTCCGCGGCCGGTCGCCTGCTCGGCTACCGCCCGCTCGTCACGTTCGAGGAGGGCCTGCGCAGGACGGTCGACTGGCTCCGCTCCGTTGCTCCTGCCGCG
>DASPTB010000314.1:0-10651 GCA_035623615.1 Actinomycetota bacterium
CGACGGTGACGGTCGAATCCTGGCGCCGGTTGTCGGGTGTCGAACGAGAGGCCGTCGAGAGCGAGGCAGCGTCCCTGCTGCTTCCCGGACTGCCGGGACGGATGGTCGTGCGCTGGGAGTGACGGGAAGCGGGCCTTCTTCCATTCGGACGAGCTACGTCGACGCGTCGTCGCTTCGGTAGGGAACGTCGCCGCGTAGCTGCAGCGACCGCTGACGTCCCACGAAAGGGGACCTTGCTCGACGCGCATGACCTCGGCCACGACTTCGTGGCCCGCACGGTCGTGTCCGGGGATGCCGCAGGTCACGACGGCATCGGTCACGACCCGTTCCCGGGCGACGACCTCGACGTGATCGGGAACGGCGAAGCGCTCCGGCCGGCCGCGTGCTCCATAACCGGCGACCCGCCACACGGCCGTTGCGTCCGAAGCCTCGACCATGGCCGTCTGTCTCACACCCGGCTGACGTTGACGGAGTCCTCCGCCCGGTCCACACTCACGGACGTCGATGAAGAAGATCGTGACCGTTGCTGCGTGCGTCGGCCTGGTTCTCCCATGGCTCGCCTCTGCGACCGGTGTCGCACGGGCGACCGGCCTCGACTGTTCCGCGGGCGCGCACACCCTGGCGCCTGCGGGCTCTCGCCTCTATCCGGAAACCGGGAACGGCGGCTACACGAGCCTGCACACGCTCGTGCACCTCGTCTACGACACGAACACGAACACGTTCCTCCCAGGGAACCGGGTCGTCCTCACCGATCTCGCAACCCAGTGCCTGACGAGCTTCAGCCTCGATTTCGAGCGACGGTCCGCCAACACGTCGGCGGGCCCAGACATGACCGTCAGCTCGGTCAGCGTCGACGGCCGGCCCGCGACATTCGACTTCGTCCAGCCGACCTACCCGGGCGATCCGAATGGGCAGGACGATCCCAACCCCCTCGCCCACGAGGCGTCGGAGCTGAACCCGGTCGGCGGCCCGGGCCACAACCCGCTGCCGCCGGCTTGTTCGCCCGAGCTCCTGTCCACGAAGGTTCCGAAGGACTCACTGAACGGAACGCAGTGCCCGGCCACCAAGCTCGTGATCACGCCGCGAGTGCCCGTGCCGGACGGCGCGACCTTCACCGTGACCGTCGGCTATACGGGACGACCCGGGGTACACAACGACGGGGACGGCACGACCGAGGGCTGGTTCCGCGCTCCCGACGGAGGCTTCGTGACCACCGAGCCCGTGGGCTCGGAGGACTGGATGCCGCTCAACGACTACCCGGCGGCCAAGCCGACGTACGACTTCTCCGACACCGTCACGTCGGGCCGAACCGTGATCGCCAACGGCATCCTCGTTTCGGCCAGACACGACCCGGCAAGCGCGGAGTTTCCGAAGGGATCCGACACCTGGAACTGGCACATGGGCGCGCCCGTCGCCAGCTATCTGGTAGAGGACAGCGTGGGGGACTACCGGCTCACGCAGCGGACCGTCGGCGGCCTCACCGTGTACGAGGCCCAGGACACCGCGATCACGCCGGCGCGGCAGAAGCGGAACCGGGCGATCATGCGCATGCAGCCCGGCATCACGGCGTTCGAGAGCCGGTTCAGCGGGCCCTATCCCTTCACCTCCGAGGGGATCATCGTCGGCACTCCGTCCACCAGCTTCGACGAGGAGATGGAAACGATGATCGCGTTCTCGGGCGGGAGGATCGACACCGACACGCTGTACCACGAGAACATGCATCAGTGGTGGGGCGACAACGTCACCGAGAGCGACTACCGCATGACGTTCTTCAAGGAAGGGCTCGCCACGCTGGCGGAGTTCCTCTATGCAGCGCGACTCGCCGAGACGGCTGCCGGAGGCCCGTCGACGCAGGCAGGCCGGCAGGCGTTCCAGGCGAGCCTGGTGCATTCGTTCAACCGGTTCTATCGTCTTGGCCCAGGACTGTGGGCGGCCGCGCCGTCGAACCCGAAGCCCTCCGGACTGTTCTCGGGATCCGCCACCTACCTTCGGCCGGGGATCGCCTACATCGCGTTGCGGCAGATCCTCGGGCACACGAACTTCACCAACGCGCTCGAGCAGATCCAGCACACCTATGGCGGCGCCAGCATCAGCGAGCCGCAGCTGGAGACCGTCTTCCAGCAGTGGCTTCCCGTCCAAACCGGCGCGTGCCAGGCGCGGCTGAGCCAGTTCTTCACCGAGTGGTTCGACACTGCCTATCCGCAGGGCGGACGGGTCAGGCCCACGATCACGGGCCCCGGCCTTGCCGGCAAGGGCTTCTACGACGACAGCGGCGGTTGCCCGTCGGCCTGAGGGCTAGCCGAAAGTGAACACGTAGGCGCGAACCCCCGGGTCGACGAACGAGATCTCGAACGTTCGATCGCCGATCGGACCGCGCCGGCGGACGAGCTGATACAAGCGCTGATCGGTTGCGGCGCCGTAGCCGTCGCGATCGATGTCCTCTCCATGGTCGGGACCGGGCGGTTGCCCATCGAGCAGCACGCGGAACGGGATCGATCCTCCCTTGACTTCCGGCCCCATCACGAGGTGCAGGTCGCGCCCGTGGAATCGGTACGTGATTCCACCGTCCCGCTCGTTCAGCTGTGCGAACTCCCCCGCGATCGTCCAGTCGCCCGAGAGCGCCCACTGGTTGCGCCGCAACTGCGGGGGCGCGGTGTAGACGCCGCGCTCGTCCGGGGCGATGCCCTCCGGCGAGGCGAAGCCGTCGGTGCGCTCGTAACCGACGTAGTTCTCGCCGGATTCGAGGTTGGACCAGTCGGCGGCGATCTCGAACCCCTGAGGGTCGATCGACACGACGTCGTCGCCGAGGTCGGCGAATCCGGCCTCCGCGAGGAGCTGCTGGATGACCATTTCTGACTGCTCGAACTCACCCTCGCCGAACCGATGGTGGCGTAGCCGCCCCTGCGCGTCGGCGAAGTAGAGCGCCGGCCAGTAATGGTTGTCGAACGCGCGCCAGATCGCGAAGTCGCTGTCGACCGCGACCGGGTAGTCGATCGCCATGTCCCGCACGGCCTTTCGGACGTTGTCGATGTCGTGTTCGAACGTGAACTCGGGCGTGTGGGCGCCGATGACGACGAGTCCCTGGTCCTTGTACCTCGTCGCCCACGCCCGGACGTAGGCGAGCGTCCTCAGCCAGTTGATGCAGGTGTAGGTCCAGAACTGCACGAGCACGACCTTGCCGCGCAGCCCTCCCGGTGTGAGCGGCGAGGAGTTGATCCACTCGGTCGCCCCGTCGAAGGACGGCAGGCTCCCTTCCACGGGCAGGCGCAGCTCGGCAGGGTGGATTGCGGCGAGAAGGGCTTTGTCTGGTCTCATGATCGGTCTCCCTCTCCGTATCGACCGAGGATCGGTGTCAGCGCAGTGGGGCGAACGCGGCTCTGAGTTCCTGCGAGAAGAGCTCCGGTTCCTCCCAGGCGGCGAAGTGCCCGCCCCGGTCGACCTTGTTGAAGTACGTGAGGGCGGTGCCGTACCCGGCCTCGACCCAGCTTCGGGGAGCTGCGTAGATCTCGCCGGGGAACGTCGTGAACGCGACCGGGACCGCGACCGGCGGCTGTGCCCGGCCGGCGGATCGACCCGCGGCTTGCGCGTTCTCCCAGTACGACCGGGCGGCCGTCGCTCCGGTGCCCGTCAGCCAGTACAGCGTGATGTTGTCCAGGATCTTGTCCCGGGTGAGGTTTCCCGAAGGCTTGTCGTCGATGAAGGCCCCCGAGATCTTGTAGTACGCGTCCGTGTCGTGGTCGAGGATCCAGGCAGCCAGCGCAACGGGCGAATCCAGCAGCGCGTAACCGATGGTCTGCGGCCGTGTCGCCTGCTCGAGGAAGTAGCCCCTGCCGCTGGTGTTGAAGACCTTGGTCGATTCGAGCGCCGCCTTCTCCTCCTCGGTGTTCCCCGGCATGGGGCTGCCGCCGAGGACCGTCACGAGGAGGTTCATGTGGACGCCGATCAGCCCCTCCGGCGCCTGTCGGCCCATCGCGTCGGTGACGGCCGCGCCGACGTCGCCGCCCTGCGCCACGTAGCGCGTGTAGCCGAGGCGCGTCATCAACACCGCCCACGCCTGCGCGAAGCGGCCGGCGTACCAGCCGAGCTGCTTTGGCGCGGCGGTGAAACCGTAACCGGGCAGGGACGGCAGGACGAGGTCGAAGGCGTCCTCCGCGCGCCCGCCGTGCGCGGTCGGGTCGGTGAGCGGACCGATCGCGTCGAGCAGCTCGATCACCGAGCCGGGCCAGCCGTGCGTCATGATCAGCGGGAGCGCGTTCTCATGAGGCGACTTGACGTGGACGAAGTGGACGTCGACGCCGTCGATCTCGGTCTTGAACTGCGGAACGGCGTTGAGCCTCGCCCCGACCCTCCCGAGGTCGTAGTCGGTGCTCCAGTACCGATGGATGGCCTCGATCGTCGCGAGTTGCACTCCCTGTGACCGGTCTGAGACGAGCTCGCGCGGCGGCAGGCGCACCGAGCCGAGCCGCCGGCGGAGGTCGTCGAGCGCCTCCTTGGGGAACTCGACGGTGAACGGACGAATGCTCTCGTCGTCGACGATCGTCACCGAGTCCGCGTCCGTGGTCTTCTCAGCCATCGCCTGCCTCCTTGGCTGCCGTCGGCGAGAGCGATCTCTGCCCGGCCGGCGCGATCACGCGGAGAGCGCTGCCTCCGCCTTCTTTCCTTCGTGTCGGATGGCGAACGCGAGGAAGATCTGGGAGAAGCCCTTGAACAGCGCGAAGAATCCGACCCAGAACAGGATCAGGAACGCCCGCTGCGCCAAGGCGTACACGCGGTCGGATCCGGAGACCCAGAACGCGAGCAGGATCAGCAGGATTCCGATGATCAGGTTGAACCACCAGTAAGGGTTCACGCCGTGCGACGCGATTCCCTGGATGATCTCGAACGCGCCGTAGAAGATCAGGATGAGGCCAAGCACCGAGGCAAGGGCGAAGAACGTGTTGACCGGCTCGATGAGCCCCCAGAGTCCGCCCAGAAAGAAGATGACCGCCATGATCCAGTGCCACACGCGCCAGCCTCCCGGCACGACCATGGCGGCGCCCACCTCGCTGACCGCTGCGAACAGGAAGACGACACCGATCAGAACGCCGACGGCCACGACGGAGGTCGTGTTCATTCGCAGGACGACCCAGGCGATCAGCAGCCAGAGGATTCCCGAGATGAGGAATACCCACCACCACCCCGTCGCGTCCTTCACGATCATTCGCTCTTCCGTGCGCATGAGCCCCCCTTCGGTGGATCTTTCACTGGCGCAACGAAGAACGTAGGCGAGTCCCGAGCCCAAGAGCAAGTCCCCCGTGGGCCCTACAGCGCTCAGGCGGCAGGCAGAAAGGTTTACGCGCGGGGCGAATAGGGTCCACGGCCTCGCCGAAGCCCAGTGCGGTCACCCCGCCTGTCGGAGGCGCCACCAGACGACGGCCACGGCCACGACCGCCAGGATCGCGAGATCGACGACTGGATTGAAGAAGATCCACGCGATGCCCAACAGAATGCCGACCACCATCACCAGGCCGAGGATGACGAGCGCTTGATCGTCCGAATGCATGGACTCCTCTTCCGTCCGGGAACTGAGAGGTGGTCGGTGCCCGATGGTACTCCGAGGCGCGCCGCCTTCCCGGGTGCCGCGGGCCCCGCAGGAAGGCAGCCGCCATCGGCGCGTGAGAGACTGGGCCGCCGAACGAGCACTGTTCCCGTCGCCAGAGTGAGAGGTGCCGTATGACCACCGCAACGTTCGTGACGTCCGAGGGGAGCTTCACCATCCGGCTCTTCCCCGAGCACGCGCCCGAGACGGTCGCCAACTTCGTCGGCCTCGCCACGGGGTCGAAGGAATGGACCGACCCCAAAGGCGCTCCTGGTACCGGCCCGCTCTACGTGGGCACCGTGTTCCACCGGGTGATCCCGGACTTCATGATCCAGGGAGGCGACCCTGAAGGAACGGGACGCGGCGGACCGGGTTACCAGTTCGGGGATGAGTTCCCGGCCGGCGCGCCGACGTTCGACCGGCCGGGACTGCTGGCGATGGCCAACGCCGGCCCCAACACGAACGGCTCCCAATTCTTCGTCACGGTCGCCGCCACGCCCTGGTTGTCCGGCAAGCACACGATCTTCGGCGAGGTCGTGGACGGCATGGACGTCGTGAACGCGATCTCGACGGTGCCGACTGGCGCACAGGACCGGCCGCTGAAAGACGTCGTCATCGAGCGGATCGAGATCTCCGACTGAACCGGTCCAGCGGGGAACCCGGGACCGGGAGAAACCTAGCCGTCCGCCGCGCTCTTGACGTCCTGCGCCTGAGGGCCCTTGGCCCCATCGACGACCTGGAACTCCACCCGCTGACCCTCTTGGAGGTTCCTGCGCCCCGGCTCGCCCTCGGAGATCGCGCTGAAGTGCACGAACACGTCCGGCCCGTTCTCTTGCTCGATGAACCCGAAACCCTTGTCCGGGTTGAACCACTTCACGGTACCCGTTGCCATCTGCCTTCCCTTCCTTGTCTGTCGGTGCTTGGCTACGTCGTCGTTGCTCGGTCCTCGAGATCGACCACCTCTTCGGACTCCGACGGGTCGGTCGGAGCGGGTTCCTCCACGGCGTCCTCTGCCGAGGCTCCCTCCGTGAAGTCGCCCTCAGAAGAGATCGGCCCACCGCTTCGCCGCTCCCGCCGAGCGATCCTGCGCTCCTCACGTGCGGCGGCTTTGCGCGCCTTGACGGCGTCCCGTTGACGCTTTCCGTAGCTGTCAGGCACCGGGCATCACCCGTTCGGACGCCTGAGTGAGCAGGGCCCCTCGGGTCGGCACGAACTGCGAATGGCCCCAGCCTGCTTCATGCACGGAACAGAGGCTCGAGCCGTTGTAGATGGACAGCTGGGTGTCGCAGCTCTGCGCCTCGCATACGCGCCCTGCCTCGTGACGAACGGCGGCCTTCCCGCCGTGACTCACGGGCTCAATGCGCCGGGTCATGGTCTTCCCGTTCGGCTCGGCATGTCTCTCCTCTCTGAAAGTGATTCGCGTGAGGGGAGACAGGAGCGTCTGAGCTCGCCCGAATCGTGGAATCCGGAGCGAGTGTACCCGACCAGCCCATGCCTCGCGCTCGCTCCCGACGAGGGCCTCGGGTTTCGGGAACAATAGCGGTCCATGATCGGGGGAACGCTCGACCGCATCCTGACGCTCCCCGGCTGGCTCGTCATCGCGCTGGTCTTCCTTCTTCCCGCCCTCGAGGCGTCGGCCTTCGTGGGCTTCGTGTTCCCCGGCGAGATCGTGGTCTTCCTTGGCGGGGTCAGCGCCTGGCGTGGAACGGTGCCGCTGTGGGGCGTGATCGTCGCCGCCGTCCTGGGCGCCATCATCGGAGACTCCGTCGGCTATCTCATCGGTCGCCGCTGGGGGCGGGGGATGCTCCAGGGAACGATCGGGCGCCTGCCGCTGATCCGCCGGCACCTCGACGAGCACCTGGACGAAGCCCAGGCGTACGTCCGCAGGCGGCAGGGGTCGGCGGTGTTCTTCGGACGCTTCACCACGGCGCTGCGTGTGCTGGTTCCCGGGCTCGCCGGGATGTCGGACGTGCACTACCCGACGTTCCTTCTTTACAACGTGGCCGGAGGAGTCGTCTGGGGCGCGGGCTTCGCCCTTCTCGGCTACGTCGCGGGCGCGAGCTACCGGGACATCGCTCGGCTCGTCGGCCAGTCTGGTCTGGCGCTGCTCGCTCTCATCGTGCTCGCGCTGGTGCTCGGACGAGTGATCCGCAGGCTGGAGCTGCGGTCGTCCGGTCTTCGAGCCCTGGGTGAACGCGCGGCGGCGAGCCCGCCGCTCGCGTGGGTGCGCCGCAGGTTCCCCGTCCAGGTTCGTTGGCTCCGGCGCCGGCTCGACGTCTCGTCGCGTCGGGGGTTCGCGCTCACCTTCTCGCTTGCCGTGTCCGCCCTGTTCCTGTGGTGGTTCGGGGGGCTCACCCAGGACGTGGTCGCCCACGACGACACGTACCTCGCGGACCCGCACGTGCTGAGTTGGGTCGTTGCACAGAGGACCGAGGCGCTCACGACGTTCTTCAGGACCGTCACGTGGATGGGGTCGACCGCCGTCCTGTATCCGGCGCTCGTAATGTTCGCCGCTCTGTTGTGGTGGCGCCGCCGAGAATGGCGGCCGAGCGTCCTTCTCGCAGCGGCCCTCCTGGGAGCAGTGGCCCTCTACGACATCGTGAAGCCGATCGTCGGCCGCGCCCGCCCCCCCGAGCAATTCTGGATCGGGACGTTCTCGGGCTGGTCCTTTCCGTCCGGTCATTCCGCGCAGTCGATCGCTTTCTACGGGATGCTCGCGTTCCTCCTGTCAAGGTCGCGCTCCAGTCGCGTGCGGGCGTGGCTCTGGTGTGGCGCGCTCCTGGTCACGCTGATCGTCGGGGGATCGCGAATCTACCTGGGTGCCCACTGGATGACCGACGTGCTCGGCGGATACGCACTGGGCGGATTCTGGGTGAGCCTCGTGATCGCGTTCACGTTCTGGCGGGAATGGTTGTGGAAGGGCTCCCGCACCGGCCCACCCGATCGGTCCCCGACGCCTTCGGAGCGAGAGCCGGTGGGGGCGATGGATGGGTGGGGGAGCGGCTAGCGCGTACAAGCCGATCGCCGCATTCATCCTGCGTTCACGGGTCGGCCGCTTTTCCGACCCCTCGACCGTGCAATCCTGTGGCTTCGCCCGACCGTGGGGGCTTCGATCGAGAGGGAGGGAGCTCATGACCGTGCGCCTCGGAGCGTTGACCATCTTCGCCGCCAGTCTTCTCCTCGTCCCCGCCGCGCAGGCGCCGTCCGCGCTGGCGGGCTCCTCTCGGGCGACGCCGGCGGACGGCGTGCCGGCGTTCAGCAACGTCTTCATGATCATCGGAGAGAACACCACGTACGGGCAGGTGACGAAGAACACCGCTCCGTACCTTGTGAACGACTTCGAGCCGGGCGCGGCGTGGTTCACGACCTACTTCGCGCTGACGCACAACTCGACGGCGAACTACGTCGGGCTGACCTCGGGCCAATACACCCGATGTGAGCAGGTGGACAACCCGCCGGCGAAGTGTCACGAGCACGTCGACAACCTGTTCACGTTGCTCGACAGGGCCGACGAGAGTTGGACCGAGTGGATGGAGTCGGCAAAGGGCCCATGCGACTTGGTCGACTCGGGATCCGACGCCCTCCTCAACAAGTACCGCGTCAAGCACAACCCGGCCGTCTACTACGGCAGCGTCGAGGGGCAAGGCGGCCACTTCTCGAGCACGGCACCATCGCGCGAATGCCTCAAGAACGTGGTGCCAGCGGGCAGCACCGCGCCCAACGACTCGTCGGCGCTGGACGCCGCGCTCGCATCGGGCCATGTCGCTCGGTTCAACCTGATCATCCCGAACGAGTGCGAAGACGGCCATGATGCCTGCCAGCCACGCGGACCACACATGGGGAAGATCCGCCAGTTCGACGAGTTCCTGCAACGCGAGGTACCGAAGATCGAGGCGTCGCCGGCATTCAACTCGAGCAGCGTGATCTTGATCGTCTACGACGAGTGCGACTGCGAGGGACTGCACGGCGATCCGTTCTACGGCGGCGGGCAGGTCGTGCTCGCCCTGAAGAGCGGACTCATCAATCCGGGCATGTACAGCGGGCTGCTGAACCACTACAGCACGCTGCGGATGCTTCAGGACGGCCTGGGCGTCTCCGGCACGTACCTGGCGAATGCCGCCACGGCCGCCCCCATCGACATGATCTGGAAGTAGCTCGGCGAGAGGCTCAGCGAGGCTTCTCGGCCAATACGACCTCGGTGTCGCCGGGCCAGTCCCAGAACAGGTTCTCCCCGGAAGAAGCCACCTACGGCGTGCGCGCGCGGGCTCGGCCGTTCCCGGCCGAGCCCGCGTGTGAGTGTGGTCCTCAGGCAATGACGGTCAGTAGCCGTAGCCGCCTGTCTGAGCTCCGCCTCCACCGTTCCCACCGGACGGCGCGGTCGGGGCGTTGTGGCTGCCCCCTCCGCCGCCGGATGAGGACGCGTTGGCCATCGACGCGACGCCGGCGATACCGAGCGCGCCGATCAACACCGCTGCGGCGAGCGCGAAGCCCCGGACACGGGCCGCCGCCCGCCCGGCACTTGATCCCCGAACCGCCAGCACCGTGGCACCGACGAGCGTGACTGCTTCGAGAATCGTCGCCACGCTGTCGGAGAACCCAACGGGCAGCACGACGTGGGCGTACTGGCCGATCGGGAGCCCCACCGTCCGGGAGACGAGCCACGTGGCCACGACGAGCGCGTTCCCCAATGCGCCGAGCGCGAGCCACCAGCGGGGAGCCCAGACCAGTGCCAGGAGGCCCCAGACGACCTGCGCCGAGCCCACGGCTCCGAAGAACGCTTGGGTCTGCGCACTTGCCCCCGCGATCGTCGCCGCCACGGCGATATTGATTGCGCCGGCGGCGATGCTGGCGAGGGCAGCCACCGACACGAGCCGTGCAGTGTTCCGACCCGGCTCCGCGACCGTTCCGCGCGCCGACACTCCGACAGGACGCCGCGCGGGTGCGATGTCGTCCCATTGCGGTTGTGCAGCCATCGTTCTCACTCCTTCCTCGATGGTCCTGGTTGGTTGACGTGGTCTACGCACGAAGCCACTGGTCGGTTCACGTCTCTCCTTGTGACGTCGGTCACATACG
>DASPTB010000315.1:0-4337 GCA_035623615.1 Actinomycetota bacterium
CGTCCCCGAGCCCGTCTCCGTCCCCGAGCCCGTCCCCGTCTTCGAGCCCGCCGCCACCTCCCCCTGACAGCTTCTACGTGTCGCCCAATGGGAACGGCACGGATGGGAGCAGTTGGGCGAAAGCCTTCAAGGACACCTCGAGTATCGACTGGTCGAGCATTCCGAAAGGCGCGACCATCTATCTGGATGGAGGGAGCTCACGGTGCCCGGTCTCCCCGTATGATTTTGCCCCTTCCTCACCCAATCCAGGGGTCAATTGCGGAACCCGCTATTCCCCGTTCACGATCGGCCAGGACGACGTCACGATCCTGCGCTCGACCGACGCCGGACACGATGGGACCGTGGTCATCGACGGGGGGCGGGACACGCCGCTTCCTTACTGTGGACAGAAGACCTATTCGGCGGCGAAGGGGGCCGCGTATGGCATCGACCTCGACGGCCACACCGGCGTCGTGATCGATGGACAGGACCGGTCCGGCATCGTCGTCCGCGGAGCCCAAAACGGTGTCAACATGGGGACCGGAGGTCACGACACTCTGCGCAACATGGAGCTCTTCGACAACGGCTACCCCACCACTGTCTCTGGCGGGTACAACTCGGACGGCAACGACATCCTGCTGAATGGCGCGAACAACACCTATGACCGCCTGCTGGTGCACGATGGCGGCCAGGACGAGGTCCACTCGTACGCCTCGGCCTCATCGGAAGCCGGCAGTGATTTCACGAACTCGTGGTTCGGTGCCATGCGAGAAGACCCGCTCTCACCGGGTGAACCCTTCAACGATGACCAGGTCTCGGGCAGCTTCAACTGCACGCATGCCGATGGCGTTCAGATCTTCGCACCGGGATCGACCATGAGCGGACTGACATTCGACCACGATGTCTTCGGACCCGGAGTCAATCAGGGGCTCTACCCCTCTGACGGCGGGACGGGGACGACGTTCAACAATGTTGCGGTGTCGAACACCCTCTTCCTCGATGTCGCCAGTCACAACTTCATCACCGACAACGCGGTCAAGGGGTGGTCGTTCGACCACGTCACGATCTTCGCGACACAAGGTGGAAGCGAGATCCCGGGAGATGGAACGAGCAGCATGACCAGCAGCGTCAAGTACGGTGGCTACTGGTCTGACTCGGGCACGAAGTGGACCGACTCCGCCGACATCTGGTATGGGGGAGACTCGGCGCCCGGATCGCAGAAGAATCCTGATTTCGCGTCGGCTCCCACCGGCTCGCTGCCCGGATTCGCCGCGCTCCGTTCGGCGGATCTCACGCCGACCTGCAGCGGGTGCTCCGGCATCGGCTCGCCGATCACGAGCTGGCCGTCCCTCCTTGATTGGATCGACTCGTTGAACGGAGGCTTTTCACATGCATCGCTGGGCGACGTGCCGGCGATCGGCGCGGCCCGCTTGAAGCTGATGGGAGCCCTTCAGGCCACGATGACCGGTGAGCAACATGTCCTTGGGCCGTCGCTGGGTCGCCGCCGGGCTGCGAGGCACTCGTCGCATCCCGCCGAGCACCGGTCGCGACCGGCCGCTCGGGTGAGCGCTACGTCAAGGCCGAGCTACTGGGCATTCATCACGGCCGCGACCGTCTTGACGTTCGTGCCCGCCGGTGCGCCACCCGGCTGGCCGGCATTCGAAAGCCAATTCATGAACGCGCCCAAGACCGTGTCGCGCACTCCGTACTGACTCATGCAAGTCGTGAAGTCGGGCGCGGACGCGTCGCAGACCTGATGGAACACCATCGGCAGCCAACCCCCTCCGTGGATGGCGGCAGCCGTCACGAAGCTCTCGAGATCGGCGAGGCTCTTGTCGGTGTTCCCGTCAACGTCGATGGCCTTGATGGCAAGTGGATCGGCGGGTGGAATGCTCTCCGTCCAGGGTGGGCCCGGCGTGGTCACGCTCGCCGAGATTCCGCCGGCAGCTCGTGAGGACTGGTATCCGCAGGACGCAACGATGCTCTCGGCCGTCGCGTCGAAGTTTCCGAACGGGTAGGCGTAGGACGTCGGGTTCGAGATTCCGTTGTTGATCAAGTCCGTCCGGGATCCACAGACATCGGCGACCTTCTGCGCGTAGGTGACGTTCGGATCGGTCAGATTGAGGTGGTCGACCCCGTGCCCACCGATGTCGTTCCCTTCCGCCGCCAACGTGTCGAGCTGGCTCCACGTCATGCAGCACGAGTAGTTGTTGTCGGTGTCGTCGGTGATCACATAGAACGTCGCGCGCATGCCGTATTGGAGCAGGAGGGGGCGAAGATAGAGCCACTGATCCTCATATTGATCGTCGAACGTCAGCGATACGGTCACCGGGTACGGCGTCATCTGGAGCACTTGCGTTCGCGGCGATTCCGAATTCCCGGCCAGATCGATCGAGAAGAATCGCACGGTCGTGTTCCCTGCCAGCATGAAGGGGGCCGTGTACACGGTGCTCGACGTGGTCGGCGTGGAGCCGTCGAGCGTGTAGTAGGTGTTCGCCACCCCGGACCCACCCGTGTTGTCGGTCGCAGCAAACGAAACGGTGATGCCGCCGGCGTAGTTGGAAGAGGAGCACGGCGCGCCGTTACAGGCGATGGTGGTCGTAGGAGGAACGGTGTCGGGTGCCGGAGCGACTTGAACGACCTGCGTCTTCGCACCTTCAACGTTCCCCCGGTTGTCCCAGGATCGGAACTCGACCGTGGTCGTGCCGCTCGAGAGCGTGATAGGACTGGTGTAGGTCGGGCTCGAAAGGCTCGGCGTCGTGCCGTCGAGCGTGTAGTGCGTGCTCGCCACCCCCGAGCCGGCATCGGTGGCCGCGAGCGAGATGGTCGCGGTGCCGCCCTGGTAGAGCGAACTCGAGCACGGAGCCCCATTGCACTGGATGGTCGTGACGGGGGCAGTGGCATCGGACGCGGTCACGACTGCCCCGACGGTCGCGAACTTCGTCCCCGCCGGTGCACCACCCGACTGGCCGGCGTTCTGGACCCATGTCAGGAAGGCGTTGAGATCCGATAGTTGGATCCAGGAGCCCGTCTGGCAGGAAGCGTAGTTCGTCGGGTCCAGCGTCTGGTCACACACACGCTGAATCAGGATCGGTATGAAGCCTCCCTGACTCGGGTTGCTGTACGCGCCGGTTACGATCGATTGGAGCTGTGCGAGCGTGATCTGAGTGCTGGGAGCCCACGCGCGCAGCGCGTAGTAGTCGTCGCTGGGAGGGTTTGGACCCGCGTATCGGCTACCCGTCGGAGACAGGCTGCCGGCAGTCCGGGCCGTGCCGTAGCCGCACGACGCCACGATGCTCTCGATCGTTGCGTTCCTCGCTCCGAATGGATAGGCGAAGCTGATGGGGTTGGTGAACCCATGGGCAATGAGTGCTTGGCGGTCGTTACAGACATCCGCGGTCGCGGCCGCCGTCGTCAGTGTTGTGAGGTTGACGCCGTCCACCGTCTTGCCGCCGACTTCGTTGCCGGAGCTCGCTATCTGTGTCAGCTGCGCCCATGTCAGCTTGGTCGAAGCGCTTCCCACGATTCCGGAGTTCACGAAGAACGTCGCGTTGACGCTGTGAGGCTGGAGTGCGTTCAGGTATCCGAGCGTGTACTGACTCTCGAACTGATCGTCGAATGTCAAGGACACCGATACGGGGCCGGTCGCTGCGCTCGCGGTACCTGCAAGACCGGGGACCGTCGCCAGGAGGATGGCAGAGATGGTGAGCAGGCGGGCGGCGATCGTCCTCGTCTTGAGTGCTCGTCTGCGTGTTCCCTGTTGCGACACTTCTCCAACCTCCTCAAGGGTCGTCAGAAACGGCCGTTCAGAGAACCCTCCGATGAGAGTTCTCCGCGCCTCGAAAAGAATGACAAGTCAATCCATCCGCCACCACGGATGGAAGGCCGAAATGGCCTACGCAGTTCGGCACGAACCGTTCGGACGTGAGCTCGTAGCTGATTCGCGCCGGGTTTTGGTGCCAAATGGATCGGGTCCGGGGCTGTCCCCGAACAGCCCCGGACCCGATGAATGAGGTATGAGACCTACGTCAGCCGTATGGTGACCGTTGCCGAAGTCGTCACGTTTCCGGCCACGTCCGTCGCGACGGCCGTCAGGTTGTACGTACCCGCCGCGAGCCCCGTCGTGTTCCAAGTGATCGAATAGGGGCTTAGGGTGTCGGTGACGATCTGCGTGCCACCCCGATAGAAGGTCACGCTTGCAATCCCCGACGGGGTACCCGTGCCGGTACCGCGGTCGGTTGCGGTCGCTGTGATCGTCACTCTCGTGCCGTGAACGAAGGAGGATCCACCTGCCGGCCTCGTGATCGAAACGGTCGGAGTGGCCGCGTCGATGCGGATGAGGCGCGAGCCTGCCGTTC
>DASPTB010000001.1:0-9434 GCA_035623615.1 Actinomycetota bacterium
TCACCAACCTCGCGGGACGGGAGGCGACGCATCAGCAGGTCCTCGCGGCGGCGGCGGGCGCGACGGCGGGACTTCGTGCGATCCTGAATGCCGTCGTCCCGCTGGCGGCGACGCCGGACGAGGGGACCGAGGACCGGGAAACATGACACCACACCACGGGGAGGACGCATGGACTGTGACGTGAAGGACATCGGGCTGGCCGAGGTCGGGCGGTCGCGCATCGAGTGGGCGAACGGCGAGATGCGGGTGCTGGGGCTCGTGCGGGAGCGGTTCGAGAAGGAGCGCCCGCTCGCGGGCGTCCGCATCGGGGCCTGCCTGCACGTGACGACCGAGACGGCGAACCTCGCTCGGACGCTCGTTGCCGGGGGCGCCGAGGTGTTCCTGTGCGCCTCGAACCCGCTGTCGACGCAGGACGATACCGCCGCCGCGCTCTGCGAGGACGACGGCATCGCGGTGTTCGCGATCAAAGGCGAAGACAACGAGACGTACTACCGCCATCTGGCGGCTGTGCTCGACCGCCATCCGCAGATCACCATGGACGACGGCTGCGACCTGGTGACGATGCTGCACAAGGAGCGCCGGGAGCAGCTCCCCGAGATGGTCGGCGGCACCGAGGAGACGACGACGGGCGTGATCCGTCTGCGGGCCATGGCCGAGCAGGGCGTGCTCGCCTACCCCGTCGTGGCGGTGAACGACGCGAACACGAAGCACCTGTTCGACAATCGGTTCGGGACGGGACAGTCGACCATCGACGGAATCGTGCGCGCGACGAACGTGTTGCTTGCCGGCCGCGCGGTGGTCGTCTGCGGTTACGGGATGTGCGGGCGCGGCGTGGCCCTGCGGGCCCGCGGGCTCGGCGCGCGCGTGATCGTCACCGAGGTCTCGCCGCTGTCGGCGCTCGAGGCGGTCATGGAGGGTTACGAGGTCATGCCCATTCGCGAAGCCGCGCGCGTCGGCGACGTCTTCGTGACCGTCACCGGCGACACGAGCGTGCTCGCCCGCGAGCACTTCGACCTGATGAAGGACGGGGCGATCCTCGCCAACTCCGGCCACTTCGACGTCGAGATCGACAAGGAGGCCCTGGCCGAGTCGGCGACCGAGGTGCGCCGCGTGCGGGAATTCGTCGACCAGTACGTGATGGCCGACGGGCGCAAGATCAACCTCCTCGCGGAGGGCCGGCTCGTCAACCTCAGTGCCGCGGAAGGACATCCGGCCGCGGTGATGGACATGTCGTTCGCCAACCAGGCGCTCTCGGTCGAGCACATCGTCAAGCAGGGGCGCGACCTGACCGTGGCCGTTCACGGCGTGCCGCAGGCCATCGACGCGGAGGTCGCCCGCCTCAAGCTCATCGCGATGGGCGTGGAGATCGACGAGCTCACCGACGAGCAGGTCGCCTATCTCCATTCCTGGGAGCAGGGAACCTGAGAAGCGGCTCACCTCCTATCGAGGTCCGCCAGACGGAGCGGCGCAGGACGGGTGGCGAGCCGACAGCGCTCAGGAGAGGCCGCGGCGAACCCACCAGAAGCACAAGCCCGACAGCGCGAGCGTGAGTCCGAGGAAGATCGCCAGCTCGGACCATTGCAACGGCCAGTAGCGACTGGCGGGTTGGTAGGTCACCACCTCGTGGTAGGTGACACCGATCTTCGCAATGCAATCCGACAGGATGCGCTGCGCATGGGCGGGGACCGCCTTGCTGATGACGGTCGAGCCGCCGGGAGGCGGACCCTGGCCCGCGTCCATGCCGATCTGGGGGCAGGCCGTCGTGACGAGGTGCGCGGGGAGGGGATGACCGGCCGCGTCGACGATTCGCATCGAGTAGATCCACGCGTTCGGAAGGTTCGGAGCGTTGGGGAGCAGGGTCTGCGCTCCCGAGCCCACCGAGCCGAAGCCGACGGTCGCGAGGTTGAGCGCGTACCTCCGGACTACCGGCGCGATGAGGTTCGGTCGCACCCAGAAGGACACCGCCATGCGCACCGCGAGGAAGCCGACGAGGGTCGTGACCATGGCGGGGAGGGTTCGCCGAATGAGAAGGCCCGCGGCGACCCCGAGTGCGAACGCGAACGCCGCATAGCCGACCGGCACCAGGCCGCGCTCGCCGAACATCCCGGTGCCGAACCGGTCCATGGTCACGCGGTCGATCGGGCCGGACCACCAGGTCACCATCAGGCTGAACAGTCCGGCGGCGGCCATGCTGGCGAGACCGACGACGGCGAGCTTCACGAGCAGCCATCGCGTGCGGGTGACGCTCTGGGTCCAGACGAGTCGATGCATGCCCGTCTCGAGCTCGCGGGCGATGAGCGGCGCTCCCCAGAACATGCCGATGATGCCCGGCGCGACGACCACGGCGGTGCCGATCAGACGCAACAGCTGGTAATGGGACTGGAACGCGTCGATGAGCTGCTGGCAGTCGGGGGCGCCGTGGCAGGTCGCGATCCCGCTCGTGTCGTACAGGTGGATCAGGTGCGGGCCCGTCACTCCGAGGACGACCGCCGTCACGGCGAGCGCCCCCGAGGCAACGATCGCCGGGGTGCGGAACTGGCGCCACGTCAGCCAGATCATCGGCGCACCGCCAACGCCGGTCGGCGACCGCGATCCGTATCCGTCGCCTGACCCATGTAGGCGAGCACAAGATCCTCCAGTCCGACGTGCTCGACGGTCCAGGCCGGGTCGAGGATCGGTGCGTCGGTTCGAACGAGGAACGTGCTCTGCCGGTCGGTATGGCTCGCCTGGATGATCTCCTCGTCGGAGGGGAGCCTGCGAGGATCTCGGCGGGGTCCGGTGAGCCGGTGATGCGACGCAAGCAGGTCGTCGACGATTCCCGTCAACTGCACGCGTGCGGCGGCGAGCACGATCAGGTAGTCGCAGACCCGTTCCAGGTCGGCCACCAGGTGGGAGGAGAGCACGACGGTGAGACCGTGCTCGGCGACCGACTCCATCAAGTCCTGCAGGAACTCGCGACGCGCCAGCGGGTCGAGGCTCGCGACCGGCTCATCGAGGATCAGCAGCTCGGGGCGTTTCGCGATCGCGAGCGTGAGCGCGAGCTGCGCGCGTTGCCCA
The DNA here is from genome assembly GCA_035623615.1 of Actinomycetota bacterium. Classification (GTDB taxonomy): domain Bacteria; phylum Actinomycetota; class UBA4738; order UBA4738; family UBA4738; genus DASPTB01. The sequence continues at coordinate 3,058 of DASPTB010000001.1, forward strand.
CCGGAGAGTTTCCCGGCGCGCTGCCTCGGATCCAGGCCGAGCCGATCGATTCGCCGGTCCGCGAGTGCCGCATCCCACGTCGGGTTGAGATGGGCGCCGAGCCGGAGGTGGTCGGCGACCGAGAGCGCCGTGTAGGTCGGCGTCTCCTGGGCCACGAACCCGACCCTGGCGAGTTCGGCCGGGCTGGCGGGCGGGCGCGTGCCCAACACCTCGATCGCGCCGGTCGTCGGCGCGAGCAGGCCGACGACGAGCTGCATGAGCGTCGTCTTTCCCGCTCCGTTTGGACCGACGAGCCCGGCGACGTGCCCGGAGGGGATGTCGAGCGTGCAGTCCGAAAGCGCCCACCGGCGCCCGTACCGCTTGCCCAGCCCGACGGCCTTCACGACCGATGTCACGCTACGCCCTCCCGGGCGGCGGACCGAAAGGTGTCCTGGAAGAGGGCGTCGATGCTCTCGTCGTCGAGCCCGGCCCGGCGCGCCTTCGCGAACCATCGTTGGAGATCCTGCCGAAGCGGCCCGTAGGACGCGGCCGATCCGTCGCCGAGCGTCTTCGTCACGAACGTGCCGACTCCGGGCCGAGCCGCCACCAGACCCTCGTATTCGAGCTCCCGATAGGCCTTGAGCACCGTGTTGGGGTTGATCGCGATCCCCGCCACGACGTCCTTGACGGTGGGGAGCTGATCCCCGACGTCGAGCAGTCCGAGCCTGAGCGACCGTCGCACCTGATGGACCAGCTGCAGGTACGGTGAAACACCGGAGTGCGTGTCCAGGTGGAACTCGATCATCAGCATCTCCTTGGATTGCCCTATATCTCTAGTTCTTTAGAAACCTACGCTCCCCACATCCGCCCTGTCAAGGGTGGGCCATGGCCTCTCCTTCGGAACTGCCATCATGCGGAGGTGGTGGAACCAGCGATCCATCGCATCTATGTCGAACACTGGCAGATGCAGTGCTGCGGAGCCCCTTTCTCCGTCGGCTCGACGATTGAGTGGAACGTGCACGCCGTCGCGGACCGCGAGTACCTGGCTGCGGTCCTCGGCGAGGACGAGGCAGGGCGGGTGACGGACGCCGAAGATCATCACGACGTGGACGAGCGCCCATCCCACCTGGCACGCGGCGTTGTGCGGTCGATCGATGCGGTGTTCTGCGAGTACGCACCCCGGACGGCCGGATCCCGGGAACTCTTCGTCGTTCCGGGGACCGGCGTCCTCGAGCCTCGCGAGACGGCCGATGGTTGGGAGGGCCGGGAGAAGGTGGGGGCCGGCCGGAAGTTCATCGGATACCTCGTCAACGTCGATGGCGCGCCCCGCGAACGGGAGGTCTGAGAGGTGCCGGGGTACACCGCGACCCCCGGTTCGGACGATCCGCTCGCCGAGTTCCGCGACGCGGGCCGGGTGCTCTTCTCGATGGGGCTCGTGAAGGGGAGCGAGGGCAACCTCTCGACGTTCGACGGAGGCACCCTGCGGATCACGCGCACGGGGTGCGAGCTGGCCTCCCTCGAGGCAGGCGACCTCGTGGAAGGCTCTCTGGACGAGCCCGTGTCGGGCGAGTCGAGCGACGCGGAGGTCCACCGCGCCGCCTACCGGGAACGGGGCCCGGGGGCGTTGTGCCATGCGCATCCCCCGGGGACCGTCCCCGAGGGCGTCCCGGAATCGGGGGCGCACGGCGTCTACGCCTTCGCCCCGACCCTCGCCGCCGCGGTGGCGGAGGCGGTGCGTCTGGGGCGAGAATCAGGATCGTGACCGGCTCCTCGGACTCCTCGGCCGGGCCCGGCGGCATCCCGGCCCCCGTGGCCTGGAGCGGGGGCGAGTTGGCCGTCCTCGACCAGCGCGCCCTCCCCGCCCGCGAGCGGTACCTGCGCTGCCGTGGCCCGGAGGACGTGGCCTCGGCGATCCGCTCGCTGGCCGTTCGGGGGGCCCCGCTGATCGGGGTCGCGGCCGCGTTCGGCGTCGCCCTCGCGGCGACGGGCTCGCACGGCGGCGGCGCCTCCGGCGCGGTGGAGGACATGTCGGCCGCTCGCGACCTGCTCGTCGCGACGCGGCCGACGGCGGCGAACCTCGCCGTGGCCGCCGACCGGGTGCTCGAGGCCGGCCGGCGAGCGGCCGAGCACGGGCACAAGCGAGACGTTCGCGAGGCCGCGCTCGAGGAAGCCCGCGCGATCGGCCGCGAGGAGCAGCAGTCGTGCGTGGAGATGGGCCGGCGCGGTGCCGTGCTCGTTCCCGAGCATGGGAACATCCTCACGCACTGCAACACCGGCGTGCTGGCGACCGGCGGGATCGGCACCGCGCTCGGCGTGATCGCGACCGCGCATCGGATGGGCAAACGGCTCCACGTCTGGGTGACCGAGACCCGGCCGCTGTGGCAGGGCGCGCGCCTGACGGCATGGGAGCTGCAGCGGCTCGGCATTCCGATGACGCTCGTTGCGGACGGTGCCGTGGGGTCGCTGATGGCGCGCGGTCTCGTCGACCTCGCGATCGTCGGCGCCGACCGGATCGCCGCCAACGGCGACACCGCCAACAAGATCGGGACCTATCCCATGGCGGTCCTGGCCGACCACAACGACATCGCGTTCGTCGTCGCGGCGCCGCGCTCCACGATCGACCCGGAGGCGCCGGACGGGACGGCCATCGTCGTCGAGGACCGCGACGAGGCCGAGGTCACGCGGCCGCTCGGCCTCTCCATCGCGCCGAAGGGAACGCACGCGGTCAACCCCGCCTTCGACATCACGCCGGCGTCGCTGATCGACGCCATCGTCACCGAGGCCGGCGTCGTCCACCCACCATTCGCCTCCGGGCTGCGTAGGGTGCTCGGCAACGAACGGTCACCGGATCCGACACCCGAGAGGAGTGCTGTGGGATGAGCGACACCGTCCACGACGCGCCGGACCGCCCGCCGGTCCTGGTGCAGACCCGCTACGACCGCTTTCCCGCGACCGTGAAGGGAGCGTTCGTTCTGCGCGGCGGCGACGCGAACCCACATCTGGCCCGGCTGGTGCGGGCCGGCATCGACCTCGTCCCCGAGGGCCAAGTCAAAGAGATCCCGATGGGCGACATCCGGGTCGACGTCGCCCCGGCGAAGGACCTGTACGTGCCGTTCGAAGTGGGGATCACCGATCTCAACCCGGGGTGGTTCGTCATCGCCTCGGACATGCAGATCGACGGGGGGGACGTGCTGCGCTCGGCGAGTCGGCCGTTCTCCGTCCCGTGGCCTCGCGGCGAGGTACGCACGGGGTCGACACCGGTGGACGCGACGACACGCGTCGGCGGCCGCACGGTGCGGGTCGAGCGCGTCGACCTGAAGAACGACCGGACGATCGTGGTGTGGCGCGAGGAGGAGGGGCCGGAGGGCGGCGAGGTCATCCGCGCGGAGGTGACGGCCGGCGGCGGGGCGCTCGCCGCCGTCCCGGACCCGTCGCAGGAGGGGCGTCTCGGCGAACGCAAGTCGATCTTCTATCCGGCGTCGCGTGACGTGAACCTCCTCGCGCTATCGTTCGCGCTGGACTCGGGTGAGCGGTCGGAGCCCGTCGAGGCCCGCCTGAGCACGTGAAGCGAATCACTCTCGCCGCGATCGTCCTCGTGCTGGCAGCCTCTTGTTCGCCGGCCCCATCGCACCCGCGCACCCGGTCTGCCGCGTGCAGCGCCCCGAACGTCGCGCTCACTTATCACGCGCCGGTCATCTACCTGCACCACTTCGTGTACATCTACGGCCTGCGGAACTCGGGTTCGACGCCCTGCTCCATGAGCGGATACCCGTCGGTGACGGCGCTGGACCGGTCCGGTTCTCGGATGAAGGTCCGCGTCGAGCATCTCCCCGAATGGGACCAGCTGGTCACGGTCACCCTTCGCCCCGGGCAGACCGCGGGCTTCTTCCTCGCGGACGGTTCCCTGCCGAAGGTCTGTGGGCGGCGGCCTGGGATCTTCGGCACGTTCGAGGTCGCGCCGCCCGGGACGAGCCGGCCGCTGTCCATCGAAACGCCCTCCCGTGGCGCGTGTCCGGGCCAGGTGGTGTTCGTTTCTCCGGTGCAGATGGGACTGGCCCCTCCGTCGTCGGTCTGAAGCCCGTTGACGCGTGAGGTTCCCGTGTTCTCCGGCGGAACCCGCGCGCGAGCCACCACCCCCGGCTCGGCGGCTCGCGTCGGTGGGGCGAGATAGGGTCGGCCGGCCGTGCGAGTCGTTCTCGATCTGGTGCTCGATCTCCTCTATCCGCGGCGGTGCGCCGGGTGTCGCGCGCAGGGGTGGCCGTTCTGCGCTGTCTGCGAGGAGCGTCTCGGCGTCCTGTCGCCGCCGGGTTGCGTGCGCTGCGGCCGCCCGCTCGAGTGGTCGGTCGACACGTGCGCCGGCTGCCCGCCCGACCCGATCGCGTGGGCGCGATCGGCATTCGCCTACGACGAGCCGGTTCGCCGGGCGCTCCTCGGCCTGAAGTTCGGCGGTGCCCGCGTGGTCGCCGAGGCGTTCGTCGCGCCGATGGCGCGGTCGGCCGCGGACCGGACTGACGTCGCTCAGACGATCACCTGGGTGCCGCTGGCGCGACGTCGCCGCCGCGAGCGAGGGTTCGATCAGGCGGAGGTTCTTGCCCGAGGACTCGCCGCCCGCACCGGGCGACCGCTCCGCAAGCTCCTCGAGCGCGTCCGCGAGACCGACCCGCAGGCGCGCCGCGCGGCCGCCGCTCGCAGGCGCGCGCTCACCGGAGCGTTCCAGGCGGTCGAAGCTTCACCGGCGCGCGTGGTCCTCGTCGACGACGTCCTCACGACCGGCACCACGGCGGCCGAGTGCGCCCGGGTGCTTCGGGCATCGGGCGCCGCCGAGGTCGGAGTGGTGACCGCGGCGCGCGCGCTGCCGGGCGGACTCCCTGCGAGGTGCTATCGCGCGGCGCCCCGTTCGCTCGCGGATCCATGATGCAAGCGGCATCCGTCCCGGGCGTTCCGGGCCGTCCGGGCTCGCTTGGGCGACGAGACGGTTCGGGCCCACGGATATACTCGAGTCGTGGATCTTGTCCTGAAGGGGCGAGGGGTTCGCATCACCGACAAGGTCCGTCACGTCGTGGAGCACAAGCTCGCTCGGTTCGACGGCAGGCGCCGGCCGGTGGTGCAGCGCCTCGACGTCCAGATCATCGGCGAGCAGAACCCCCGTATCGGAGACAGCCACCGAGTCGAGGTCGCCTGCCAGACCGCGCATCACATCTTCCACGCCCACGGAGCCGGTTCGGACGTCGACGTCGCGCTCGACCGCGTGGTGGAACGGCTCCAGCGCCAGATCTCCGACTACCGGAGCAAGCGGACGCCTCGCAAGACGGGGAAAACGGCGACGCCCATCGTTCCCGCAGAGTAGGCGGCAGGTGTGGTGCCGCCGGCCGTGGGAGGGGTCGAGGCTCAGACGCTCGAGGAGACCTGCTCGGGCCGGATCTTCAGGATGACCCTGATCTGACCCTCGGGCAGCGCGAAGTCCTCGCCGTCGTATTTGTGCGACAGGGCGTTGATGTGGTCGACGGCCCCGTCTTGGGTCATCTCCTCGACCCGCCCGCGTACTTGAACCCAGCGAAGCGGCTCGTTCCGATCCCAGACGGTGACGGCGACCCGCGGGTCCCGACGGACGTTCCGGGGCTTGGTCCGGCCCTCGGCGGTGTTGACCCAGATCAGGCCGTCGCGCTCGTCGACCCACAGGATCGTGGCCTGCGGCGATCCGTCGCCCATCAGGGTCGCTAAGACGCCCCAATTGGGTTCGTGGAACAGCGCTGCCTGCTCGGGCGTAAGCGTCATCGTCCCTATAATCGAGTTTCCGATTCGCTCTCACAAGGCCGCCGCGTGCGGCCGATTCAGAGGATGCCGTGGTTCTGGACAAGTTTGCGTCGATGGGAGACGGGAAGAAGGTCCGTCAGGCTCGCGAGCTCGCGAGCCTGACGAACACGTTCGAGCCCGAGTTCGAGGAGATCCTCGCCGAGGACATGCCGCGCAAGACCGAGGAGTTCCGGCAGCGGGTCTCGGACGGCGAGAACATCGACAAGATCCTCCCCGAGGCCTTCGCGCTCGTCCGCGAAGCCGCGAAACGGACGATCGGGCAGCGCCACTACGACGTCCAGGTCATCGGCGGCGCGGTCCTGCATCAGGGCAACATCGCCGAGATGCGCACGGGGGAAGGCAAGACGCTGGTCTCGACGATGCCGGCCTACCTGAACGCGCTGACCGGCAAGGGCGTGCACGTCGTCACCGTGAACGACTATCTGGCGAAGCGCGACTCGGAATGGATGGGGCCCATCTTCCGGACGCTGGGCGTGTCGGTCGGTCTCATCCAGGCCAACATGTCCCCCGAGCAGCGCCGTCCCGCCTACGCGGCCGAGATCACGTACGGCACCAACAACGAGTTCGGTTTCGACTACCTCCGC
>DASPTB010000008.1:0-3407 GCA_035623615.1 Actinomycetota bacterium
GTCACAGCACGGATAGCCCTCTGCGAACATCTACTCGCGAGCCAGCATCGCCTCCGCCTGCCGCTCCAGGTCGAGGTACGGCTCGCCGCTGACGTCGATCACGACGCGGTGGATGGTCCCACCCTCGAACCGGTATGGGTGGTCGCCCGGATAGTCGTCGGTCACGGCCGATCCGCTGTCGCGGCCGACGCACAACCCCTCACCGGCAAGCTCGAAGAATCCCGGCTGCGTCTTGATGCGACCCTCACCGACCTTGCGGTCGCCGTAGTGGAGAGACAGGATTCCCGTCGACACTCCGGGGGGATCCTCACCGTCCTTGTCGAAGGATGCGGACAGAATGAGGTTCGTGCCGCTCGGCAGGTCTTCCGTGGCATCGACCCGCTGCTCCATGATCCCGACGAAATTGTTCACGTAGTGCAGGCGATTGTCCTTGACGTACAGCGCGTGGCCACCGAACTTCGCGCCGTGGGCGAACAGCACGCCACGGGCCCCTGGACCCGGAACGTCCACGAGCGCTCCGATCGTGTACGACCGGTTCCTGACGTTCACGGCCTGCTGTTCGGGAACGTCGGCGACGTCCGGGAAGTAGACGTACCGGTCGCGAGGTGCGCTCAGCAGTGGCCTCGGCGTCGTCAGGATCTCCAGCGCCGACCGGTCGTCCAGCGGGAACGCGCCGTTCGCGCCGGCCTCCGCGAACCACAGGTTCACCATCTCGCGGAGCTTCTCGAGCTCCTGGTCCGCGAGATCGTGCAGCTCCGAGCGGTCCACGTCGGTGTGGTACAGCTCCCACGTGTCGTTGTTGAAGTCGCTCCAGCCGCTGATCGTGGGGTGGGTCGTGATCGCCTTCCACCCCTCGTGCCAGATGCCCCTGGAACCGAGCATCGAGTAGAACTGCGTCCTTCTCGCCGAAGCGGCCGATGGGTCCTCGAGCGAGTAGCGCATGCTGACGCCGTCGAAGCGGCTCTGGACGTGGCCCTTGATCCGCTCCGGTGCCCGGACGCCCAGGAAGTCCAGGATCGTCGGCACGATGTCGATCGCGTGGTGGTACTGATGCCTGACCTCGCCGCGGCCCGACGATAGCTTGGACCACGAGATGATGCAGGGGTCGGCGGTTCCGCCGTTGAACTCGTAGCGCTTCCACATCTTGAACGGCGTGTTGAAGGCCATCGCCCATCCGTTGGTGTAGTGGTTGTAGGTGTTCGGCCCGCCGAGCTCATCGATCATCGCCAGGTTCTGCTCGAGGTCGTCGGGCATCCCGTTGAACAGCTTGTTCTCGTTCACGGAGCCGTCCGGACCGCCCTCGCCGCTCGCGCCGTTGTCGGACACGACGATCACGAGCGTGTTGTCCCGCTGCCCGGTCTCCTCCAGGTAGTCGAGAAGCCGGCCGATCTGCTGGTCGGCGTGCGACAGGAATCCCGCATACACCTCGGCCATCCGGGCGAACAGCCGCTTCTCGTCGTCGGACAGCGTGTCCCACGGCTTCGTGTAGTCGAGCGGTGGAAAGGGTTGTCCCTTCGGACCCTTGCGGGTCTCCGGGGTGCCGATCGGGTTGACCGGCGGCAGCTCCGTGTCGGGCGGGACCAGCCCGAGCTCCTTCTGCCGGGCGAGTGTCTCCTCGCGCATGGCCTCGTACCCCTGGTCGAACTTTCCTTTGTAGTGGTCGGCCCACGCCCTGGGTGCGTGGTGCGGAGCATGGGCCGCGCCGGGCGCGTAATAGAGGAAGAAGGGCTTCTCGGGTGCCACGGCCTTCGCGTCCTTGATGAACTCCAGTGCCTTGTCCGTGATGTCCTCGGTGAAGTGGTAGCCCTCCTCCGGCGACTTCGGCTGATCGACCGGGTGGTTGTCGTAGACGAGGTCCGGATACCACTGGTTGGTCTCCGCGCCCAGGAACCCGTAGAAGCGCTCGAAGCCGCGGCCCGTCGGCCAGTTCCGTCTCGTCGAGGCGAGATTCATCTCGTCGGTTGGGCACAGATGCCACTTGCCCACCATGTAGGTGTTCCAGCCGAGCTCGCCGAGGATCTCCGGAAGCATGCCGTTCTCGGGAGGGATCATTCCGCTCGCGTTCGGGAACCCCACGGCGGCCTCGGTGATGCACGCCATCGAGTTGCGTGTGTGGTTGCGGCCCGTGAGCAGGCACGATCGTGTCGGGGAGCAGAGTGCCGTCGTGTGCCACTGCGTGTAGCGAACACCCTCCCGAGCGATCCGGTCGATGTTCGGAGTCTCGATCGGACCGCCGTAGCAGCTCATCGCCGAGAAGCCGACGTCGTCGAGCACGATGTAGACGACGCTCGGCGCACCATCCGGCGCCTTGGGAGGCTCGAACGGACTCCAGTCCGGCTCGGAATCCCGGATGTCGACGTTCACCACGCCGTTGAAAGGCTGTCCCATCTGACCCCTCCTGACTCCTACACTCCGTGGCCGATCCTCTTACTGTCCGCTTTCTTTACGGCAGGTCTGGTCTGGGAGGCTGGTTCGGGTCGGGTCGCTCGCGGAAGGGGTCACCACTCCGTCCCCTCCGCACCAGCCGGTAGCCCCCGTACATGATCGCCCCGAACGCAACGAGGATGATCACGGCCGGCTCACCACCGCCGCCGCCACCGTTGGCCAGGTCGATCAGCGCGGCCACGACGAAGTATCCCCCGACCACGATCAACGCCCACCCCACGACCAAACGCCCCATCGGCTGAAGGCTAGATCGAGCGGTCCGAGCAGGGCAAGACCACTTTTTTTCACCCAGAGTTTCCATAGCCGTCGCGAACCACTGCCGCCTGTCACGCGTAGTACGCCTTATTCATGCCGGGCGCCGTCTCCACGGGCGGCCAAACGTGAGGAGGGGCGACATGCGAGGATGGATGAAAGCCCTGGTGATCGCGGGGGCAATGACCGCGACGGCGCTGAGCACCCTGGCCACGGCGAACGCCGCGACGTCGACCCCGGCCATCGTGACCACCAACTTTGCCTGCACCGGCTCCGTATGTGCGATCGGGCCCGGCAACGTGGGCATGGCGTATGCGGCAGGGCTGACCGGGACGGGGGGATCGGCCTATAACGGGCCGGAGTGCAACCCCTACATCATGAAGCTGGTGAGCGGCAGCCTGCCGCCCGGCCTGCAGCTGGGCGAGCCCCTCTGCGAGTGGGAGGTCAGCGGAACGCCAACCGCGGCCGGCACCTACACGTTCACCGTGCAGATCGCGCCGCAGCCGAATTTCGAGGGCGTGGTCGAGCCCGTTGGTACGCAACAGCTCAGCATCACGATCGGCACCGGCAGCTCGGACCGGCTCGTTCTCACCAGGGCTGTGTGGTCTCCACATTCGGTACAGAAGACGCTTCAAGTCGCCGGATTCGACCCCAACAGCAGCGCCACCTACACGGTGTACGTCACGGCGACGGGCGCTGAGGTGGGGACG
>DASPTB010000017.1:0-5677 GCA_035623615.1 Actinomycetota bacterium
GTGTTCCTGGAGGGTTTCCGGGATCCGAAGGCGTTCATCCGGGGCGCGACGGCGATGCGGGCGGCGGGCAAGCCGCTCGCGGTGCTGCAGGCCGGACGGTCGGCCGAGGCCGCCGCCGCGATCGCGGCGCACTCCGGGACGCTCGCGAGCGCCGACGAGGTGGTCGCGGGGATGCTCCGCCACGTGGGCGCCGTCGCGCTCGAGGACCTGGACGAGATGATCGAGATCGCCGAGGTGTTCGCGCGAGGCCACCTCCCCCGCGGACGACGGCTGATCGCGGTGGGCGACTCGGGCGGGGAGGCGCAGCTCGTCGCGGACCACGCGCGGGCGATGGGGTTCGAGCTGCCGCCGCCGAGCGAGGCGCTCAAGGAGCGCCTGCAGGCCAGGTGGCCGAACTTCTCCTTCATCGGCAATCCGGTCGACCCGTGGGGCGTCGACCCGGACTTCCCCACCCTGTACGAGGAGATCCTGCAGGGCATGGCGGACGAGGACGTCGAGGTGGTCGCCGTGGCGATCGACAAGGTGACGTCGTGGATGGGCGAGCACGAGGTGGATCTCGGCGAGGCGAGCGCGCGGTCGCTGATCGCGGCGACGCGGCGGACGGGGAAATACGGCGTCTATCTCACGCTGCACGGGATGGGGCCGGCGCATCCGCTCGTCCGCGACCAGCTCCGAGAGGCGGGCGTGCCGCTGCTGCACGGGCTGCGGCCCGCGCTGGCGGCGCTTCGCGGCGCGGCATGGTGGAAGACGTGGCGGCCACGGACGCCCCTGCCGGCGCCCGCTGGCGCAGGCCCGTTGGTGGCCCCGCCCCTCGAGCCCGGCCCGATCCTCTCCGAGGCTGCGAGCCGCGCGGTCCTCGAGCCGTACGGGGTGCCCATGGTCGCCGGGGAGGTTGCCGCGACCGCCGACGCGGCGGCGGACGTCGCCGATCGCCTCGGTTACCCGGTCGTGATGAAAGCCGACGCGCCCGGAGTCGCGCACAAGTCGGCGGCCGGCATCGTGGCCGTCGGCGTGGCGACACCAGACGTCGTCCGCTCCACGTTCGAGCGCCTGCTGCGCCGCGCCGAGGAGAACGGCACGCCGGCGCGCGGCGTCCTGGTCGAGGCGACGGCCTCGGGCGTCGAGGTGATCTGCGGGATGCGCCACGATCCCGTGTTCGGCCCGGTGGTCCTGCTCGGCGTCGGCGGAACGCTCACCGAGGTGCTCAAGGACGTCTCGATCAGGCTCGTCCCGCCGTCTGTCGAGGACCTCGACGAGATGCTGGACGAGTGCGCCGTGGGGCGCCTGATCGAGCGGGCCGGCGGCGACCCGGGCCCGGTGAAGGCGACCATCGCGGCCCTGGCACGCCTCGCCGCCGAGCGGCCCGAGATCCGCGAGGTGGACGTCAACCCGATGTTCGTGGGGCCCGGCGGCGCGGCGGCGGCCGACGCGCTGGTGGTGATCGACGCGACGACGGCGTAGGGATCGTCAGGCTACTTTACCAATTGAGAACAGACGCGGGCGGCCGGAACGGTCCGCAAGGGGGAAAGGGAACGATGAGCGACACCATCCAGGCAAATCTGCGCATCAGGGTCGGGACCGAGGACGCGCACTACGGATCCATCGCCGCCGGGGCCTACGTCATCAAGCTCTTCGGCGACCTCGCGACCGAGATCACCGTCCGGCGTGACGGCGACGAGGGTCTGCTGCGGGCCTACGAAAGCGTCGAGTTTCTCGCGCCGGTCCGCCCCGGCGACTTCCTCGAGTGCCGTGCCACGCTGGTCCGGGAAGGGAACACCTCGCGGACCTTCGAGGCGGAGGCGTGGCGCGTGGTCGATGCCCGGCCCGACCTCGAGGAATCGGCCGTCGACGTTCTCGCCGAGCCGGTGCTCGTCGCGAAGGCGATCGGCACCACGGTCGTGCAGTCGCACCTGCAGCGCAACCCCTCGAACGGATAGGAGCGAAACGGTGGCAGGAACGCGCGTCAACAGGGACGACGAGTCCGCCTTCTCGGGCATCGCCTCGTTCGGGAAGCTGCCGGTGGCGCTGGACCCCGCCGAGCTGGCCGGCGTCGACGTGGCCATCCTCGGAGCTCCGACCGACGAGCTGGTGTCGTACCGCCCGGGCGCTCGGTTCGGTCCCCGGGCCATCCGGGCGGCCGACCCGATCGGCGGGTCCCCGCCGTCGATGCCCAACATGGACGTCGGCGTGGACCCGTTCGAGGTGCTCACCGTCGTCGACCACGGCGACGTTCTCCCCGTCTACGGCTATCCCCTGCAGACGCACGCACGCATCCGCGAGGCGGTCGGCACGGTGTGCGCCGCCGGCGCGTTCCCCTTGATCCTCGGGGGCGATCACTCCATCGCGCATCCGGACGTCGGCGCCGTCGCCGCCCACGTTGCCCCCGCGTCGCTGGGTCTCATCCACTTCGACGCGCACGCCGACGACGCATACGAGGAACCGCGCCTGTCGCACGGGACCCCGCTGCGGCTGCTGGTCGAGGATGGGTCGCTCCGGGGCGAGCACATCGTCCAGATCGGCCTGCGCGGCTACTGGCCCCCACCGTCGGACTTCGAATGGGCTCGGCAGCAGGGTTTTCGGTGGCACCTGATGGACGAGATCCACGAGCGCGGGCTGACCCCGGTCCTCGACGACAGCCTCGCCGCGCTCGCCGGGCTCGAGCACGTGTTCCTCTCCGTGGACATCGACGTGTGCGACCCGGCGCACGCCCCCGGCACGGGAACGCCCGAGCCCGGTGGCCTCACGGCGCGCGAGCTCCTTCGAGCGGTGCGCCGCATCGCCACACGGGTGCCGCTCGCCGGGATGGAGGTCGTGGAGGTGTCGCCCCCCTACGACCACGCGGACATCACGGCGCTGCTGGCGCAGCGCGTCGTTCTCGAAGCGCTGTCGGGCCTGGCGCTGCGCAAGCTCGGCCGGGACCCCGCTCCCGAGCGTTCCTAGGAGCGAACCGCGAGCTACTTCGTCAACTCGTCGCTGAACTCGGCGAACGCGTCGATGTAGCGCTGGACGTCGGATTCGTCGTGCTGCACCGAGATCGTCCACTGCTCCTCGTCGCCCGGCGTCATGAAGATCCCGCGATTCACCATCCACGGATACGACGCGTAGAAGAGCTCGTCGTGCGCCTCGAGGAAGTCGCGGTAGTTCTTCATGGGCTCCGGACGGTACGAGACGCATCCCTTGGCGCCGAGGTCGACCGCATGCGCCGGCAGACCGTGCTCGGCGATGATCGCCCGGCATCCCTCGGCCAGCTTCGTCCCGAGCTTTCCCATGTGCTCGTACGCGTCGCGCGTCAGCACTTCGGTCAGCGCCGTGTACCCCGCAGCCGCCGACAGCGGGTTCCCGTTGAACGTTCCCTGCTGCGCGGCGCCCTTGGTGACGTACTCCATGATCGACGCCTCGCCGCCGAACGCGCCGATCGTCGTCCCGCCGCCGAGCGCCTTCGCGAAGGCGGCGAGGTGCGGCCGTGCGCCGAAGCGCTCGGTCGCGCCGCCGTAGGCGATCGTCGCCCCGCACTTGACCTCGTCGAAGATGAGCACGACCCCGTACCGGTCACAGATGTCGCGCAGCGCCTGCAGATAGCCGGGCTCGGGAACGATGATCCCGACGTTCATCATCACGGGCTCGAGGATCACGACGGCGATCTCGTCGCCGTGCTCGCGGCACACGTCCTCGACGGCCTTCGCGTCGTTGAACGGAACGATGATCGTGTCGTGCCACATCGACCGTGGCACGCCCTTCGACGTGGGCTGCGTGGTGTACGCGGTGCCCTCGCTGTCCGCCGACTCGCCCCCGACCTGGTTGCGCAGGCCGAGCACCGCGGCCTCGGGCACCACCGAGAACAGCACGCTGTCGTGGTGACCGTGGTACGAGCCCTCCATCTTCACGATCTTGTCCCGCCCGGTCGCCGCCCGCGCCACCCGGATCGCGTCCATCGTCGCTTCGGTGCCCGAGTTGACGAACCGCATGCGCTCCAACTGGAACCGGTCGCAGATCTGCTCGGCGAGGGCGACCGTCTTCTCGGTGGTCACGGCGAAGTGCGTGCCGCCCCGGATCGCCTTTTCGATCGACTCGACGATCCTCGGGTGCGCGTGGCCCACGACGTTGACGCCGAAACCGCCGTGGCAGTCGACGTAGTCCTGCCCGTCGACGTCCCAGACGTGCGAGCCGACGCCGCGCTCCAGGTAGATGGGATATGGATCACCCGCCTGGAAGTTGGACGCCACGCCGTCGGGAAGGCTGTCCAGCGCGCGCCGGTGGAGCTTCTCGGACGCCGGCGTCCGCTCCACGAGCCGCCTCGTCTCCAGCGCCGCGATCTCGGCCGCGCGGGTCGCGATGCGTTCCGTATCCACCTGGGTTGCCACGGGGATCCTCCTTCGGCGAGCCGCGTGGGCTCGTGTTCGTTACGCCTTTTCCTTCTTCTTCCGCTGGGTCATCAACAGATTACCGATGGCGATGCCGAAGCCCACGATGAAGATGAAGGTTCCCAGCACGAACACCTGCGGGGGGAGCCCGGTGTGCACGATGCCGTAGACCCAAAGGGGAAACGTCTCGACGTTGCCCGCCACGAAGTTCGAGATGACGAAGTCGTCGATCGACAGGGCGAAGGCCATCAGGGCGCCGGCGAGCACGCCGGGCCAGATGATCGGGAGCGTCACCTTCTGGAACGTCACCCACGCGTTCGCGCCCAGGTCCTGCGCCGCCTCCTCGAGCGAGCGGTCGAAGCCCGCAAGTCGTGCCCGGACGGTGATGGCCACGAACGCGATACAGAACGCAACATGAGCGAGGAACAGGTCGAAGAACCCCGGGTGCAGAGCACTGTGGAGGATCGCGATGTTCGAGCTGAGGATCACGAAGAAGCTCAGTAGGGCGGCGCCCACGACGATCTCGGGCGCCGCGATGTTCAGGAACATGACCTGCTCGGTCGCGCCCTTGCCGCGGAACCGGTACCGCACCAGCGCAAGCGCCAGGAACGTGCCGATGATCGCCGAGGTGATCGAAGCAAGAAGCGCCAGGATGATCGTGAGCTCGAACGCGTGCCCCAACCCCGGGATGCCGTCCACGTCGGCGTACCAATGCAACGTGAAGCCCTGCCACTTGAAGCTGACCTGCGGAAGCTTCGCGTGCGATTGATTGAAGCTGTACAGGATCATGACGAGGATCGGCGTGACCAGGTAGATGAGCACCAGGACCACGTAGGTCGGAAGGATCTTGCCCCGCCACCACGGCTTCTTCGGCGGCCGCCGAACGGCCTCGGCCCGGACGGCCTCGCCGGTGGAAGGCGTCGCGACGGTGGCCACTAGACGTACTCCTCGATCGTGCGCGAGCCGAGCAGCCGGCCGTACAGGAAGATCAGGACCAGGACACCGGCCAGCAGGATCGCCGACAGTGCCGCAGCGGCCGGGTAGTCCTGGGTCGTGAGGAAGTCGGTCTGGATGATCGTCCCGATCATCGTGTTCGAGACGCCGCCGAGGATCTGCTGGTTCAGGTAGTCGCCCACCGCCGGGACGAACGTCAGCAGGAACGCTGCGAAGATCCCCGGGATGGTCAACGGGAACACGACGCGCATGAACGCCTCGCGACGGCTCGAGTACAGGTCGCCCGCCGCCTCGATCAGCCGGTAGTCGATGCGCTCCATGGCGACGTACAGCGGCAGCGCCGTGAACGGCAGGTAGTTGTA
>DASPTB010000020.1:0-3049 GCA_035623615.1 Actinomycetota bacterium
GAGGTGGCGCCGAGGATCACCTCGAGCGAGTTTCCGGGACCCTGCATGTAGACCGTGCGGGCCATGTCGTCGATGCGCGCCCGCGTCGCCTGGTACTCGGCCCGCGCCGCGTCGAGCTGTGTCCGCGTCTGCGCAAGCTCGTCGTTCAGCTTGCTCAGCCGTGTCTGCTCCGCGTCGAGCTTGACGTTGAGGGTCGAGAGCTCGGCCCGCAGGGCCGACACCTGCGCCTGCTCGGACTTGATCTGGTCACCGAGGTGGCGGAGCCGCGCGCGCGCGTTCGCGAGCTTGGACGCAGTGTCCCCCGACGCCGGCCCGACGGAGACGAGACCGACGACGAGCGCGAGGACCACGAGAACGGCCCACCGCGCGATGCGCGCCCTCCGCGCGCCGCGTGCGGGGAAGATGGAGCTCATAGGGGCGGGGACCAACCTACAGGACCGGGCGGGGGAAGTCGCCGGCCCCCTCGGGGGGGAGCCCTCGCGACGTGGTCGAGTCCATGCGTCCGCCCTGCTAGATGCTCCGGAGCGATCGAAGCCGCATGCGGGGTCCGAACCGGGGCGCCCCGGCGCCGCCGAGCGTGAGGAGCCGGAGCGCCCGGCCCCGGTGCCCGGCGAAGGGCGCGAGGAGCTCGAGCATCCGTTCGTCGGTGCCTCGGGGCTCGCCGGCGAGGTTCCACGCGACCATGTGCGGGAGGTGGTAGTCGCCGACCGGGACGGCGTCGGCGTCGCCGAGGGCGACCAACCCGACCTCGGCCGCCGTCCACGGCCCCACGCCCGGCAGCGCGCACAGGCGCCGCCGTGCGGCCTCGGGATCCATGGATGCGGCTTCTTCCAGCCGGGCGGCCCTCGACGCCGCCATGACGATCGCCGTCGCCCGCTTGCGTTCGATGCCGAACCGGTGGAACTCGAAATAGGGTCGCGTCGCGAGATCTGCGGGGCTCGGAGCGACGCGCAGGCCGAGCGACGCCCCCGGACCGGGCGCGGGTTCGCCCCAAAAGAGCACCAGGGAACGGAACGAGCGAAACGCCTCCACGCCCGCGACTTTCTGCTCGATGATCGTCGGAAGGATCGCTTCGAACACCGCGGCCGAACGCGGGATGCGAAGACCGGGATGTCGCCGGTGGATGTCGCGAACGAGCCCCGGCGGCGGATCGAACGACGAGGGCCGGTCGGCGGCACCCACCATGCCGGGCGCGCGGTCGAGGGCGTTGCGCGCTCCCGGGCCCCATGCGCTCACCTGCACCCGCCCCGTCCGTCCGCCGCCCGCGAAGCGGACCGTGGCCGGGCCGTCGGGCGTTCGCGTCGCGCGCCATACGCCGTCGGGGAGGCGCGCGAACGTGGGGTCGCGCGCCCCGCGACGGAAGGGACCGAGCGTCAGCGAGAGCTCCACGGGGCCGTGGAGGTCGATCTCCCGGTCCACCTCGCCCCTCCATCCCATCGGGCGCATCGTACCCGCCGGCTCGGACACGAAGCGACCGGCCGGCTGCGGTAGTCTTCCGGTCCCCCCGGACGAGGAGACCGTTCACAGTTGGGCGACACAGCCATTCGCGTGGCATACCAGGGAGAACCCGGCGCGTTCTCCGAGACTGCCGTGCTTGCGTTGTTCCCGTCGGCCGATCCCGTTCCGCGCCACGCCTTCCGCGACGTGTTTCGGGCGGTCGAGGAGGGGGTGGTCGACTACGGCATGATGCCGATCGAGAACTCCCAGGCGGGTTCGATCAACGACACGTACGACCTGCTCGCGCGCGGCACCGCGCGCATCGTCGGCGAGGTCATCGTCCCGGTGCGGCACTCGCTGATGGCGCTCCCCGGCACGGGGCTCGGCGACGTGCGCCGCGTCATCTCACACCCCCAGGCGCTCGCGCAGTGCCAGGAGTACCTCGAGAGGCTCGGCGTCGAGGTGCTGGCGGTGCACGACACCGCCGGCGCCGCCCGACTGGTCGCGGAGGAACGGCGCGAGAGCGAAGCGGCGATCGCGGCGGAGCGCGCCGCCGCCGTCTACGGGCTGGACGTCCTCGCCTCGGAGATCGAGGACGACCCCCAGAACCAGACGAGGTTCGTCGCGGTGTCGACCGCGGGCGAGCCGGTGGGCGAGCCGACCAAGACGTCGCTGCTGTTCGAGGTGCGGAGCATCCCGGGCGCTCTCTACCGGTGCCTCGGTCCGTTCGCCGAGCGGAATCTCAACCTGTCGAAGCTGGAGTCGCGCCCGCTGCGCGGCCGCCCGTGGGAGTACCGCTTCTATCTCGATGTCGACACCGGCGATCGCGACGAGGGATTCGTCGCGGCGCTCGACGCGCTCCGCGAGTTCACCGCGTCGCTGCACGTGCTGGGCTCTTACCCCCGCTGGTCGGAGGCACCCTCCGGCGGCTGAGGCGCGGCACCGTCGTCGCCGCCGGTCCGCCGTCCCGAGAACAGCGTCACCATTCCGCCCGTCAACGGGTGCGCGCGCACGCGCTCGAAGCCCGCGCGGCGCAGATCGGCGCACAGGTCGGTCGCCGGCGGCAGGTGCGTGACCGAGCGTGCCAGGTAGCGGTACGCGTCGCGGTGCCCGACGAGCGACCCCAGGGCGGGCGCCGCGACGCCGAAGTACGCGTCGAACAGCCTGCGCAGCGTCGCCGACGGCGGCTCGGTGATGTCGACGAGCGCCACGGGAGCGCCGGGGCGGAGCACGCGCGCCAGCTCGGCGAACGCCCCCGGAAGGTCGGCGAGGTTGCGCAACACGAACGCGCTGACGGCCGCGTCGAACGCGGCCGCCGCGAACGGCAGCCGGAACGCGCTGCCGCGGACGAAGGTCGTCCGCGCCGCCGCGCCCTCGTGTGCCGCCGCCACCATCCCGGCGCTCGCGTCCACGCCGACGGCGCACGCGCCGGCGCGCGCGACCGCCGCCGTCAGCTCGCCCGTTCCCGACCCCAGGTCGAGGACGACGGCGCCCGGCCGAGGCTCGGCCGCCCGCACGGCGGCGCGGCGCCAGACGCGGTCGAGCCCGAGCGACAGCATGGAGTTCACCACCGTGTAGCGATCGACGACGCCGTCGAACATGGAGGCGACGT
>DASPTB010000030.1:0-6994 GCA_035623615.1 Actinomycetota bacterium
GAGCAACGAGATCGGAAGTGCCAGGATCGCGCACCCGACGGCCGCGAGCGGCACCGCCGTGAACGGGCTCACCGAGTGCAGGCCGAGCAGCAGCACGATGTAGGCGCCGAGCCCGATGTAGGCCTGCTGCCCCACCGACACGAGCCCTGCGTACCCGGCCAGCAGGTTCCACATGCTGGCCATCGTGAGGAGGATGAAGAAGTTGACGAGCGTGTCGGTGGTCCCCGTGTACACGATGTACGGCAGCGCCGCGAGCATGACGACCACGACCACCACGATTGGGAGGGACCATCTCAGCGGGCGCCGTGAGCGCGTCACCCGGACGTGTTCGGCGGCGGCGGCCTCCGCCGTCTGCCCGGCGGCCAGGCTCATGCCGCCACCCTTCCCTTGAAGATGCCCTCGGGGCGGAACGCGATGACGGCGAGGAACACGAGGTTCCCCGCGAGGATCTGCAGGCTGGGATCGATCTGGGCGCCGACGGCCTGCGCGACCCCCAGGATGATGCCGCCGACGAGCGTTCCCCACAGTGACCCGAGGCCGCCGATGACGACCGCTTCGAACGCGTAGATGAGGGGTCCCTGCCCGCTGGTGGGCGCGAACGACGAGTACATCCCGAACGCGAGCCCGGCGAGCGCCACGGTCGCGAACGCGATCGCGGCGGCCACGCCGAAGACGTGCCGGTAGTCGATGCCGACGAGCTGGGCGGCCTCCTGGTCGTCGGCGACGGCGCGGATCTGCCGTCCCATGCTCGACCGCGACAGAAAGTACTGCAACCCAACGAGAACGGCGACCGCAACGAGGAAGATTCCGAGCGAGAGGTACGCGACCGAGATCTGCGCGTTCACGTGGATCGACTTCGAGACCAGCGATCCGATGTTGATGGAATGGCTGTTGGCGGAGTAGAGCTCGAGCAGAAGGTTCTCGATCACCACCGAGACGCCGAACGTCACGAGCAGGACGGTGAACGCGCCCCGGTCGAGCGCGGTCTGGATCAGGGTCCGCTGCCCCGCGTAGCCGAGCGCGAGGAAGATGGGCAGCACGATCAGGAACGAGAGGATCGCCGGCAGGTGCGTCACGGGAACCACCTCCACGGCCAGGAACGCCGCGACGACCGCGAGATCGCCGTGCGCCAGGTTGATCACGCGCATCGTCCCGAACAGCAGCGAGAGCCCGCACGCGAACAGCGCGAACAGTCCTCCGAGGAGGATTCCCTGCACGACGGTGTTGACCCAGGTCACTCGGTGGCTCGCGGATTCGCCAGCCCGAAGTATGCCGCCTCGATCTGCTCGGGTGTGAATTCCTCCGGCCGTCCCTCCAGGGTCGTCCTTCCCTCCAGAAGACACTGGATGGTGGACGCCGTCCGCACAGCCTGGCCGACGTCCTGCTCCACGAGCAGCACCGCCATCCCGGAGTGGAGGAGTTCGGGGATGAGGCCGTAGATCTGGCGAACGACGAGCGGCGCGAGGCCGAGCGACAGCTCATCCAGCAGCAGGACGCGGGGGTTGGCGGCCAGGGCGCGCCCGATGGCGACCGCCTGCTGCTCGCCGCCCGACAGTTGGACGGTCTGCTGGTCGCGACGCTCGCGCATCCACGGGAACAGGTCGTAGACGCGCTCCGCGGTCCAGGTTCCCTCCGCCTCCCGGCGCCGACCGACCAGGATGTTCTCCTCGACCGTGAGCGACGGGAAGAGCCGGCGGCCTTCGGGAACGAGGGCGATGCCGGCGTCGACCCGGGCGTGTGGCGACCGGCGCGTCACGTCCTCTCCGCCCAGCAGGACGGCTCCCTCGGCCGGCCGGTGCAGACCGGCGATGGACCGCAGAAGCGTCGACTTTCCGGCGCCGTTCGCCCCGATGATGGCGTGCACGCGGCCGGAGCCGACCGCCAGGCTGACGCTCGACAGCGCGCGAAGCTGGGCGTGGAAGACCGTCATGTTCCGAACCTCGAGCACCGGCACGTCGGCGTCGGGGCGGGCACCGGGCGACCGGTCGGGAGGCGAGGGGCTCGTCAAGTCGGCGGCTCCGTCCGGTCGTCCGCCAGACCGGCTTCGGCGAGGGACTCCGCCGTTGCCTCCGTCCCGAGGAAGACCTCTTTGACCGCCGTGCTCGCAAGCACCTGTTCGGGCTCGCCGTCGCCGACGATCTTCCCCGCGGCCAAACAGATGAGGCGGTCGACGGCCTCCACCAGGGCGCGCACGACGTGCTCGATCCAGACGACGGCCATTCCCGAGGCTCGCGCGCGTTTGACGATGCCGACCAGCTCGACCACCTCGGGGTCCGTGAGCCCGCCCGCCACCTCGTCGAGCAGCAAGAGCCGCGGCTGTGTCGCGAGCGCCCTCGCGACCTCCAATCGCTTTCGCTGCACCAGCCCGAGTTCGCCTGCGAGCCGGTTCGCCTCGGGCGCCAGGTTCGTGTCCACCATGACCTGCCAGCTCACGTCGTAGCTGTCCTGCCCCCGGGTGCCGCCGCCCTGCTGGGCCGCGACCAGGACGTTCTCGAACACGGTCATGCCTTCGAACGGACGCGGCACCTGATACGTGCGACCGATGCCGAGCCGGCAGCGAACGGCCGCGTCGAGCCGCGTCACGGGCCTGCCGTCGAAGTGCACCTCGCCCGCGTCGGGAGCGAGGTCGCCCGAGATCACGCCGAAGAGACTCGTCTTGCCGGCGCCGTTCGGACCGACCACGCCGACGGCGTCGCCTTCGCCGATCGACAGCGAGAGACCCTCGGCGATCGTGACCTGACCGAACCGCTTCGTGAGGTTGTCGAGCTCGAGCAGCGGCGCCACGTCAGGGGTTCGTGGGCTGCAGCTGCCCCCCGAGCGGGACCTGGGGATTCAGGTTGTTGTTGACGACGATCATCTGCCAGGGGAACTGTCCGCTCGACGGCCTCCACTGCACGCCGACGGGGTTCATGATCGCGATCCCGGGGACGGTGGGGCTCGTCTGGTCGGCCGGGTTGAGGTGCGGTCCGGTCGTGAAGTCGAGCGGCCCGGACATGCCGTTGTAGTTGATCTTGAACAGCTCGGCCGCAACAGCGTTCTTGTCGTGCGGGTCGCTCACGGCCTCGAAGGCGATCTTCGCGATCTCGAACAGGGAGTAGGAGGACCCGAGCGCCTGCAGCCACGGATGCCCGGTCGCGGTCTGGTAGGAGTTCGCGAGGTCCTGGCTGGTCGAGCCGTCCAGCGACGACTTGTACGGCATGAAGGGGCCCCACCACGAGTCGGTCGCGATGTTGTTGGCGAGCGATCCGAGCGCCTCGACGTCCGCGGGGAACAGCAGCACCTTGGCGACCGTCGCGAGCTTCGGCTTGAAGCCCTGTTGCGACGCCTGCTTCCAAAACGTGTTGAAGTCCGGCGGCAGCGGCGCGTTCGTGAACAGCTCGCAGTGATGGCTCTTGAACTTCGAGATCATCGCCGTGTAGTCGGTCGTGCCGTCCTGGTAGGCACCGCCGTCCACGATCGTGTACCCGGCCGCCTTGGCCATCCCGGGCCACGCCGCGCGGAACGCGTTGCCGTCCGGGTCGTTCGGCCACATGCCGGCCACGATCTTGTTCGTCGGGATCTGGTTCCACATCGGGATGAAGCACCCGCCGAACGACTCGGCGCCGAAGAAGTACATCGTCGTGTACTTGAACGGCTTGGGGTTCTTCGGGTCGGCCTGGCGCGCGAAGTACCACGCCTCCCACGGGACGACCGTGGAGACGCACGGAACACCCGCGGACTCGCAGACGGTGGCGACGGGGTTGGTGGTCTCGGGAGTCGAACTCGTCACGACCATGTCGGCGTGGCCGGAGGTCACGAGGTCCTGCGCGACCTGGGACGCGCGGTTGGGGTCCGACTGCGAGTCCTTGATCAGGATGTCGACCGAGTACGTCTTGCCCCCGACCTTGAAGCCCTGCGTGTAGGCCGACGTCTTGCGGATCGTGTCGACGATGAAAGCGTCGCCGCTGGCGAACCCTGCGAGGCTGCCGGTCTGGGGGGTCACGAAACCGATCGTGATCTTGCCCGCGGAGCTGGACCCCGATCCCTTTATCGACTTGGTGCACGCCTCGAGGAAGGCGCTCGAGCCGAGCGCGAGCGCGCCGACCCCGGCACCCTTCAAGAGCGTGCGGCGGGAGAGCGGATCGGACAACCCCGGGACTCCTCCGGGACCGCTCACGCCGGCATCGTTCGCTTCGTTGCCAAGCTCCATCCCCTTCCCCCCGATCTGGTTGCCTCGGGCGCCCCGCCCGGCGCCCCCTGTTGATCCCGGATGTGCGCATAGCGCACATACATACGACCTGCGAAACTCAATCACGCCGTCGAGGGGAAGTCAACCGACCTGCTGCGGCGAGCCCGGCGTCGGCCTGTGGCTCCCCTGCGCCTTGAGGTCGGTCTCGATCTGCTGAGCCGTGGCCAGCAGGCTGGGAAGGAAGTCGTCGTGCACCGCGCCGACGCTGACCCTTGTCGCGTACGCGGAGATGTTCATGGCGGCGACGGTGGTTCCTCCGGCGTCATGGATCGGCACTGCCACGGAACGGATTCCCTCCTCGACCTCCTGGTCGACGATCGCATAGCCCTGCTCGCGAACCTGCGCCAGGATCTCGCGCAGGCGCTTGGGATCGGTCACCGTGTTGGAGGTGAGCGAGTCGAGGTGCACGCCGGCGAAGTACCGCTCGAGCTCGGGTGACGGGAGATTCGCGAGGAGTACCCGGCCCTTCGAGCTCGCGTGGGCCCGGAACCGCGTTCCGACGGGCACCGACACGGTCATGATGCGTTTCGCGGGAACCCGTGCGATGTCGACGATCTCGTCGCCGTCGAGCACGGCCACCGACGAGGACTCTCGGACCTTGTCGACCAGCTCCTGGATATGGGGATACGCCACGTCGGGGAGGCTCATGCCCGACAGGTAGGCGTAGCCGAGCTCGAGGACACGTGGCCGGAGCGAGAACTCCCGGCCGTCGGAGCGAACGTAACCGAGCTCCACGAGCGTCAGCAGGAAGCGCCGGGCGGCCGCGCGCGTGATGCCGGCCTCCCGGGCGACCTCGCTCAACGTGAGCCGCGGCTGGTCGGGACCGAACGCCCGGATGACCGCGAGGCCGCGCTCGAGCGACTGGACGAAGTCGCTGTTCCGGCGAGTTGACGTCCCCGCCGCCGAGGAGGCGGCCTCGCGGTCGGTGGCGACTGGGTCGGCCACGCTCAGCGCCCCCCTGTGGGAGTGGGCCCGGCCGCGACCGATCGGTGCGAAGTACGAACAGCCGTTCTCAACGTGGACACATCCTAGGATCGGCGCAGGCCGGAGGTCAAACCTGAGCGAGTTGACAAGACAACGGCAGGTCATGCACAGTCGGTTCGGTTACCGGCGCCGTGTTCGGCAGACGAACACCCCCCGATCCTTGGGTGGCGCGAGGGTCGGGGTCCAGGGGGTGGAGCAGCAAGAGAACGAGGCGACGCTGATGCTGACCCCCCCGGGCGTCGCATGCGACGCGGGAGTCGCATCGACGGAGACGAAAGGGGGAACGGCATGGGCTTCCTCGATCAAGCGGACTGGACGGGCAAGCTGTTCGTCGACGGGTGGGAACCCGGCGGCGGCGGCGACCAGCCGGTCGTCGAGCCGGCCACCGGCAAGGAGCTCGCACGGCTGGGACGGGCGTCTGCAGGCGACGTGTCGAGGGCGGCGGCACGGGCGGCGGAGGCACAACCCGCGTGGGCGGCAACCGGCTACCAGGAGCGCGCCGCCGTGTTGCGGCGCGCGGCCCAGCTCTTCGAGGAGCACGCGGAAGAGATCCAGGGATGGATCGTTCCCGAAACGGGCGCCATCCCGCCGAAGGCGCAACTCGAGACCTGGTTCGCGTCGAGCACGTGCTACGAGTCGGCCGGACTCACGTCGCATCCCTACGGACAGCTGCTGCGGACGCGCGATCCCGTCTTGAGCATGGCTCGGCGGGTTCCCGTCGGCGTCGTCGGCGTCATCGCGCCGTTCAACTTCCCGCTGATCCTGTCGATCCGCGCCGTCGGCCCGGCCCTGGCGCTCGGCAACGCCGTGCTGCTGAAGCCGGACCCGCGGACGTCGGTGAGCGGCGGCGTCGTCCTCGCGCGGATCCTCGAAGAAGCCGGCGTCCCCGACGGCGTGTTCAGCTTGGTGCCGGGCGCCGCCGACGTCGGTGAGGCGCTCGTCACCGACCCCGGCGTCCAGATGATCTCGTTCACCGGATCGACCAGGGCAGGGCGCGCGGTCGCGACACTCGCGGGCGAGCACCTGAAGCGCGTGCACCTGGAGCTGGGCGGCAACTCGGCGATGATCGTCCTGGACGACGTCGACCTCGACAAGGCGGCGTCGGTCGGCGCGTGGGGATCGTTCCTGCATCAGGGGCAGATCTGCATGACGACGGGGCGACACCTGGTGCAGGCGAACATCGCCGACGACTACACGGCGAAGCTCGCCGAGCACGCCGAGCATCTTCCGGTCGGGAACCCCGCCACCGAGCAGGTCGCGCTCGGGCCGGTCATCGACGAGAAGCAGCGCGACCGTGTGCACGGGATCGTCACCGACTCGGTGAAGGCGGGCGCGCGGCTCGCGGCCGGCGGGACCTACGAAGGCCTGTTCTACCGGCCGACGGTGCTCGCCGACGTGCCGACGGACGCGCCGGCCTACACCGAGGAGATCTTCGGGCCGGTTGCGCCGATCGTGCCGTTCGAATCCATCGACGACGCCGTGAAGCTCGCGGGGAGCACCGAGTACGGTCTGTCGCTCGGGATCCTGACGAACGACGTGATGCGCGGCATGGAGATCGCCGACCGCATCCCGACCGGCATCGTGCACATCAACGACCAGACCATCGGCGACGAGGTCGTCAACCCGTTCGGCGGCGTGAAGGCGACCGGGACGTCGCGCATCGGCGGACCCGAGGCGAACATCGAGTCCTTCACGAACGTGCAGTGGGTGACGATGCGGGGGCAGCTGCCCGACTACCCGTTCTGACGTGCGTTCGATCCGGACGCAGATCGGCATCGTCGG
>DASPTB010000038.1:0-17442 GCA_035623615.1 Actinomycetota bacterium
GCAGGCGTGCACTTCGAGGACCAGCTGGCGAGTGAGAAGAAGTGCGGCCACCTGGGCGGCAAGGTGCTCGTCCCGACGTCGCAGTTCGTGCGTACCCTGACGGCCGCGCGACTCGCAGCCGACGTCTCCGACGTGCCGACCGTGCTGGTCGCCCGCACCGACGCGCTGTCGGCGTCGCTGCTCACGTCCGACATCGACGACGAGGATCGCCCGTTCACGACCGGGGAGCGCACCGACGAGGGCTTCTTCCGAGTCCGCGAGGGGCTCGAGCAGGCAATCGCGCGCGCCCTCTCGTACGCGCCGTACGCCGACGTGCTGTGGTTCGAGACCTCCACGCCCGACGTGGAGCAGGCGCGCCGGTTCGCCGACGAGATCCACGGACAGCACCCGGGGAAGTTGCTGGCCTACAATTGTTCTCCGTCGTTCAACTGGAAGCGGCACCTCGACGACGCGCAGATCGCGCGCTTCCAAGACGAACTCGGCGAGCTCGGCTACAGGTTCCAGTTCATCACGCTGGCGGGGTTTCACGCGCTGAACGCCTCGATGTTCGAGCTCGCCCGCGGGTACGCCGGCGAAGGCATGTCGGCCTACGTGCGGCTGCAGGAGCGTGAGTTCGCCATGGAAGCCGAGGGCTACACGGCGACGCGGCACCAACGCGAGGTCGGCACGGGCTACTTCGATCTGGTGGCCGAGACCGTCTCGGGCGGAAAGGCCTCGACGCTCGCGCTCGAGGGCTCCACCGAGACGGCGCAATTCGACCCCGCCTGAAGCAGCGGACGCGGGCGAACCGCGCGGGATGGTCAGGCCACGCCGGCGCGGGCGCGGAGTTCCGCCGCGCGCGCCTTCAGCCGCTCGAACTGGTCGGGCCGCGTCGTGCGGACCCCGAGCCGCACCGGGTCATAGCGGTCGCCGTGGCAGTCGGAGGATCCCGTCCACAAGAGCCCCAGGCGCTCGGCCAGCGCGATGTACTCGGCCTCGACCTCGGGCGTGTGCTCGGGGTGCGAGGCCTCGATGCCGTCCAGGCCTGCCTCGGCCAGCCCGGTGAGCAGGTCCTCCGGGACGGGAGAGGTCTCGCGGAAGGTCCCCGGGTGCGCCAGCACGCACACGCCGCCTGCCGCGTGGATGAGCCGGAGCGCGTCGAGCGGCTCCAGCGCGTGCTTCTCGACGTAGGCACGGCCCCCGCTGCCGATGAACTCCTCCGTGAACGCGTCCTTGACGGTCGGCACGACCCCGGCCTCGACGAGCGCCTGCGCCACGTGCGGCCGGACGATGTTGCCGCCCTCCGCGATCTCGTTCACCCGCTCGAACGTGATCGGGTACCCCAGCTCCTGCAGCTTGAGCACCATGCGCTCGCCCCGCAGATGACGGTCGTCGCGGAGGCGCTGGAGCTCCCCGGCGAGCTCGGGGTTCTCCTGGTCCATGTAGTAGCAGAGGACATGGACCCCGTTCCCGCGGTCGACACTCGAGAACTCGATGCCCGGAACGATCTCGACGCCGAGCTCTTCGCCCGCTGAGGCGGCTTCGTCGAGTCCGGCGATCGTGTCGTGGTCGGTGAGCGCGACCGTGGACAGGTCGCGTTCCCGCGCGAGCTCCACGATCCGCCGGGGCGTGAACGTCCCGTCGGAGAACATCGAGTGAACGTGCAGGTCGATCCCGGGCATGAGCTCGGGTATGTTGCCACATCGCCTCGGCCGACCCATCGGCCGAACGGCCGATTCAACGCCAGACAGGGCCGACATGGGGGGTGGCTGGTCTTGACCAACTCCTGACGCGAGGCGGAGTCGCGCCAGAGGCCGCCCGCCGATCATCAGGATCAGAAGGTGGGGAGATCCCGGTTCAGGGACAGGGATCGCGGGTGTTGGTCATCTCAGCTTCGATGGGTGCCCCGGCGAGGGGCGCCCATCGTCGCGTTCGGCCGTCGGGGGCCGGTTGGGCCCTTCGTCTCCGTCGTTGCGTCGCTCGGTGGTGTCATGTCCATGGCCCCTCCGCGCGGGCAAGCAGGCTCCGCCCGATGTCGCCGACCGTCGGTGTGCCCGCGAGCGCCATCGCGAGGGAGAACTCCGTGCGGAGCAGATCGAGCACGGTCCGAACGCCGTCTTCGCCGCCGGCGGCGAGGCCCCAGACGGCGGGCCGGCCGACCATCACCGCGCGCGCACCGAGCGCCAGCGCCTTGAGCACGTGCTGGCCCCGCCGGATTCCGCCGTCCACCAGCACCTCGCCGCGGTCGCCGACGGCCTCGGCAACCGCGGGCAGGACGTCCAGCGTCGCGGCGGCGCCGTCGAGCTGGCGGCCGCCGTGGTTCGACACGACGACGCCCTTCACGCCGGCATTCAGCGCATGGATCGCGTCCTCCGGCGTCATGACCCCCTTCACCAGCAGCGGCAACGACGTCAGCGACTCGAGCCAGGTGATGTCGTCCCAGGAAAGCGATGGGTCGATCAGCTGGAACTGCAGCTGAAGGCTGGATCCCTCCTCGGCTTTCGGGACGGGGAGGTCCCGCAGGTTCGCCATGTGGATCTCGGGCGGCATCGAGAAGTTGTTGCGCTCGTCGCGTTCCCGACGACCCAGGAACGGCGCGTCGACGGTCACCACGAGCGCCGTGTACCCGGCCCCCTCCGCCCGCTGGACGACCTCCTCCGTCAGGGGCCGGTCCTTCTGCACGTACAGTTGGAACCACCTCGAGACGCCGGTCGCCGCGACGTCCTCCAAAGAGGTCGTCGCGATCGTCGACACCACGAGCGTGGTGTCCGCGGCGATGCACCCGCGCGCCATCGCGAGCTCACCGTCGGGGTGCGCCAGCTTCTGGAACGCGGTGGGCGCCACAAGGATCGGCGACGGCGTCGCCGTGCCGAGCACCGTCGTCGACGTGTCCACGGACGAGACGTCGACGAGCGTGCGCGGCAGGAACACCCAGCGGTCGAACGCGGCGCGGTTCTCGCGAAGCGTCCACTCGTCCCCAGCGCCTCCCGCGTAGTAGTCGTACACCGGCTTCGGCAGCCGTTCGCGCGCGAGGTCCTCGAATTCGTCGACGTTGACCGGGGACTCGTCTGCCATCGCGCGCATCCTAGCCGTTCGGCTCGGGCGCCACGCCGGCGACCCAGCGGTGGCCGGTGATCGCGACGTAGATTCCCGCGAGGACCAGCACCCCGCCCAGGATCGTCCAGCCCGAAGGAATCTGACCGAAGAACGCGATGGCGAGCAACGTCGAGATCACCGGCTCGCCCATGATCGCGACCGCGATCAGCGTTGGGTCGAGGTCGCGCAGGAGGTAGTTGAACGTCGTGTGCCCGAGGATCTGCGGGACGAGGGCCAGCAGGAGCAGCATCAGCCACGTTTTCGCGGAGAAGCCGGTGAGCCGCGCCCCCGTCGCGAGCGCGCACGGCAGAAGGATCAGCGCGCAGGTCGCGTACACCACGGCGGCGTACGAGAGCGCCGAGACGTCCTGCCGCAGGCGGCCCCCCGCGATGAAGTAGCCGGCGCCGGCGATCGCGCCGCAGAGCGCCAGCACATCGCCGAGCGCTGCGCTGCCGGCGACGGCCAGGTCGCCTCCCGTGATGACGACCGTACCCACCAGCGCGACACCGATGCCGACGGCCACCGGCCGCCCGACCCGCTGCCCGAAGAACACCCGTCCGGCGGCAGCGGTGAAGACCGGGGCCGACGTCACGAGCACCACGCTCGCCGCGACGCTCGTGAGCGCGAGCGACGAGATCCACGCCGCGAAGTGCACCGCGAGGAACGCGCCCGAGACGAGCACGATCAGCACCTGGGCCCGCGTGAGCCGCCGCAGCTCGCCCGAGCGCCGCCTCGCCGCCACCGGCAGCAGGATCGCGGCGGCGATGGCGT
Source organism: Actinomycetota bacterium (assembly GCA_035623615.1). Classification (GTDB taxonomy): domain Bacteria; phylum Actinomycetota; class UBA4738; order UBA4738; family UBA4738; genus DASPTB01. Next base: position 3,847 of record DASPTB010000038.1, read on the forward strand.
TGCGATAGAAGGCGATGGAAAGGCTCGGAGCGTCGGCCAGCCGGATGAAGATCGCGGCGAACCCCACGGCGACCACCCCAACGGCGAGGAGCAGGGCGTGACGAGCCGGCATGGACCCCATTCTGACCGCTCGGCTATCCTCCCCGGCGTGGGACGGATCGCCGTGTTCGGCGCCGGGGCGATGGGAACCGCGGTCGCGATGCACCTCGCGCGCGCCGAGCACGACGTGGTGCTGTGGGCGAGCGAGTTCGACACGCGAGTACTCGAGATCCTGCAGACCGAGGGCCGGCACCCCGCCCTCCCCGAGCACCTTCCCGAATCGCTGCGGCTCCTCGGCCCCGATCGCCTGAACGAGGCCGCGGCCGGCATCGATCTTGCCATCATGGCGGCCAACTCGAGCGGGGCGCGAAGCCTCGGCCGGGTGGTGCGTGAGGGATGCGACGTGCCCCCGATCGTGGCCGCGATCGCGAAGGGCCTCGAGCCGGACTCGGGAAGAAGGATGTCCGAGGTCTACGCCGAGGAACTCGGCACGGCGCGGGTCGTCTCGATGGGCGGACCCTGCCTGGCGGCCGAGATCGCGCAGGACCTGCCGACCGCCGCCGTTTTCGCCTCCTCCGTCCACGACGCCGCCCTCGCCACGGCCGACGCATTTCGCTCCGAGAGCTTCATGGCGGAGGTGACCGACGACGTCGTCGGCCTCGAGTACTGCACCGTGGCGAAGAACGTCGCCGCCATCGGGCTCGGCGTGCTGGACGGGCTCGGGAAGGCTGCGGGGTTCGCCTATCGCAATGCAAAGGCCGCCCTCTTCTCCCTTGCGGTGGCCGAGCTCGCCGATCTGATCGTCGCGCTCGGCGGCAGGAAGGAAACAGCGCAGGGGCTCGCGGGCCTCGGCGACACGCTGGTGACCTCGCTCGGCGGACGCAACCGGCTGTACGGGGAGCTCATCGGCGAGGGCGCCGAGCCGGGCGCCGCCCTCGACCAGCTCGTCGAGCGCGGCATGACGGTCGAAGGCGTCGAGTCGGCGGTGGATGTCGCCAGACTCGCCGAGAACGCGGGCGTCCACATGCCGTTCCACGACCAGGTGAGCCGCGTGCTCTTCGACGGCGCGCCCGCCGCCAGCCTGCTGCGGCTTCCGGAAAGGATGAGGAAATGAGCGACGAGACCCCGAAGGACGACGACACCACGAGCGAGGGCCTGCTGCCGGCCCCGCCGGCCGACGCGCCCGACCGCAACCTGGCGCTCGAGCTGGTTCGGGTGACCGAGGCCGCCGCGCTCGCGGCCGGACGGTGGATCGGCCGCGGCGAGAAGGAGAGCGCCGACCAGGCGGCCGTCGACGCGATGCGGCTGCTGCTGGACACGGTCTCCATGAACGGCGTCGTCGTGATCGGCGAGGGCGAGAAGGACAAGGCGCCGATGCTGTTCAACGGCGAGCACGTCGGCAACGGGCATGGACCCGACGTGGACGTCGCCGTCGACCCGCTGGAGGGGACGAACCTCACTGCCAAAGGCCAGCCGAACGCGATCGCGGTCGTCGCCGTCGCCGAGCGCGGCACGATGTTCTTCCCCGGCGCCGCGCTGTACATGGACAAGATCGCGTGCGGCCCCGGGCTCGAGGACGCCATCGACATCGAGGCGCCCCCGCAGGAGAACGTCCGCCGAGTCGCGAAAGCGAAGGGAGTGCGGCCCGGCGAGATCTCGGTCGTGGTGCTCGACCGCGACCGCCACGCCGACCTGCTCGCGGGGCTCCGCGACGTCGGCGCGCGCGTCATGCTGATCACCGACGGCGACGTCGCCCCGTCGATCGCCGCCGCGCGCGAGGGAACCGGCGTCGACCTGCTCATGGGCATCGGCGGGACACCCGAGGGCGTGATCTCCGCGTCGGCGCTCAAGTGCCTCGGCGGGTCGATGCAGGGGAAGCTCTGGCCGCGGAACGACGACGAGCGGAGGCGGCTCGTCGAGGAAGGCTACGACCCCGACCGCGTGCTCTCGCTCGACGACCTGGTGTCGGGCCGGGACGTCTTCGTCGCGGCGACGGGCGTCACGACGGGATCGCTGCTGCGCGGCGTGCGCTATCGAGAGTCGAGCGCCCTCACCGAGTCCATCGTGATGCGGTCGCGATCGGGAACCGTCCGTCACATTCGAGCGACACATTCGTTCGAGAAGCTCGACACGATCAGCCGCATCGCGTACCGCCCGGGCGACGACGCCTGAGTCTGCGGGAAGGCGATGACCGGTCGCGGTCGAAGTGAGGAGCTTGACCTCGATCTCGCCTACGCCGGTGATGTTCACCGATGGTGGCATCTTTCCCGACCGGGACCCGAACTCCTCCAGGCGCTCGAAGACGGCTGGATCGTGCCGGACGGGATGGTGCTCGACGTCGGTTGCGGCCTGGGGACAGAGGTCTCGACGCTTGCAGAGAGGGGCTCGCATGCTGTGGGCATCGACCTGTCGCTCGAAGCGCTTCGCCGCGCCCGGACGGCCCATGTGTCGCCCCGGTTCGTCCAGGCGGACGCGCTGGCTCTACCCTTCAAGCGAAGCGCGTTCGACGTGGCGCTCGATCGCGGCTTCTTCCACTACCTTGGGGTATCACAGCGAACGCAGTACGCGCACGAGCTCCGCCGCGTGGTCCGGCCGGGTGGGCGTATGTTGCTCAGAGCCTCGCTGTATTCAGCCGGTGTGAAGAACGACGTCGACGAGGAAGGGATTCGCCGCTCATTCGCCGGATGGCGCGTGGAGCGCCTGGAGCAGGGCGAGGTCCCGAGCGACACGCGCACACTCCGGGTACTGGTCGTTCGGTTGGAGCGCGGGCCGGACTAGTTCGGGAGCGCGTACACGCCCGTCCCCTGCTTGACGACCGCCCCCTGCTTCGCTGCCGCCGCGAGCGCCGCCAGCAGGTGCTTGCGGATGTCGCGCTGGGTGAACGGGTCCAGGTACCCGCGCTGCAGCGCGAGATCCTGGATCACCGTCCAGTGCAGCGGTTTCGACTCCTCGCGAAGGACGGTGAGCGCGGCGTCCTCGTAGTCCACAGCCCTCACGCCGCCAGGGCGTGCGCCTCCGGGAGAAGCCGCTCTGCGACCAGGTCGACGCCCTCCCAGTCGTACACGGCAAAGGGAACCGGAGCGACGCAGGCGACGAACTCCTCGACACCCGTGCCGGCGAAGGCGCCGAGACGCTCCAGACACTGCTCGACGGTGCCGGTCAATGTGTCGCGCGCGAACTCCTCCAGCGTCGTTCCGTCCAGCGCCCCACCGGGCGCCCACGCCTGGAGCGCCCGGTAGCGGCGCTCGACGTCCGACTCGTCCTCCCCCACGAGCGTGTACAGCCCCACCGACAGACGCACCGTCGAGGGGTCACGCCCGGCGTCCTCGCACGCGCGTCGCAGCGCCGCGACGCGCTCCGCGTGCCACTCGGGCGTCGCCTTCCAGACCACGTTCCAGCCGGCGGCGTGACGCGCGACGAGGCGGAGCAGCCGGGGTCCACCCTTCCCGCCGACCCAGATCGGCGGACCGCCGGGCGTCGACGGCATGGGGTGGTTGAACGCCCCCGAGAAACGGACGTGGTCGCCGGCGAAGTTCACCGGACCCTCGTGGAACAGCGACGCGACGGCTGCCACCGACTCCTCCAAGACCGCGAACCGCCCGCCCGCGGTCCCGAAGGAGAAGCCGAAGGCGTCGAACTCGCGCTCGTACCATCCTGCGCCGAGGCCGAGCTCGAACCGCCCGCCGCTCGCCAGGTCGAGCGACGTCGCCATCTTGGCGACGTGGGCCGGATGGCGAAACGGCGCGCAGGCCACGAGCGTTCCCAGCCGGATCCGCTCGGTTCGCGCCGCCAGCGCCGCGACCGCCGTGAAGGGCTCGACCGATCCCGCCGGCTCGCCGGACCCGCCGTACCGCGCGAGATCCAGGAAGAAGTGATCCGAGACCCAGCCCGAGTCGAAGCCCAGCCGCTCGGCACGCTGCGCCGCGTCGAGGAGCCCGTCCCAGCCGAGCGGACGCCCGTCGGGGAACGAGAAGCCGTAATGCGGAAGCGCCAGCCCGACACGCATGGCGCCATGCTACGCGAGTGCGGCGGCGCGCGGTGCCGGCGCGCGGGGGAGCGACCTACAGATACCGAAGCACGTCCGCCGGGCCGGTCAGTTCGGTGCCGTGCGGCACGCGGATCCCCGCTGGAATCTTCAACCGCGGGTAGATCGAGATATCGCCCGACAGTCCGACCCCGGCGTGAACGACGACCTCGTCGCCGAGCGCCACATAGTCCTCCAGACGCGTCGGCTGACGGTCGGTGCTCCTGATCTCGCTCATCGAGCCGACGTAGCTGTCGCGAATCGTCGCCCCGGGGCCGATGATCGCCCCGTCGCGAATCTCCGACCGTTCGACCGTGGCTCCCGCACGAAGGTCGACGTCGTCGTCCAGATTGGACTCCCGAATGCGGATGCCAGGGCCGATCTCGCAATACCGGCCGATGCGCACCGACGGGCCGATCGACACGAGCCCCTTCTCGATCTTCTCCTCGAGCGTGAGCCCGGTCTCGTCGTCGCGCACCTGGAGCGACTCGGGCGCGATCCACACGTGGCGGCCCGGATCGTAGGGCGGGCCCATCTGCCGCGCGAGCGACTCGAACTCGCCGCGGAGCGCGTCGGCCATCGTGTCGACGTAGTCGCGCACGTTCCCGAGGTCGCCGATCCGGCGGACGGGGTGCGCGCTCACCGCGTGCCCGTGGCCGACGAGCCACGGGAGCAGGTCCTTGCCGAAGTCGAGGCGGCGACGCCGAAGCTCCGCGATCTGCGGGTGCTCGGCGATGCGTCGCAGCGCCGTCGAATCGATCATGTAGAACCCGGCGTTGGTCAGCAGCGGCAGGTTGTCGAACTCGTCCTCCGGGACGTCGAAATGCTGGCGAATCTCGGCGAGCGACGGCTTCTCGACGAACTCGAAGACGCGCCCGTCGGGGTGGGTGAGCATCACGCCATATTTCTCGGCGACGTCGACGGGCGCGCGGCTCATCGCGGCGATCGTGACGATCGCGCCCGAGGCGCGATGCGCCTCGTACATCGGTTCCAGGTCGAAGTCGATGATGGAGTCGGTCGGGAAGATCAGCGCCGGGCCCTCGATGTCCCAGTATTCGAGCATCCGCAGCGTGGAGTCGGCGCTCCCCGTCGACAGCGTGTCGTACTTGACCGGCGAGTACATGACGTCGACGCCCAATTCCTCGCCGTACCCGATCATGACCTTGATCTGGTAGCGGTTCTCCTTCCCGTGGGCCACGACGTAGTACTGCTTGATCCCCTCCGCCGACAGCACCTGGATGACCCATCGGATGAGGCGACGACCGAGGAACGACATCGCCGCCTTCGACCGCAGATAGCCGGGCGCCTTCAGCGTCAGCGGCCGGGCGCGGACGCCGCGGCCGCCGGCGAGGCCGATCCCGACGACGTCCGAGACGCTCTCCATGGGCTTCCGCAGATCATACGGAACGGGTGTGTCGGTTTCGTGAACGGCGGCAGGGGGCGGGCAACGGGCGTGTCGAGGCAGGCGCGAACCGCCCCGGCGACGGATGCGGCGCGTCGACGAAGGTAGAGTCTCAAGCTCCGGACAAAGGAGGCTGCGCAGTGGAGCCGTGGTCGTTCGAGATGAAGGGCCGTTTCGAGGAGACGACCTTCAAAAGCACCGTCCTGCGCGGCAACGCGCTCGGCGACCCGTCCGAGCGTCCCCTCTGGGTCTACACCCCGCCCGGCTATGACGCCGACACCGACCGCCGGTACCCGAGCATCTACGTGATCCAGGGCCTCACCGGGCAGCTGGACATGTGGCGCAACCGCGCGCCGTTCCGAAGGAACTTCCCCGAGCTGGCCGACGACCTGTTCGCGTCGGGCGGCGCGCCGCCGTGCGTGGTCGTATGGGTTGACTGCTGGACGTCGCTGGGGGGCAGTCAGTTCCTCGACTCGCCCGGGACCGGCAAGTACCTGACGTACCTCTGCGACGAGATCGTCCCTTGGGTCGACGAGCACTACCGGACGACCGCCGACCGGGACCACCGCGGCGTGCAGGGAAAGTCGAGCGGCGGCTACGGCGCCATGGTCGTGCCGATGCATCGTCCCGACGTCTGGGGCGGCCTCGCGACACACGCCGGCGACGCGCTCTTCGAGATGTGCTACCTGCCAGAGTTCCGCGAGTCGGTGCGCACGCTCCGCAACGAGTACGAGGGATCGTTCGACGTGTTCTGGAAGGGCTTCCGCAGCCGTCCCCCGCTCTCCAAGGATGGCGACGGCTCGCTGCTGAACGACTACTGCATGGCCGCCTGCTACTCGGCCGACGAGGACGGCACGGTGCGGTTGCCCTACGACCTGTCGACGGGCGAGCTGATCCCGGAGATCTGGGCGCGCTGGCTCGACAACGACCCCGTGCGGATGGTCGCCGGGCATGCGGACGCGCTGCGGTCGATGCGCGCGATCTACATCGACGCCGGCAGGCGCGACGAGTACTTCCTCGACCTCGGCGCCGAGGCGTTCAGGCGCGAGCTCGAGAGGATCGGCATCACCGATTACTTCTTCGAACTGTTCGACGCGACCCACGGGGGCATCGAGTATCGATACCCGCTGAGCCTGCGATACCTCGCCGAGCGCCTGAGCGCGTAGTCCGGCCGGGTTCGGCTGCTACCCGCGCAGCTCGGTCGGCGTGACCTCGAGGGTGAGAGTGCGGCCACCGCGATGGGTCCGGAACGATAACGTGCGGCCGATCGCGTCACCGTCCATGAGCCGCTGCAGGTCGTCCATTCCCTCCAGGGGGACGTCGTCGGCCTCCAGCAACAGGTCCTCGGATCGCAGGCCGCCGCGGGAGGCCGGGCTCCCGTCGACGACGTCGACGACCTCGATCCCCTGGCGGCGCCCGATCTCTCGAGCGAGGCGGGGCGGCAGTGGGCGCGGTCCCCCGGTAATCCCGAGGAAGGCCCGCAGCACGCGGCCGGACGTCATGAGCGAGGCGATGATCCGCCGGGTCGCGGTGTTGATGGGAACGGCCAGACCGATCCCCTGCCCGAGCCCCGGTCCGACGACCGCAGTGTTGATGCCGACTACCCGGCCCCGGCCGTCGGCCAGCGCGCCGCCCGAGTTCCCCGGGTGCAGCGCGGCGTCGGTCTGGACCACGTTCTCGACGAGCCGCGACGCCGAGCCCGAGCGAGTCGGAAGCGACCGGCCGAGGGCGCTGACGACCCCCGCGGTGATCGAGCCGCCGAACCCGAGCGGGTTGCCGATCGCGATCACGAGCTGACCGACCCGAAGGGCGGCCGCGTCGCCGAGCTCGGCCGGACTGAAGTCGGCGCCGACGGCCCGGACGACGGCCATGTCGGAGAGCGGATCGCGGCCGGCAACGTCGATCGCCACCTCGCGGCCGTCGACGAACGTGGCTGCGCCGCGGTCGACGCCCTCCACCACGTGCGCGGACGTCAGGATGAAGCCGTCGGGTGTGACGACGACTCCGCTACCGCCTCCCTCGGCTCGGCCGGCGCGGCCGGCATGCCACACGCGCAGGTTGGCGACGGACGGCGTCAGGCGATCGACGACACTGGTGACGACCCGCGAATACGCGTCGAGCGCTTGGCCGTCTTCGGCCGTCCTCGCGGATCGTCCGGTCCCGGCGTCGCCACCGAGGATCGCGTCGATGAACTCCACGTCCGGCATCGTGCGGTCGAGGCTACTACCGGTCCGAGATAAGCCAGATGTGCGGTCTACGGGGCGGGGGCGGTGGTCGCGACGACCGAGCCCTCGAGCAGCGGCTTGCCAGCGGGATCCAGGATGACCACGCGCGCGACCTGGCTCGGGTCGTTGTCGAACAGGTTCGCGCCCTTGGTCGAGAACAGCACGAACTCGTTCCTGCCGGCAGGCTCCAGCTCGCCGGCCTCGACTCGCGTCCCGTCCCGCTGCTCGAGCAGCACGCGATATGGACCCGTTCCGGGGTGTGCGACGAGCACCTGAACGAAGATCCAATCGTCGCGGTTCGGCGCCGTGAACAGGATGCCGGTGCCGCCCTGGTCGGCGATGCGGCCGGCGACGGGGTTCAGGTCGGTACGGTAGACCCGGGCGTTCGTCGCGAGCGCCTGCACGATCGACTGCACCTGCTCGAGCGAGATGCGCGTGGCGTGCACCTGCTGCTTGAGGTTGCTCACCTGACCGCGCATGGCGACCGCTCCGCCGATCGCGCCGGCCGACAGCAACGCCGCGGCCGCCGCGGCCGCGACGAGGACGCGAGCGCTGCGGCGGCGGCGCAACCACTTCCGGCGGGCCTGGTGCCTGACGGCTCCGGCGACCTTGTCCTCCAGGCCTTCCGGCGGCGGTGCCGCGAACAGCTCGAGCGCCACCGCCGCGGCGCCCTCGCGAAGCTCCTCGACCTCCTTGCCACACCCGGGGCACGACCCGAGGTGATGCTCCACGCGCCGGCGCTCGGCCGCCTCCAGCCCGTCCACGGCGTACTCGGCGAGAAGATCGCGAACCTCGAGGCAGGTCACTCGGTCTCGCCTCCGGATCGGGCGACCGTCCGCGCGTGGACCGCTTGCGCGGCACGCATCTTGATGAGCGCCGTCCTCAGGCGCGTCTTCACGGTTCCCAGAGGGATTCCGTCGGCCCGCGCGATCTCCCGCGCCGTCCACCCCTGCAGGTACGCAAGGACCAGGAGCCGGCGCTCGTCCGGCGAGACGTCGAGCATCGCCCGCCTCGCCGTTTCGCGCCCCACCAGGGCCTCCTCCTCCAGCACCGGCACCGCCTCCGGCGACTCCCCCACGAAGACCAGGGGCGGCCGCGAGGGCCCGTGCTCGTGCCGAAGGCGGTCGACGGCCACGTTGTGGGCGATCGCCATCAGCCACGTCGAGAGCCGCCCCCGCGAGGCGTCGAACGCGCTCCCCTTTCGCCAGGCGGCCACGAACACGTCCTGCGTCAGCTCCTCGGCCGATTGCGAGCTGCCGAGCATCCGCAGGCCGAGCGCGTAGACGGGCGGGCCGAACCTCGAATAGAGGGTCCGCACCGCCTCCTGGTCGCCGGCGACGAGACGAGCCATCAACTCCTGCTCCCGTTCGGGTGTGAGGGGACCTGACGATCCAGCAGCCACGATCTGTTCTCCCTGGGGTATACGCGACCCCACGGCCGGCGAGTTTTTGTCTCCCGATTATGCGCCACCCCCGCTCCGCCCGAAGACGGCTATGCACAGTCGACAGGGAGTGGCAATATCTCTGTATGGACCGGAAGCGGTCCTTGGTTCGAGGCCGGCGCCTCGCCATCGTGGCGGTGGCGGGGATGGTTCTCGGACTCGGGGCCGGGATGCTGCAGGCGAGGGCCGATTCCTCCGCGTCCACCGTGATGGGCCTCCAGCTGACGGGCGTCGTCGACCCCTTCATCGCGAACTACATCTCCGGAGGAATCAAGGAGGCCAACCAACGCGGCGACGCGGCGGTCCTGATCACGATCGACACGCCCGGTGGACTGGATTCCTCGATGCGCGAGATCACCCAGGCGATCCTGAGCTCGAAGATCCCCGTCTTCTGCTACACGTCACCGGAAGGGGCACGGGCCGCGTCTGCCGGGACGTTCGTGATGGAGTCGTGCCCGGTCGCGGCCATGGCTCCGGGGACGAACATCGGGGCGGCGCACCCCGTCGGCGTCTCGGGCGCCATCGAGATCGAAAAGGTGACGAACGACGCGGCCGCGTACATCCGCTCGCTCGCGCAACAGTGGGGCCGCAATGCTGACGCCGCCGAGGAGGCCGTGCGCAAGGCGACGAGCTGGTCGGCTCAGGATGCTCTCAACATTCACCTCATCGATGTGATCGCTCCGACCGAAGGGACGCTGCTGAACATCGCGGGCGGATGCGCGGAGCCGCCGCCTTCCATCACCACGGGCCTGCTCGCGCAGAGCGGACCGATCGCAGGGCTCTGCGGGGCGACCATCAACGACCGAAGGATGGGGTTCGGTGCAAGCCTGCTGCATTCGCTGATCACGCCCGACTTCGCGTTCCTCTTCTTCTACGCGGGCATCATCCTGATCATCGTCGAGTTCCTGCACCCCGGGATCTCGGTGCCGGGAATCGTCGGGTCGCTGTTCCTCATCTTCTCGTTCGTCTCGCTCGGGATGCTCCCGGTCCGGCTGAGCGGCGTGATCCTGCTGGTCCTTTCGGCCGTCTGCTTCTTGGTCGAGCTGAAGCATCCGGGCTTCGGGTTACCACTGATCGGCGGGCTGGTGTTCCTGATCTTCGGCGCGCTGTTCCTGTTCAACTCGGCGGTCGCGAACGCGTCGGTCTCGCTGTGGCTCATCGGCGTCATCGCGGCGGCGCTGGCCCTGTTCTTCGTCTTCGTCGTGCGCGGCGTGATGGCCGCCCGACATATGCCGAAGGACCAGGTGCCGACGCAGTCGCTGGTGGGGATGGTCGGCGTCGCGATCAACGACCTGATGCCGGAAGGGCGCGTGCGCGTGCACCATGAGAACTGGACGGCGACGTCCGAAGGCGGCAACATTCCGGCGGAAACCGAGATCCGCGTCCTGGAAGTGAAGGGATTGCGCCTGATCGTGGCGCGGGCGGATGAGCCCGCGTCGTTGCTGACCAGACACACTGGTCAGTTGGAGGGAGAGAAATCATGAACCTTGGACCACTGATCGCGCTCGTGGTCATCGTCGTCCTGATCCTGCTGCTGCTGCCGCGGGCGATCAAGATCGTCCCCGAGTACCAGCGGCTGGTGCTGTTTCGGCTCGGGCGGTGCGTCGGCATCCGCGGGCCGGGTCTCGTGATCATCATCCCCATCATCGACCGCGTGGTTCGCGTCGACCTGCGCGAGGCGTTCCTGGAGATCCCGCACCAGACGGCGATCACCGAGGACAACGCGCCGATCGCCATCGACTTCATCATCTTCCACAAGGTGGTCGACGCCGAGATGTCCGTCCTTCGGGTGCAGAACTTCGCCGGCGCCGCGCAGAACATCGCAGCGACGACGCTGCGAAGCGTGGTCGGCGACATGACGCTCGACGACGTGCTGTCCAAGCGCGAGGAGATGAACTCGCTGCTGCAGACCAAGCTCGACGAGGTCACCGAGCGCTGGGGCGTCAAGGTGACCAACGTCGAGGTGCGCGAGATCGTGCCGCCGCCGGCGGTGCAGGAGGCCATGACCCGGCAGATGTCGGCCGAACGGACGCGGCGCGCCGTGGTCACCGAAGCCGAGGGCTCGAAGCAGGCCGCCGTCACCGTCGCCGAGGGCGCCAAGCAGGCGGCGATCCTCGAGGCCGAGGGAGAGCGGCAGGCCGCGATCCTGCGGGCCGAGGGCTTCTCGCTGGCCTTGGACAAGATCTTCCAGGTCGCGCAAACCCTCGACGCCAACACGATGAGCCTCCAGTACCTCGACGCGCTCAAGCAGATCGGTTCGTCGAAGTCCACGAAGTTCGTCGTGCCGATGGAGCTGTCGAACCTGCTGTCGTCCGTGATCGGGCGAACCGACCAGGCCTTCGGGAACGGCGCGAGCACGGGAAACGGTAAGGCCGCCGGCTGATTCGGCGTCGCGCTCGAAAAGGCTCGGCCGCAATGCTGATTGGCGCCTGTTCGTCTGATAGACTCCAAGACCTGATGTTTGGGCTCCGGTAACGAAGAGAGAGATTCCGTCCGCGCCCGCGGACGTCTCTTCGTCCTACCCCCGTCCACCCGACGATCCGGAGTCCCGACCATGTTCGCCCTCACCACCCGAAATCCACGCGCTGCCGTCCGCCGCCTGGCGTTCTCGCGGCTGATCTCGCTCACCGGCACCGGCGCGGCGATGATCGCGCTGGCCTTCTTCGTCTACCAGAAGACCGGATCGACGCTGTGGGTGTCGGCGGCCATGCTGGCGACGTTCTCGGCGGCCGGTCTCGCGGCGCCGCTCGGCGGCGCCCTCGGCGACAGGTTCGACCGCCGCCGCGTCCTGATCGTGGCCGACCTGCTCGGCGCGGTGACCTTCGCCGTGCTCGCGTTCATCCACCAGCCCGCGTGGATGATCGCCGCGGCGTTCGTGGCCGAGGCGGTGGCGTCGCCGACGTTCCCAGCCGTGGAGGCGGCCGTCCCGAACCTGGCCGGGCCAGAGCACCTCTCCTGGGCGAACGGCACGATCGGGTTCGGCAGGAACGTGGGTCTCGTCGTCGGGCCGGCGATCGGCGGCGTGCTCGCCGGGACGATGGGCGCCGGGTTCGTCTTCTGGCTGAACGCGGCGTCGTTCCTACTGTCGGCCGTGCTCGTCTGGAGCGTCCGCGGGCGCTTCTCGGAGGAGCGGACCGGACCGAGCGAGCACCACGGCCTGCGCGCGGGGTTCGTCTTCGTCGCGCACGACCGGCTGCTGCGCGCCGTGACCCTCACGTGGATGGTCCTGCTGTTCGGCGTGGGCACGGTCATCGTCGCCGAACTTCCGCTGTCGCGGTCGTTCGGCCTGGGATCGACCGGTTACGGGCTGCTCGCCGCCTTCTGGGGCGTGGGCGCCGTGATCGGCTCGCTCGCCGGGAAACGGCTGCGCCGCGAGCAGGAGCCGGCCGGATTGTTCCTCGGGACGGTCGGACCCGCGCTCGGGTTCGGGCTGATCGCGTTCCTGCCGTGGTTCGCGCCCGTGCTGCTGTCGCTGGCGTTCGCCGGCGGCACCGACGGCGTGTCGACCGTGGCGTTCCAGAACATGACGCAGCGGCGCACGCCGGACGAGGTTCGCAGCCGTGTCATGGCGGCGATGGACGCCGCGGTAACGACCGCCCTCGCGCTGTCGTTCGTTTTCGCCGGGCCGTTCGTCGCGGCGGTCGGGCCGAGGGGCGCGTACCTCGCGGCCGGCGTGTCGTGCCTGCTGGGCGCCGCGATCCTGCTGCCACCGCTGCTGCGGGATCAGCGGCTCGAGCCTGCGAACGACGAGATCGAGGCGAGTGTGGCGGCGGCCTGAGGCCGCCGCCACACTCCTCGCAGGCGACCTAGTGGCCGTCCAGATCCATCTCCAGGTCCAGCTCGTCGCGGATCGGGATCCCGTCGTCGCCCTTCTCCGGAATCTCGGGCTTGAGCGTCCTCCGGGCCTCCTCGACCGCCCCCGGGCGCAACGCCGCGAGCCGGAACCCCCGCCGCTGGTAGAAGCGGAGCGCGCGCAGGTTGTCGTTCGTCGTCATCACCCACAGGCGGCGGCAGCCGGCCCCCACGGCCTCTTCGGTCACGGCCGCAATCAACGCGGACCCTGCCCCGACTCCCTCGGTGGCGCTGTGGATGCTGACGACCTCGCAGCCCCGTTCGTCGATCCGGTACGTGAGGAGCCCGACGCGCTCGACCCCGAGCTCGGCCACCAAGCCGGGAAGCTCGAGCGGCCGCAGCAGCTCTCCGTGCCCGGCGACGGCCGCGCTTCCGAGATGCGCCTCCAGCAGCCCGCGTGCCCAGCCCGTGTCGCCTTCTCCGATCGCGCGCACCCGGATCTCGCTCACGACCGCCTCACCCGGCGCTGACTCGGCAGATACCCCGCTCCGCGAACGGCTTGAACGCCTTGACCGCGAGCGGCGTCTGCAGCCCCGCGACGATCCCCTCGACGAGTCCCCGGTGCAGCGTGCACACGAGCTCGCGGTGCTCGTCGGCCAGGTCGCGGAACGGG
>DASPTB010000102.1:0-9373 GCA_035623615.1 Actinomycetota bacterium
AGGCCCCGGTAACCACCCCGGTCCGCCGGCTCGACGAGGCGAAGGCCGCCCGCGAACTGAAGCTCCGTTGGGATCCCGCCGGACTTCCGTAAAGGAACCTGACGAATCCGGCGATGAGTGAGGACACTCGGCGGGGGGCCCTTCTCGAATCGCCCCTGGCCGAACGGAGGGCCCTCGATCTGCGCGAAACCCTCCGCGCCCCCTAACTCGTGATCAGGCCTTCGCGGCGTCGATCGCGGCCTGGACGATCTCGTCCGAGGGGCCGACCTCGGGGTCGTCGGTGACCCACACGAAGCGGACGATGCCGTCCTGTCCCACGCCCACCACGCCCCGCTTCGTCGTGTGGCGCAGGCCGTCCATCTCCTCGGGAGGGTAGGTCCCCACGTACGCCTCGCTGACCTCGTGCTCGTAGTCGGCCAGAATGGGAACGCCGAAGTGATGGACCCGGCTCCACTGCGTGATCAGCCACGGGTAGTGCCCGGTGATGCCCCAGACGCCCACCCCCTGATCGCTATACACCTGCGAGCGATCGCGGACGGTCGTCATCTGGACCTGGCAGACCTGCGTGAACGGAGCCGGAAAGAAATGAAGCACCATCGGACGCTCGGCGACGGCCTCGCTGAGCCGGTACGGCGTGAACGCCCCGGCTTCCTCGTCGAACTCGCCGAAGAGCTCGAAGTCCGGGGCCGGGTCGCCTTCCTTGACGGTCATCCGCGCGCTCCTTCGCTGCCACACGTCATCCCTGACGCGGTGGCCGTTCACTCTATCGGGCGCGGGTGACAGAACGGAGACGAAGGATCCTCGGGATGGAGGGGGGAGTTCGCGTGAGGAGCCCTGGGCGGGGCCGCTGAAGGCGGGACCCCGACCTTCTCCTTAATCTACTTGTCATAATGTACGTTATCGGCGATGCGGGGGAGGAACGGAGCGGCCCCAGGGCCCGCCGCCGAGACGGTCTGTCTCCGCCTCCACCGGCTAGGGTCGAATCGCCGAAATGCCATCCGCGTACTGGACGAACCGGGCGCTGCGCCGGTTGCAGGGCGTCACGAAGGAGACCGTGATGCTCTCCGAGCGCGCGCCCGACGACGACGAACGGTTCATGGCGCTCTTCTACGGTCTGCGCCGGGCGAGGGACTGCGTGCACCACCTGCGTGTCCGGGGCGAAACCGACGAAGACGGCCGGGTGGACAGCGTCGACGCCGCGGTGCGGTGGTGGGAGTCGAGCACCGGCGCCGCGGCCCCCGGGGCCGGGGAGCAAGCCGTGCGGGAGGCCAATGATCTGATGAAGGAGGCTGTGGGGGTCGTGGGGCTCGCCTCGAGCGACGACCCTGCGCTCTGGGCGAGGGCGCGGTCGTGGGCGGCGGCACATCCCGTGGGCGCCTGAGCGCCTGAACGCGCCTAGGCGGGTCGCTTACTCGCCCCCATCGAGCCCGACAGGCGGTCGCGCACGGCCCACCGCGCCACGTCCCACAGCGCCTCCGCGACGATTGCCCGCGAGATCTTCGAGCGCCCGTGGGACCGCTCGCGAAACGTGATGGGCACTTCCCCCACGTCGTAGCCGAGCCGGACCGCGGCGTACACGAGCTCGATCTGGAACCCGTAGCCCTGGGAATGGACGCCCCGCGCGAGGAGGTCCTCGAGGAGCCCCCGCCGGTAGCTTCTGAACCCGCTCGTCGCGTCGGTGACGGGAAGGCGGAGCAGCGTTCGCGCGTACAGGTTGCCTCCGCGCGACAGCAGCACGCGGAACCTGCTCCAGTTCGAGACGCCTCCGCCCGGGACGTACCGGCTACCGATCGTGAGGTCGTGGCGCGCTGCCCCGGCGATGACGGCCGGCAAGTCCTCGGCCCGGTGGGACAGGTCGGCGTCCATCTCGACGACGACGTCGAACCCGTCTCGCAGACCACTCGCGAAGCCCGCGAGGTACGCGGAGGCGAGGCCGCGCTTCCCCTCCCGGTGCAGGACGCGGACGCGAGGTTCGGCTTCCGCGAGCTCGTCCGCGATCGCTCCGGTCCCGTCGGGAGACGCGTCGTCGACGACCAGGACGTGCACGGAGGGGCCCGCCCCGAGCGCGCCCCCGACGGCCCGCTCGATCGTCGCCCGCTCGTCGTAGGTGGGAAGCACGACCAGCACCCGCGGCTCGGCACCTCCCGCGACGGTCGGCGCACGCGTGGCGCTGCCCGGCCGCTCCCCCGCCGGGGGACCGGCATCCGTCCTCTCCGCCGCGTCGGCGGCAGTCGCCTCGCCGGCGCGCGCACCGTTCCGCGATCGCTGCCGCCGCGCGAGCCCAAAGCCGATCGCGAGCAGCAGGACCAGCCCGCACGCCGCCGGGAACCAGTCGCCCCACCGCACGTAGAGGGTCCGAACCGTCGACGTGGGAACGTCGGCGCGAAGGATCGCCGGAACGAACAGCCCCGTGTGTGCGACGACCTGTCCGTGCGCGTTCACGATGGCGCTCTCGCCCGAGACGGCCGCCTGCACGATCCACCGCCCCGTTTCGACAGCCCGCAGCTGGCTCATGATGACGTGTTCCCGCGAAGCGGGCGAGCGCAGGTAGGAGGAGTCGTTGGTCGTGACCACCATCAACGAAGCTCCGTCGGCGACGAACCGGCGGAACAGTCCGGGGAAGGTGTTCTCGAAGCAGATCGGCGTGCCGACGAGCGCTCCGTCGACGCGGAAGAGCTTGACCCTGTTTCCCGGCGAGAGCGTCGGCAGCCCGCGGCGGTATCGCTGCGTCCAGCCGAGCAGCGACCGCATGGGAATGTACTCGCCGAACGGGACCAGGTGGATCTTGGTGTATCGGCCCACGATGCGCCCGTCGGGTGCGTACAGCAGCGCCTGGTTGTAGAAGCGGCCTCCTCGCGCGGGCGAGATCGCCCCGACGATGGTGGGAGCGCCCACCTCGCGGATCGACGCGGCGACCGCCCTCCCGAGCGCCGGGTCACGCGCCGGGTCGTCGGACAGGGCGTTCTCCGGCCACACGGCGAGGTCCGGCGGATCGCTCGCGAGCGTCCGGTTGAGCGCGATGTGGTTGGCCGCGACCTGGTCGCTCTGCAGCAACCGGTCCGACGCGACCGACGTCGGCACGTTTCCCTGCACCACCGCGACGTCGAGGCCCGGCCCGCCGGCGCCCCGAACGGGAATGAGGGCGGGAAGGAGCGCCGCCGCCGCCGCCAGGGCGACGAGTGCCGCGCGCCGGGAGGCCCTCACGTCACGAACGATCGACGGGAGGACGGCCTCCAGCAGCAGCGCGTTCACGAGGACCACCACGAACGTGACGCCCCAGACCCCCGCCACGGTCGCAAGCGGAAGGGTCAGGCCGTTCGCGTGCTGCGTGTACCCGAGGCCTCCCCAGGTGAATCCGCCGATCGGCCACAACCCCCGGATCCAGTCGATCGCTGTCCAGGTCGCGGCGAGCAGCAGCGCCGAGGTCACCGGTCGGTCGCGCCGGGTGAGGATCGGCGTCAGCGCCCCGAACGCGGCCACGTACGCGGCCTGGCTGAGAACGAGCGGAAGCCAGGCGATGGTCCCGAAGACCATCAGCCAGTTCAGCAGCAGGCCGTAGTAGACGAAGCCGAACAGGAACCCTGCGAGTGCTCCCGTTCCGGGCCGCGCCCCTCGCAGCGACCACAGGAGCGGCACGAGGGCCACGAACGCGAGGAAGCCGGCGTCGACGGGCGGGTTCGCGAGCCACAGCAGGAGGCCCGCGGTCATGGCGGCGGCAAGGGCCGCACCGGGGCGCGGCTCGGCGGCCGGAGACTCGAGGAGCGAGAGCCTCAGGCGCAGTCGCGGCAGAGCATTCGCTTCCTGTCCGCCAGCTGACTCCGGTGCTTGACGAGGTAGCACTTCCGGCACGTGAACTCGGTGGGCTGCTGCGGGACGACCTTAACCGAGAGGCTCTCGATTCGCTCGTCCCGGTCGAGCGCGAGGACCGACTCCTCCTCCTCCTCCTCGGCCGCCTGCTCCTCGGGCCGGGTCGTCAGGATCTCGTCGAGACTCGCCTCCGAATCGTCCCCGGCCGGCTCGGGCTCCTCGGCCGCTTCGCCGTCCTCGGGAAACTCCTCTTCTTCCTCGGAGAATTCCTCGTCTTGCTCCTCGTCCTCCACCGCTTCCTCGCCTCGCTTCGTCGTCGCGCCCCCCTAGGCCCGCCATGTTGGTCGTGCATTGTACGGGCACTCGGGCGGAAAACGGCGAAAGTTGAGGGAATGTTCCCGGAAGGGGAAAGAAAGGTGAGGACCCAAGAAACCTTTGGAACCGCGGCGCCGGGGCGCCGCGTTGTCTACTCGGCCTCTTGGGTCCTCGTGCCCGCGACCCGGGGGTCGCGAACGCGCTCACTCTAGGCCCGGGTCCTTCACCCTGTCAACTTGCGACGCGTGCGTGACGCGCGCGTCACGTGCCGGGGGCGTCGGCGACGCCGATTCGCGCCCCCGAGCGCACGACGGTGTCGCCCGTGGTCGAGTCCTTGTCGAGGACGATCAGGTCCTCGATCGCATCCCGCATCGCCGGCACGTGGCTCACGACGACGACCAGTCGCCGCTCCGACTCGGCGACGAGCCGCTCGATTCCCTCCATGGCCCGGTCGAGGTGGTCGGCGTCGAGGCTGCCGAAGCCCTCGTCGAGGAAGAAGGCATCCATGCGGCCGCCGGCTCTCGAGACCATCTCGGCGAGCGCCAGCGCGAGGGCGAGCGAGGCCAGGAACGTCTCCCCGCCCGAGAGGCTGTCCGAGCGCCGCTGGGTTCCCCCGGCGTTCATGTCGAGCACGGCGAAGTTTCCGTCGTCGCCGAATCGGTACGAACCCCCGGTCAGGTCCTGGAAGTGCTCGCTGCCCAGCCCGGCGAGCTCCGCGCGCTCCTCCTCGAGCAGGAATCGCAGGAACGCGGACGGCTTGAGGTCCTCGCTCAGACGCTCGGCCAGGTCGCGCCGGCGCTCGGCCTTCTTCATCTTGTTCGCGAGCGCCCGCCCTCCGGCGAGCAGGTCGCGAAGGGTCTCGACCTCCTTCTTCGCCGCGCCGTGCGTCGTCGCGGCCTGCGTCATTGCGGCCGCGAACCCCTGCTCGGGGGACACGCCCGTCTCGCGAAAGAGCGCGCCGAGCTCGCGCGCCGCGACCTTCGCTGCCTCTGCAGCCGCGTCCCGTGCGGCCTTCGCCTCCTCGTGGCCGGACAGCAGCCGCGTCCCGACGTCGCGGAACGCAAGCCGCAGGGCTTCGGGCGAACGCTCTACGGCCCGGCTCTCCCCGAGGCGCCCCCACACTCCGCTCAGCCGGACGGCGAGGCCGGCAAGCTCGTCGCGGAGCGCGTCGGCGCGTTCGCGCGCAGCGTCGCGAACCGTCGCGGTGGCGCGCGCTGCTTCTTCGGCGTCGACCACGGTCTCGCGTGCCGCGGTCACCGTCTTGCGTCTGGTGGAAAGCTCCTCCACGGGATCTCCGGGCCCGAGCAGCCGAACCAGCTCGGTCTCGGTTCGGCGCAGCGCGCGCTCGGCCGCCGTGAGCGTCGTCCCCGCCTGCTTCGCGTCGCGCCGTGCGGCCTCCAGGACCTCGCGGGCTCCGGCGACGCGCTCCCGCATCGCCGCGAGGTCCGTCCTCGCCGACTCGGCCGCCCCGCGTCGCTTCTCGTGTGCGGCTCGCGCGCGATCGAGCGCCTTCTCCGCGGCGGCGGCCCTGGCGCCGCTCGCGCTCTTCGGGGGCAGAACGGCGACCGGTTGCGCGCAGACTGGGCACGGCTTCCCTTTGTGCAGGTCGCTTCGCAGCTCCGAGGCCATGTCGCCGTGCAGCGCCTCATCCAAGGCGGCTTCGGCCCCCTGCACCGCGACGCCGGCAGCCCTCGCAGCGGCCGCGGCCGTCTCGGCTCCCGCCGCCGCCTTCTTCTCGGCGGCCCGCGCGACGTCGACCCCCTCGGCGGCAGCGGTCACCTTCTTCTCGGCCGCGTCCGTACGCGTCCGCCACTCCTCCGTGGCGAGGATCTGCTGGCCCCGCTCGGCGATCAACGTCGAGGCCGCGTCGAGACGCTCGGCACCGCCGGCCCGTTCCTCCGCCTGGGCGGCGTCGGCCTCGGCTTGGCGCCGGAGCTCCTCGGCGGCATCGGCCTGCGCCCCTGCCGACTTCACATCCGTCTCGGCGGCTTCCGCGTCACTCGACAGCCGATCGATGTCCGCCAGAGAGGGGAGCTCCCGCGTGAGTGCCTCGACCTCCGCGATCCGGACGTCCGCGGCCGCGGCCGCGTCCCCTGCCGCCGCGACGGACGCCTCGAGCCGGGTCACGTCCGGCCCGATCGCCGCCAGCCGGGCAACGCGCTCCCCCGCTGCCTTCTCCTCCGCCTCGGCGCCCGGCAACCGCTCGCGCGCTCCCGCGATCCGTTCCCGCTCCGCGTCGATCCCGTCGAGCTCGGCCCTCGCCGCCGCGAGGCGAGCCTTGGCGATCTCATGCGCGCGGTCGAGCCGCTCGAGGCCGAAGACTCCCTTCAACACCTGGTCCCGTTCGGCCGGGCGCGCGGCGAGGAACTCGGCAAACCTGTTCTGCGCCAACAACACCGAGCGGCAGAACGTCTTGAAGTCCATGCCGAGGAGCGTCGTGACGCGCTGGGTGACGTTCGTCTCGCCCGACACCGTCTCCAGCGAAGCCGCGCCGGGCCCGTCGCCCGTCAGGCGCTCGAGCTGGTGCCCCGATTGCCCCCGGCGGCGCAGCGCGCGAACCGCCCGCCACACGTGACCGTCGACAGAGAACCGGAGCTCGACATGGCCCTGATCGAGCTGCTGGTGGATCAGCGACCGCGTGTCGCGCTCGTACGTCGGCGTCTTGCCGTAGAGCGCGAAGGTCACGGCGTCGAGGAGACTCGACTTGCCGCTTCCGATCGGACCGACGACTCCCACGAGCCGGCGGTCGCGCCAGTCGAAGGTTGCGCGCCCCCGGTACGAGCGGAAACCCTCGACCGTCAGCTCAAGCGGGCGCATCCACGGCCTCCGCCTCGTCCAGGACGTCCCGCAGCAGGTCGAGCAGATCGTTCGCCGGGTGATCGTCGCCGTGCTCGCGCAGGTAGTACTCCTCGTACAGCTCGGTGAGCGAGCGGCCGGCGCGCCGTTCGCGCACGGCGGCGCGGTCGGCCTCGCGCCGCCTCGGCCGCACGTTCACCAGGAAGGGGAACGTCTCCCGCGCACGCTGCCCGAGCGCCACGTCGACGGCCGACGTGTCGACCGTCAGGTCGACGTAGGAGCCCCGCAGCTCCTCCATCCGCGCTTCGATCCGCTCCCACGTCCCGTCCACGTGCACCAAGGGACGCGGACAGGCGATCGGCACCGACTCCGTCACCGCGAGGCGACCCGGCTCGACGTCCACGACGACCACGCGCTTGGCTTCGCCCGCCTCGCCGAAGTCGAGCGGCAGGACCGAGCCCGCGTATTCCGCCGGGATGGGCGCGTGGGGAACCCGCTGCGGCGCGTGGATGTGCCCCATCGCGACGTACTGCGGCCCAGGAGGAATCGCCTGCGGGGTCGCCGTGTACGCGGCGCCCATGTGCAGCTCCCGCTCGCCGCGGCGGCCGGCGCCGCCGATTTTCACGCCGCTCACCAGGAAGTGCGCCGTCAGAATGGGGACCTCCGCCGGGCCCGTCGCCGCAATCAGGGCGTCGTTCATCGCGGCGCACAGCCCCGCGATGCGGTCGGCGTAGCCCGCGTACCACTCGCCCGCGTCGCGCATGAAGTCGACGACCTGGCCCTCGCGCAGGAAGGGAAGACAGGCGACGCGCGCCGGGACCCCCAGGGTCTCCGGGCCGAGGATCCCGCCCTCGTCGGGGCGCGTGACCCGGCCGACCAGATGAACCCGCCGCGCACGCAGCAGCGGCGCGAGCGCCTCGAACAGCTCCGGGGAGTCGTGGTTGCCGGCGACGGCGACCACGGGCCGGCGCTCGCCGAGGCGCACCAGCGTCCGCAGTCCCAGCTCGAGCGCGTCGATCGGTGGCGACGGGCGGTCGAAGACGTCCCCGGACACCACGACCAGGTCGACGGCTCGTTCGTCGGCGACGGCGCACACCTGGTCGAGGGCGGCCGACGCCTCCGCGAGCCGGTCGAAGCGACCGAGCCGCTTGCCGAGGTGCCAGTCGGACGTGTGCAGAACGCGCATCTACAGCCCGTCGAAGGGGTCGCCCTCCGGCGCGGCCTCCTCCTTGCGCGTCGCCCACGGCGGGAAGGGGAACGTGACGACGAGCGGCACCGGGATCGAGGGCTGGGACAGCACCATGGTGCCCGGCTTCAGCAGGCGTGCGCGCG
The DNA here is from genome assembly GCA_035623615.1 of Actinomycetota bacterium. Classification (GTDB taxonomy): domain Bacteria; phylum Actinomycetota; class UBA4738; order UBA4738; family UBA4738; genus DASPTB01. The sequence continues at coordinate 8,251 of DASPTB010000102.1, forward strand.
CGCGCGTCGACGGCAGCATCCACCCGTATTCGGCGCGCTCGGCCTCCGCCGCGTCGAGCCGGCCGCTGACGCGGATCGCGGCGTTCTCCATGACTTCCGACGCGACCTTCGAGGCGGTCTGCTGCGCCCCCACGAGGAGCACGCCGAGCGACCGCCCCCGTTGGGCGATGTCGACGAGCATGTCCTTGAGCGGGCTCTGGCCCTCGCGCGGCGCATACTTGTTGAGCTCGTCGAGGACGACGACCGACAACGGCAGGCGCTGGCCCGTCCGCTCCTTCTCCTGGAAGGTCTCGTTCAGCAGCGCGCCGACGACGAAGCGCTGTGCGAGCTCGTGTAGCGACTGGATGGCCACGACCGTGACCGACGCCTTGGCGCGGTCGATGCGCCGCGACTCGCCGGCCTGCACGAGCCCGCCCAGGCGATACGAGGCGATGTGCATCCGGCGCATGAAGGCCGACACCGTTCCCGGCTGCACGCGGGCCGTCCAGGCCGGGTCGGGATCGCTGCCGTCCTCGGGTTCGAGGATCGGCTCGAGTGCCTCCACGAGCGTCTTCAGGTCGCAGATCACCGTCTCGTCCCGATCGGGCCGGACGACCACACCCGGCTCGTGCCGGCCGGGTGGCGGTTCGCGCAGCACGACGCACCCGGGGCGCCCCGACACGTCCACCGCGAAGCGGCGAAGCTGCGCTTGCACGCGCTCCCGGACGAACGGGATCTGGTTCCTCGAGTCCTGCGCGTCGGTGAACAAGAATTGCAGGAGCCCCTCGTCGACGAACTCGCGCGGCGTCCACGTGAAGACGTTCACGCCCTCCTGGCGACCGCCCGTGTCGGGGATGAGCACGTCGCCGGCACCGGCCCGCGGCGGGGCCCAGAAGCGGACCGACGGGAACGGTCCGGGCTCCACCCCGAGCCTCTGCCACGCCTCGGCGGCCGCGTCGTCGAACAGCCGGTTCGGCCGGTCCAGCCAGAGAAGATCCTCGCCCTTGACGTTGAACACAAGCACGCGGAGGTTGGCCGCCCCCTCGCCGACCAGGTCGGGCCGCGAGGTGAGCATGCGAAGGAAGAACAGCGCGAACGACGTCTTGGTCGCCACTCCCGACACGCCGGAGATCGACATGTGCCC
>DASPTB010000128.1:0-3026 GCA_035623615.1 Actinomycetota bacterium
GAGCACCTGATCCAGACCGTCCGGCTCGTCGCCGGGGGGAACATGGTCATCGACCCACAGCTCGTCGTGGCCCTCGCCGAGGAGCTCACCGACGCCAAGGAACGCGACCGCAAGGCCGAGACCCTCACGGCCCGCGAGGTCGAGGTCCTGCAGCTGCTCGCCTTCGGCCACACGAACAAGGACATCGCCGAGCAGCTCTACATCTCGCCGGACACGGTGAAGACCCACCTCGAACACATCTTCGAGAAGCTCGGCACCTCCGACCGCACCGCGGCGGTCGCCGAGGCGCTCCGCCGCCGGCTGATCGAGTAGCCCCGTCCTCTCTGTCCCCCTACCGGCCGACAGAAAAATCCCCCATTCGTGGCGGTGTCGCGGCAGGCCCCCAACAGGCATCCTTTGCGAGCAGTGTCGACCCCCACGACCACGCACGAGCTGACCGGATACGCCTCCCCGCCTGCGTCACGCGCTCCGGCGCCCAGCCGGCGGGGCAATCGCGAGGCCATCTGGTTCCTCTCCGCCGTCGCCGCCGTCACGGCGGCCATCTGCCTGTTCGGGCGGGGATCGCTCGGCAGCCCCCTGCGCGCCGGCCAGACTGCCCTGCTGTTCGCCACCTGTGGCTCGGCCGGCGTCCTGGCGCTGCAGGTGCGCCGTCCCGACACATGGCGGGGCACCCGGATCATGGCGGGCGCGCTCGTCGCTTCGGCGGCGTTCCAGGCGATCGTGTGGGCCATGGGCGTCGGCCTCGGCCCGTTCGGGAGAGGGGACGTCCTCGCGGGCGCCATCGGAACGCTCCTCGCGGGCGCGCTCGGCCTCGTCGTCGTGGACTTCGGCGACCACTTGCGCAACGGGCGCATCGACATCGTCTCCGACGTCGCGCTCGTGGCCGCGTTGTTCGGCGGCATCGCCTACCTCGCGATCGGCCGGGAGATCGGCGTGGCGATCTCGCGACAGCAGGCGGTGTTGTCGGCGGTCATCGGGTTCGTCGCCGTCCTGGTGCTGGCGGGATGGTCGGTTCTGGCGCTGTGGGTTCCGTCGCGTCTGCACTATGGATTGGGAGCCGGCGCGTCGCTGCTCGCGATCTCGGGACTGTGGCTGGACTGGTCGCGGTCGACCCACGAGATGCAGGCGACCGGGCCGGCCCTCGCTGCCGCGGCCGCGATCCTGTGGCTCACGGCCTTGCTGGTCGTGGAGCCCGGGGTGGGCCGCCGTCGCGGCAGTGCGCCGCGCGAGCACTGGTGGATCCGGCCGAGCCTTCTGACGGTGTGTCTCGCCGGCGCGTGCATCACGCTCGGCGTCGCCATGACCCACAAGGCCCACGCGGGCAGCCTTCAGACCGGTCTGTTGCTCGGCCTGATCGCGGTGCTGATGGCCGTCCGCTCGTTCATGAGCCAGGGCGCGACGGCGAGGGCGACGAACGACCTGGGGCAGGCGCTCCAGGCACGCGAGGAGGCGCTCGACACCGTGCGCAAGGCGGTCGACGAGGTGGCGGCGTCCGAGTCGCGGCTCCGGCTGCTGTTCGACGCCGCGGCCGACGGCGTCGTGGAGATCAACGGAAGGGGCGTCGTGGCGCGTGCCAACGGCGCGTTCTGCGAGATGGTGCACCTGCGCGCCGACCAGGTGCTCGGTCGGTCGTGGACCGAGGTGGCCGTCCTCGTCCCCGGCGGCGCGCACATGGCCGACCTCCCGACCACCGGCCACGCCGAGGTGTCGGTCGAGGGGCGGACGGTGTACCTGGAGGCGCGGCCGTCGCCGCTTCCCGGCGAACCGCCGGGAACGCTGTTGTTCGTCCGCGACGTGACCTCCACCAAGGTGGCCGACCAGACGATCCGCACGCTCTTCCAGTTCCTGCAGGACCGCGACGAGGACCGGACGCGACTGCTGCGCAGGACGAACTCGACGATCGAATCCGAGCGAAACCGTGTCGCGCGCGACCTGCACGACGGCCCGATCCAAGGGATCTCGGCGGCGGCGCTGTCACTCGAGGCCGTCAAGATGATGCTGACGGCCGGCGACGCCGAGAAGGCGGAGAACATGCTGGCCGAGATCACGACCGAGCTGTCGGAGGAGGCCGAGAACCTGCGGCGGCTGATGAGCAACCTGCGGCCGCCCCTGCTCGACGAGCGCGGGCTGGTCGCCGCGGTCCGCGAACTCGGGTCGAAGTTCGCCAAGGACCAGGGCGTCAAGGTCAGCGTCGACGGACAGGCCGACCAGCCGATGCCCGAGGAGGTCGAGGTCCTCGCGTACCGCGTCGTGCAGGAGGCGCTGACCAACGTGAGCAAGCACGCAGCGGCCGCCAACGTCTCGGTTCGCATCGCGCTGTCGGCGGGCATGCTGGACGTCGAGGTGAGCGACGACGGCAGTGGCTTCGACGCGACCAAGACGCGCGACTACCTGCGCAAGGGAAAGGTGGGACTCGCCTCCATGCGCGAGCGGACCGAGCTCGGCGGCGGGACGTTCACCGTCCGCAGCCAGCCCGGGCGCGGAACCACCGTCTCGGCGTCGCTTCCCTACGAATTGCTGGGGGCGAGCGAGGCGCGGGCCGTTCCGGAGGCGTGACCCCCCATCCGTAGCCCCACTTGCTTCGGGTGACCTCATTTCCTGCCAGAATCAAGACCGGGCCTGTGGGCGGTAGATTCGGCACCGGGCGTCCGTTCGGACGATCAAGCGCAGGAGTGGCCCGGCACCCGAACGCTCGACCACCATTGCGCCCCCGCTGGACCGACGCCGCCCAACCACCTCTCGCGTAGGATCGGCTTTCGCTGAAGCGCACGGAAAGGGTTTCCATGACCGGACGGGACGACGCGATCGACCATCTCGTGGTGGTGCTGTTCGAGAACCGTTCGCTCGACAACATGCTCGGGCGTCTGTACGACCCAAGCGACGGCAAGACGTTCGAAGGCGTGATCGGGAAGGAGTTGAGCAACCCGATCCCGGACTGGGCCGAGCACGGCGCGGACAAGAAGGTCGTGCCGTACACCGTCGCGACGGACATGGACTCGCCGAATCCGGATTCGGGCGAGGAGTGG
>DASPTB010000013.1:0-6244 GCA_035623615.1 Actinomycetota bacterium
GAAAGGGTCGTCAGGCCCTGGTCGGTCGGGCGGGCGCCTTCCGGGAGGGATCCTTCTTCTGCAGGAGCAGCCCGAGCTCGCGCTCGAAGTCGGTCAGCTCCTGGAAGTCCTTGTAGACACTCGCGAACCGTAGGTACGCGACGTCGTCCAGCTTTCGCAGGAGCGCGAGGACCTCGATGCCGACCTCCTGGGTGGTCACGACGGGTCCCTTTCGCCGCAGCTTCTCCTCCACCTTCACTGCCAGCTGGGCCACCTGCTCCTCGGTCACCGGGCGGTTCTTGACGGCCTTCTCGACCCCTGCCACCACCTTGGCGCGGTCGAAGGGCTCCTTCCCCCCCTCGCGCTTGGCGACGAACAGGCTGGCTTCCTCGGCGCGCTCGTAGGTGGTGAACCGCCGGCCGCACGACAGGCACTCGCGACGGCGGCGAACCGCCTCGCCGCCCTCGGCCGAGCGCGAGTCGACGACCTTGTCACCGGTTCGGGAGCACCAGGGGCATCGCATCTCATCGCCTCCGAGGTCGCCCGGCGTTCGCGGGGCGGACACAACATCTAGGGGCGACGACAGGCTAGCCACCGACATGCGGAGGGTCAACCGCGGAGGCCTCAGGCGGGAGCGGGCAGAACGAGCCGCTCGCCGGGGACGATCTCGGCGTCGCGCACGTGATTGAGCGCGGTGAGCCGATCCACGAGAGGTCTGGGATCTGCGCCCGGGGCGCCGATCCGAACGGCGATCGACCACACCGTGTCGCCGGGGCGCACGATATACACGCGGCGCGCTGCGGCCGGATGGCTGGTCACGGCGGTGGCGTGCCCCGCGAGAAACCCCAGGCCGGAGACGGCGACGGTCGCGACGACGAGCGTCCTGGCCAGACGCCGGCGACGGCGTGTGGCCCTGCGGCGAAGGCGAACGCCCGTTCGGCTCATGGATTGGAGTATGGTCGAACGGACGTTCGAAGGCAAGGAGGAATCGAACAAATGTTTGATCCCATAGGACGGGCGTGCTAGCGTCCCCGAAGGAGCCGCGGGCCCACCCGCGAACAGCCCATGGATACCGTCAGCGCACGCCAGCGTCGCATCCTGGACTACATCAAGGAAACGGTTCAGGCGAGGGGCTACCCGCCGACCGTTCGCGAGATCGGGGAAGCGGTCGGCCTGAACTCCAGCTCGAGCGTCCACGCGCAGCTCGCCAACCTCGAGCGCCGCGGGCTGCTGCGGCGCGATCCGACCAAGCCGCGCGCCATGGAGCTGCAGGGCCCTGGGGCCCCAAGCGGCAAGGCCGTCAGCGTCCCGGTCCTCGGCCGCATCTCGGCCGGAACCCCGGTCCTCGCCGACGAGAACGTCGAGGAATACCTTCCCCTCCCCACCGACTACTCGGGCGGGGACGAGTCGTTTGCGCTCCGCGTGAGCGGCGACTCCATGGTCGGCGCGGGGATCCTCGACGGCGATGTCGTCGTGGTGAAACGCCAGGACGACGCGCGCGAGGGGGATATCGTCGCGGCACTCTTGTCCGGGCCTGCGGAGGACGAGGCGACCGTGAAGCGGTTCCACCGAGCCGACGGCGGCGTCCAGCTCGTCGCGGAGAACCCCGCGTACGCCCCGATCGAGCTGACCGCGGGGCGCGTGCTCGGCAAGGTTGTCGCGGTTCTGCGCCTCGTGTAGCTCGGACGGGGGGCGCAGCTAGGCACGGGACGCGCCGGCGTCGGTCGACCGGACCCGGAATTCCTCCACGCGGGCGAGACCACGCTGGGTGACGCGCGCGCGCACGGCGGTGCCGTGCTCCCCCGCCTCCGACGAAAGCACCTCCTCCTCGCGGTAGAGCCACGGGACGATCTCGGGCCGGTCGTGCGGGACGAACAACGACACCTCCTCGAGCCGCGGCAGCGCGTCCTCCAGACGGTCGAGCACGAGGTCGGCACCCTCGCCGGTCAGGCCCGAGACCGGCACGGCCTCGGGGTGACGCCGCCCCAGCCGGGCGCGCTCCATCTCGTCGACGCGGTCCCACTTGTTGAGCAGCAACAGCTCGGGGATCTCGGCGGCGCCGATCTCGCCGAGCACCTCCCGAACGGCGTCGATCTGCTCGTCGAGGTCGTGCACGGACGCGTCGGCGACGTGCAGGATGAGATCCGCGCGAATCACCTCTTCGAGCGTGGACTTGAACGCCTCCACGAGGTCGTGCGGGAGCTTCCGAACGAACCCGACCGTGTCCGACAGAGTCACCACGCGGTGCCGCGGGAGCCGCAGCCGACGCGTGATGGGGTCGAGGGTCGCGAACGGCTGGTCGGCGACCAGGCTCGCGGCGCCGGTGAGCGTGTTCAGCAGCGTCGACTTTCCGGCGTTCGTGTACCCGGCGAGGGCGACCCTCGGCAACCCCGACCGCTCGCGCAGGCCCCGCTTCACGTCGCGCGTGCGCTCGAGGTCCTTGATGTCGCCTCGGAGCTTGGCGATCCGGCGGCGGATGTGCTGGCGGTCGACCTCGATCTTCGTCTCGCCCGGCCCTCGTGTGCCGATCCCGCCGCCGAGCCGCGACATCGCCTCGCCCCAGCCGCGAAGTCGCGGCAGCAGGTAGTTCAGCTGCGCGAGCTCCACCTGCGCCTTGCCCTCACCCGAGCGTGCATGCAGCGCGAAGATGTCGAGGATCAACGCGGTCCGGTCGATGACCTTGACCCCGAAGCGCTCCTCCAGGTTCCGCAGCTGACCCGGCGTGAGCTCGTCGTCGAAGATGACGGTCTGCGCCCCGGTTGCGTGGATCAGATCGTGGATCTCCTCGACCTTGCCCTTCCCCACGAAGCTCTTGGCGTCGGGCGTCGACCGCGTCTGCATCACCCGCCCGACGGGCTCCGCACCGGCCGCGCGCGCGAGCGAAGCGAGCTCGTCGAGCGCGTCCTCGTCGCCGCTGCGGACGATGCCGGCGACGATGGCGCGCTCGGCGACCGCCGGGCGCCATGTCGCCGACAGCGGAGACTCGGACCCCACGTCGCGACGAGGGCGGGTCCTCTTGCTCAGCGCAGGCGCTCCCGGAGGCGTCCGGCGGCCTCCTGCAGGCGATCGTCGGGGACCGACAGCGAGATGCGGATGTAGCCCTCGCCGTGCGGGCCGTAGCCCGTCCCCGGAGCGACGACCACCGCCGCCTCGTCGAGGAGCTCGGCGGTGAATTCCACGGAGGTCTTGCCGGGGGGCGCCGGCACCCAGACGTAGATCGACCCGAGCGGCGGCTCGAGGTCGATGCCCGCCTCGGCGAGCGCCGAGACGATCAAGTCGCGGCGCTTCTGGTAGATCGCCCGCATCTGCTCGACGTGGTCCTGCGGGCCGGTGAGCGCCGCGATCGCGGCCCGCTGGACGGCGTCGAAGATCCCCGAGTCGATGTTCGTCTTCACGACTCCGAGCATCCGGATGGCATCGGCGTTGCCGACGACGTACCCGATGCGCCACCCGGTCATGTTGTACGTCTTCGACAGCGACCCGAACTCCACGGCGACGTCCTTTGCGCCGGGGATCTGCAGGATGCTCGGCGCCACGTAGCCGTCGAAGGTGATCTCGACGTAGGCGGCGTCGTGGCACACGAGGAGGTCGTGGTCGGCACCGAAGCGAACGGTGCGCTCGAGCGTGTCGGCCTCGGCGACAGCAGCGGTGGGGTTGCTCGGATAGCCGAGCCACATGATCGTGGTCGACGGCGGCACCTCCACCTCGTCGTAGTCGGGAAGGAACCGTCGCCCGGCCGTGAGCGGCAGCGAGACGGGCTCTCCCCCAGCGAGAATGGTGCCGATGCCGTAGACCGGGTACCCGGGGTCGGCGACCAACGCGCGGTCGCCGGGATCGACGAACGCCGTCGCGATGTGGGCGATCCCTTCCTTCGATCCGATCAGGGGAAGCACCTCGGTCTCGGGATCCAGCAGGACGCCGAACCTGCGCTCGTAGTAGTCGGCGACCGCCTGCCGGAGCTCGGGCATCCCGTAATACGAAGGGTACCGGTGGGTCGAGGGGTCGAGCGCCGCCTCACGGAGCGCCTCGACGACGTGCGGGGGGGTGGGCAGGTCGGGATCGCCCACGCCGAGCGAGATGACGTCGGCGCCCTCGGCCCGCTTCGCCGCGACCCGCTTGTCGAGTTCGGCGAACAGGTACGGCGGAAGGCTCTCGACCCGCTTGGCGATTCGCATCCGACTCCCCCCTCAGGACGCGGCCGCGGTCGGAACCCCGGAGAGCCCGGCCGCCCGCGCCCACTCGTCGGACAGATCGGCGTCGAACACGAAGGTCGCGGGACCCGTGAGGAACACGTGGCCGTCCTCACGCCAATCGACCTGCAGACGCCCGCCCGGGACCTCGACCTCGGCCGCCCGGCCCGTCCGTCCGGCGACGGCCGACGCGACGAGCGCGGCGCACGCGCCCGTGCCGCAGGCCAGCGTCTCGCCGACGCCCCGCTCCCACACGCGCATCCGGATGCGCGAGGGGTCGAGGACCTCGACGAACTCGACGTTCGTTCGGTTCGGAAACAGCCGAAGGTGCTCGATCTCGCTCCCGATGCCCGCGACGTCGATCGACCCCAGGTCGTCATCGCCGAGGAACAGGACGCAGTGCGGGTTCCCCATCGACACCGCCGACATCGTCCACGTCCGTCCCGCGGCCTCCAGCGGCTCGGCGTTCACGGTCGCCGCGGGGTCCCCCCCGCCCATGGGAATCTCCGCCCGGGCAAGGACCGGCGGCCCCATGTCCACCGTTACCGACCGGACGCGCCCGTCGGCCACGTCGAGCTCGAGCAGCTTGAGCCCTGCGCGCGTGTCGACGGCGAGCCGCGTCTTCGCGGTGAGGTCGCGCTCGTACGCGAACACGGCGAGGCAGCGGATCCCGTTGCCGCACATCTCGGCCGGCGCTCCCTCGGCGTTGACGTAGTCCATGAAGAAGTCGGCGCCGTCGCCCCCGCGGGCGTCGCCGCGCACGACCCGGATGAGCCCGTCCCCGCCGACGCCGCGGTGACGGTCGCACACCGCCGCGACGAACGACGGCGGAATGTCGAGCCGCCCGTCCAGGTCCTCGACGAAGACGAAGTCGTTCCCCGTTCCGTGGTACTTGGAGATCTTCACGAGCCCTCCCGTTCCTCTCCAAGGTATCGGATCAGGCCGTCCAGCGCGCCGATGGCGCCCACCTGCCCGACGGGGAACCACCGGATTCTCGGGTCCCGGCGGAACCAGGCAAGCTGGCGGCGCGCGAGCGCTTTGGTGCGGCGCGTGGTTCGAGCGGCGGCCTCCTCCACCGACAGACGCCCCTCCAGGCACCCGAGCGCCTCCGCATACCCGATGGCCTGCGTCGACGTGATGAAACGCCTTGGTCCCGAGCCGGTCTCGACGAGCCGGGCCGTCTCGGCCAGGAGGCCGGGCATCATGGCCGAGACGCGACGCTCGATCCGTTCGTGCAGGACCGCCCGGGGCACCTCGATCCCGGCGGCCCGAACGTGCTCCGCGGGGTAGCGCTCCCAGTCCGCGGCGAACGTGGAGAAAGCGCGACCGGTGACGCCGGCCACCTCGAGCGCACGGACGGTTCTGCGGACGTTCGACGGCTCGATGCGGCCGGCGGCGACGGGGTCGAGCTCGGCAAGCCGCCGGTACATGGCGTCGGGACCGAGCGCGCTCGCCTCGGCCTCGAGGAGCCCCCGGGTTTCGGGTTCCGTAGCGGGGAACCGCAGTCCGTCGACGACCGCGCGGAAGTACAGGCCCGAGCCGCCGACCAGCAGGGGCAGGGCCCCGCCCGCGCGAACGTCGTCGATTGCGCAGACGGCGAGCCGCCCGAACTCCGCAACCGAGAACGGTTCGGCGGGATCGACCACATCCAGCAGGTGATGAGGGACGGCGGCCCGCTCGGCCGGGGTCGGCTTCGCGGTACCGACGTCCATCCCGCGGTACACGACCATGGAGTCGATCGACACGATCTCGGCGCCGAGTGCCCGCGCGAGCGGGATCGAGGCTTCCGTCTTGCCGCACGCGGTGGGGCCGACGAGCGCGAGCGGCCGGTTCCGGGGCGTCGAGCTCACCCCGGGGCGGCGGTCGCGAGGGGGACCGGCGCGGAATCCTCGGCGGGGCCGCCCGGCGCCTCGGTACGGGGACCGTCCGTGCCGCGGGCGGACTCCGCCGTCAGGTGGTGAGGGTGCGCCTCGCGCACGCGCGCCTGCAGGAAGGTGCCGGGGACATCGCTCCCGGCGAGGTGAACCAGCTTGTTCGTACGCGTCCGTCCCCGGAGGTTCCCCTTGCGACCGTCG
>DASPTB010000144.1:0-16162 GCA_035623615.1 Actinomycetota bacterium
CTTGTCACAGGGCCCCCGTAGAATGGCCGCGTGGGCGCCGACCGGCTCGTGATCCACGGTGCCCGTGAGCACAACCTCAGGAACGTCACGCTCGACCTTCCCCGTGACAAGCTGATCGTGTTCACGGGCCTGTCAGGCTCGGGGAAGTCGTCGCTGGCCTTCGACACCATCTACGCCGAGGGGCAGCGCCGCTACGTCGAGTCCTTGTCCGCCTACGCCCGGCAGTTCCTGGGCCAGATGGAGAAGCCGGACGTGGACTTCATCGAGGGCCTCTCCCCGGCCATCTCCATCGACCAGAAGTCGACCTCTCGGAATCCGCGCTCCACCGTCGGGACGATCACGGAGATCTACGACTACCTGCGCGTGCTGTTCGCGCGCATCGGCCAGCCCCACTGCCCCAAGTGCGGCCGGCCGGTGGGCCGCCAGACCCCGGACCAGATCGTCGACCAGGTCATGGAACTGCCCGAGGGGACGCGCTTCCAGGTGCTCGCCCCGATCGTGCGCGGACGCAAGGGCGAATACGAGCGGATGCTTGCCGACCTCGCCAAGAAGGGCTTCTCCCGGGCGCGCATCGACGGCACGGTCCGCGAGCTCACCGACAAGATCCGACTCGACCGCTACTACAAGCACGATATCGAGGTGATCGTCGACCGACTCGTCGCGAAGCCGGACATCCGCCGTCGCGTCGCCGACTCGGTCGAGACCGCGCTGCAGCTCGCGGAGGGCATCGTGTCGCTCGCCGTCCAGACCGACGGCGAGGGCCACGAAGAGGTGGTGAACTTCAGCCAGAAGCTCGCGTGCCCGTACGACGGGATCTCGTTCGACGAGCTGGCGCCCCGGAACTTCTCGTTCAACTCGCCGTACGGCGCGTGCCCGACGTGTGATGGGCTCGGCATGCGTCTGGAGGTCGACCCCGAGCTGGTGGTCGCCGACCCCTCGCTGTCGCTGTCCGACGGTGCGATCGCCGCGTGGTCGGGCCGTGTCGACGGGTACTGGGCGCGGCTGCTGGAGGCGGTCGCGGAGGCGCACAAGTTCTCGCCCGACACGCCGTGGTCCAAGCTCCCACGATCCGCCCGCGACGTCGTCCTGTACGGAACCGACCGGAGCGTCCGTGTGAACTACCGCAACCGATACGGTCGCTTGCGGTCGTACACGACGACGTTCGAAGGTGTCATCACCAACATCGAGCGCCGGCACGACGAGGCCGAGTCCGATGCGGCACGCGATCGGCTCGAGCAGTACATGCGTGAGGTCGCCTGCCGCGCGTGCAGGGGCGCGCGGCTCAAGCCGGAGTCGCTCGCGGTGACGGTCGGCGGCATCAACATCTGGGAGCTCACGCGCCGCTCGATCGTCGACGAGGTTGCGTTCCTCGACACGGTGCAGCTCACCGAGCGCGAGCATATGATCGCCGAGCGCGTGCTGCGAGAGATCCGCGCCCGCATGCAGTTCCTGCTGGACGTCGGGCTCGCATACCTGACCCTCGACCGTGCATCGGCGACGCTCGCGGGGGGAGAGGCGCAGCGCATCCGCCTCGCGACGCAGATCGGGTCGGGTCTCGTGGGCGTCCTGTACATTCTCGACGAGCCCTCGATCGGCTTGCACCAGAGAGACAATCGCCGCCTGATCGACACGTTGCTGCGCCTGCGCGACCTCGGCAACACGCTGATCGTCGTTGAGCACGACGAGGCAACGATCGACGCCGCCGACTGGATCGTCGACATCGGACCCGGCGCCGGGGAGCGCGGCGGCGAGATCGTGTACGCAGGCGACCTCAAGGGTCTGCTCACATCCGACGCGTCGATGACCGGCGCCTACCTCTCCGGCCGGCGGTCGATCCCGACGCCGGAGGTCCGGCGACTGCCTGGGGAGAGGTGGCTGAAAGTGACGGGCGCCCGGGAGCACAACCTCAAGAGCGTCGACGTCGCCATCCCGCTGGGGTGCTTCGTGTGCGTGACCGGCGTCAGCGGATCGGGGAAGTCGACGCTCGTGCAGGAGGTGTTGCTGCGCGCCCTGGTGCAGAAGGTGAACCGGTCACGGATCGTGCCCGGCAAGCACCGGCGGATCACCGGCTGGGAAGAGATCGACAAGGTGATCGACATCGACCAGTCGCCGATCGGGCGAACGCCGCGGTCGAATCCCGCCACGTACATCGGCGTCTTCGACCACATCCGGATGCTGTTCAGCAAGTTGCCGGAGGCGCGGGTGCGCGGGTACAAGCCCGGACGCTTCTCGTTCAACGTCCGTGGCGGCCGCTGTGAGAACTGCGCCGGCGACGGCCAGATCAAGATCGAGATGCATTTCCTTCCCGACGTGTACGTCACCTGCGAGGTGTGCAAGGGTCGTCGGTACAACCGCGAGACGCTGGAGGTCCGTTACCGGGGCCGAACGATCGCCGACGTCCTCGACATGAGCGTCGACGAGGCGCTCGAGTTCTTCCAGAACATCCCGGTGGTCGCGCGGCACCTGCAGACCGTCTCCGACGTCGGCCTCGGCTACATCCGGCTCGGACAGCCGGCGCCGACGCTCTCGGGCGGTGAGGCGCAGCGCGTGAAGCTCGCCAGCGAGCTGTCGAAGCGGGCGACCGGCCGGACCTTCTACGTGCTCGACGAGCCGACGACCGGCCTGCACTTCGACGACATCTCGAAGTTGCTGTCGGTCCTCGAGCGGCTCGTGCAGGCGGGGAACACGGTGCTCGTGATCGAGCACAACCTCGACGTGGTGAAGACCGCGGACTGGGTGATCGACCTCGGCCCGGAGGGAGGCGACGCGGGGGGAGAGGTCGTCGTGGCCGGCTCGCCCGAGGATATCGCCGCGCATCCCACCTCGTACACGGGTGCCTTCCTCGCCGACGTCCTCGGCGTCCGACGCCGCACCGCGCGGCGCGAGCCGGTCCCCGCCGGTGTCTGATCGCGACCGCCGGCCGGGCGTGCCACACCCCCCGACGCGCTGTGGGTAGAATGTGGCCCGCCGTGCCCGGGATTCCACGACTCACGAGGGCCCTGAACGTCGCCGTCGCGCTCGCCGCGGCGGCGCTCGTCGGTTCGGCCTGCGCTCCGCAGAGCGAGCCCCCGAACGTCCCGCTGTCGTCGGGGTCCTCGGCGTTCCAGACGCAGGTGGTGGACCAGATCTACGACGTGGGGCGCTCGCCCTCGGTCACCGTCGACTCGAGCGGCAATCCCTCGGTCGCATACCTGTTGCTGCAGCCCGTCCTGACGCAAGGCGCCCTTCCGCCGCCGTTGCTCGCGAACACGCCGCAGCCGCCATCCGTGGTCATCGCCTTCCAGCACGACTCGATCTGGACCCGCCGGAACGTCACGCCGAACGCCACCGGTGGGGGGAAGGGGACGGCGACCGAGATCGCCGACAAGAAGGGCTTCTACGACGGGGTCTCGACCGTCGCGATGGCCGTGGACTCCAAGGGGATCCACCGGGTCGCCTGGAGCACCCCGTCGGGCGTTTTCTACAACGAGGACGCGCCGGTCACCCTCCCGGACAAGTCGACGACGCTGGTCTTCGGCGACAAGGTCGACCAAGTGACGAGCAAGGCAGCTTCCGGCGTGTCGATCGCCGTGGACTCGAGCGACCACGCGTGGATCGCGTTCTACCAGGGTCCGAACGTCGAGCTCGCCCATCAGACCGGGTCGGGATGGTCGGTCGATCGGGTGGCCAGGGCGAACGAGTGCACCACGTGCCCGTCGGTGCGCACGGCGGTCGTCGCCCCCTCGCCCGGGCACGCGATCGTCGCCTACGAGTCGGGCGCGTCCAGCCTCGACGTGGCGCAGAAGACCTCCACGAGCGTTTCGTCGACCTCGTCCTCCTGGACGACGTCGACGGTCACGAGCCAGGGCGGGTTCGGGGTCTCGATGACGATGCCGACCGGTGCGTCGCTGTCCCTGCACGCCGGCTCGCCGGTCCTCGCGTACTACGACGCGAGCGGCGACATCGAGACCGCCACCGCGAGCCCCGGCGGAAGCTGGGCTACGGCCCGGGTCGGCACGGGCGGCTCGGAGCCGACCGCGTCCGACGAGCTGACCGCGTGGGCCACCGGAATCGGCGCGGCCGACGGCAACCTGTGGATCAGCTGGGCCAACCTCTCGGTCGGCAGGATCATGATCGCGGAGGGGAAGGTCGGAAGCGGCAGCTTCACGGCCGACGTGATCCCGCAGAGCTCGGCGGGGTGGAGCCCGAGCCTCGCCATCTCGAGCAACGCGAAGCACGTGGCGATCGCCTGGTACGACAGCTTCAACCACCGCATGAACGTGGCCACGAACGCGTCCGGGCAGCTGCGGCTGGCCGTCCCCTCGCCGGTGTTCAGCGCCGTGCCGACACCCGTCCCGAGCGGCGCGCCGCCCTGCCTGCCCAGCGGCTCGTCGACGACCCTGTCGATCGACGCGCCGACCGGAGCCTCCGCGACGGGGTTCTCCTCGAACTGCCTGGCTGTGGTCCCGGGCGTGTCCTTCAAGGTGACGTTCACCAACAGCGACACCACGGCGCACAACTTCGCGATCTTCACCAACTCGAGCGCCACGGACCAGCTGGGCGGCGCCACCTCCTCGGAGGTCGTCGTCCCCGGAGCCAGCTCCACCTACACGGTGAACGCCCTGAAACCCGGCACGTACTTCTTCCGGTGCGACCTGCATCCGTCCACCATGACCGGCACGTTCGTGGTCGCGCCGCCGGGCAAGGGCGGCGGGGCGTCGACGCCGACGCCCACCCCCTCGGCCTGAGCAGGGCCGGCCAGGCGGCGAATCCTCGCCGGATCTTCATCGAGTGGCCACTCCTGCTTCCTTACAATCGAGGCCGATGACCGTTCCGCGACCGGACTCCTCCCAGATCCCCGACGCCCCGGGGGCCTATCTCTTCCGGGACCGGGACGGCCGTGTGGTCTACGTCGGCAAGGCGCTCTCGCTTCGGAAGCGCCTGGCGTCGTACTGGGGCCGCCCCCTGCACCCGCGGACCGAGGCGATGATGGCGGCGGCCTCCCGCCTCGAGTGGATCCTCGCCTCCGGCGAGGTGGACGCCCTGATGCTCGAGTACAACCTCATCAAGGCGCACCGTCCCCGCTTCAACGTCCGCTACCGGGACGACAAGTCCTATCCGTATCTGGCGCTCACGGTGGCCGAAACCTGGCCGCGGGCGCGCGTCATGCGGGGACCGAAGCGCAAGGGAGTCCAGCGGTTCGGCCCGTACGGACACGCCTACGCGATCCGCGAGACGCTCGACGCGCTCACGAGGGTGTTTCCTGTCCGGACCTGCTCGGACGCGTTCTTCGACCAGCGGCGGCGTGCCCGGCGGCCCTGCCTCTACTACGACATCGGCAGGTGCGCGGGTCCGTGCGTCCCCGAGTCGACAGGCATCACCGAACCGGCCTATCGGGAGCTGGTCGAGGCGCTCGCCGACTTCCTCGGCGGCAACTACAAGCCCGTGTTGAAGCGCCTCGAGGCCGAGATGAAGGAAGCGGCGGCTAGCGAGGAGTTCGAGCGCGCCGCCGTGCTGCGCGACAAGCTCGCGGCGGCGCGCCGGGCGATCGAGAGCCAGGAGATGGTGCTCGATCGCAGCGACGACCTCGACGTGATCGGCATGGAGGAAGACGACCTCGAGGCGGCCCTGCAGGTCTTCTACGTTCGTCGTGGCCGCGTGATGGGCCGGCGGGGGTGGGTCGTCGACAAGGTGGAGGACATCGACCGCTCCGAGCTGGTCTCGTCCTTCCTGCGCGAGCTCTACATGGACGCGGAGGAGGTCCCGAAGCATGTGCTCGTGCCCGCCTGGCCGTCGGACCGCGAGGTGATCGAGGAATGGCTCTCGGGCCTTCGGGGCTCGAAGGTCCGGATCTCGGTGCCGGCGCGCGGCGACGGCCGCCGGCTGCTCAAGACGGTGAACCAGAACGCGAAGGAGGCGTTCCTGCGGCACAAGCTGAAGCGCGCGTCGGACTTCGGCGCCCGTTCGCGCGCGCTCGCCGACCTCGGGGATGCCCTTGGCCTCGCCGTCGCCCCGTTGCGGATCGAGGCGTACGACATCTCGAACCTCGGGCCGACCGACAAGGTGGGCTCGATGGTGGTGTTCGAGGACGGGCTGCCCAAGCGCTCGGATTACCGCAGGTTCGAGATCAAGGGCGTCCCGGGACAGGACGATTTCGCTTCCATGGAAGAGGTCCTGCGCAGGCGGTTCGCCTACCTGCGGGACGACGGCGGCGCGGTCCGTCCGGCCGCTCCGGCCGCGGCCGAGGTTCCGCCCCACGCCCCGGTCAAGCGGCGGCGGTTCGCGTACCCGCCCTCGCTCATCGTGGTGGACGGCGGCCGGGGACAGCTCGGCGTGGCCGAGAAGGTGCTGGCCGACGCCGGCCTGACGATCCCGGCGATCGGCCTGGCGAAGCGGTTGGAGGAGATCTACCTCCCCGGACAGCCCGAGCCCCTCATGATTCCGCGCGGGTCCGAGGCACTGTTCGTCCTGCAGCACCTGCGCGACGAGGCGCACCGGTTCGCGATCACGTACCACCGCGAGAAGCGCGCCCGCCGGGCGCTTCGCTCGCCGCTCGACGACATCCCCGGCGTGGGCGCGTCTCGAAAGAAGGCACTGCTGAAGCGGTTCGGCTCGCTGGCGCGCCTTCGCACCGCCGAACCCGAGGAGATCCGGCAGGTGCCGGGAGTGGGGAAGGCGCTCGCGCAGACCATCTACGACAACCTGCACGGCGTGTCCGTCCCGGACCAGACCTCGCGGAAGGCCGGGTGACGGACGTGGCCACCGCCGAACGCCCCCGGAAGGCGCGAAGGGTCGAGGCCGCCGAGGTTCCCGACATCACCATCATCACCGGCCTCTCGGGCGCGGGCCGGTCCGAGGCGGCGAAGAGCTTCGAGGACCTCGGGTACTTCGTCGTCGACAACCTCCCGCCGGCGCTCATCGGCAAGATGGCCGAGCTCGCGACCATCGCCGGCGGGCCGAGTCGCGTCGCGATCGTCGTCGACGTGCGCGGCGGGGTCTTCTTCGCCGAGCTCTCCCGTTCGCTCGAGGACCTTCGGGCGCTCTCGGTTCCGTACCGGATCGTGTTCCTCGAGGCCTCCGACGAGGATCTCGTCCGGCGCTTCGAGGCGACCCGCCGGCGCCACCCGCTCGCACCGGGCGACCGCGTGATCGAGGGGATCCGCAAGGAGCGCCTCATGATGGAATCCCTCAAGGAGGACGCCGACCTCATCATCGACACGTCGGGGCTTTCTCCTCACGAGCTTCGCGACCGGGTGTGGGACGCGTTCGGCAGGATGCCGCGCGAGTCGGCGCTGCAGGTCTCGCTGGTCTCGTTCGGCTTCAAGCACGGCCTGCCGCGCGACGCCGACATCGTCCTCGACGTCCGCTTCCTTCCGAACCCCCACTGGGTCGACACGCTTCGACCCCGCCCCGGGACCGACCCGAAGGTGCGCGCGTACGTCACCGGTCAGAAGGGGTACGCCGAGTTCATGCGACGTTTGCGTGCGGTCCTCGACGTCGCCGTCCCCGGTTACATCGCCGAGGGCAAGTCCTACCTGACGATCGCCGTCGGCTGCACCGGGGGCCGCCACCGCTCGGTCGTCGTCGTGAACGAGCTCGCCGAGTACTTCCGCAAGCACGAGCTGCCCGTCACGATCGACCACCGGGATCTCGACCTCGGCTGAACGCTGCGGACGCCGTCCCGGCGGCGGTGCTCGGACGGCCCGCTCGGTCGGTCGCTGCGGGTCGGCGCGCCCCCGGCGGCGGCTAGGATGAGGGGAAACGGCCGGCGGAAGGGATGCGGCACATGACGACGAGGATCGGGATCAACGGATTCGGACGTATCGGGAGGAACTTCTTTCGCGCGCTGCGGCAGACCGGAGCCGACATAGAGGTCGTGGCGGTCAACGACATCACCGACGCTCGGACGCTCGCCCACCTGCTCAAGTACGACTCGGTGCTCGGCCGGTTCCAGGGCGAGGTGGCGGCCGGCGACGACGCGATCGTGGTGGACGGCAACAAGCTCCGGGTGCTCGCCGAGCGCGACCCGGCGAACCTTCCCTGGAAGGAGCTCGGCGCCGAGATCGTCGTGGAGTCGACCGGGCTCTTCACCGACCGGGACAAGGCGGCGAAGCATCTGGAGGCGGGCGCCCGCAAAGTGGTGATCAGCGCGCCGGCCAAAGGCGAGGACATCACGATCGTGATGGGGGTGAACGACGGGAGGTACGACCCGGCGAAGGACGACGTGATCTCCAACGCGTCGTGCACGACCAACTGCGTGGCGCCGATGGCGAGGGTGCTGCTGGACGCCTTCGGGATCGAGCGCGGCCTGATGACGACGGTCCACGCGTACACGAACGACCAGCAGATCCTCGATCTTCCGCACAAGGACCTGCGCCGCGCGAGGGCCGCCGCGCTCAACATCATCCCCACGTCGACCGGCGCGGCAAAAGCCACGTCGCTCGTCATTCCCGAGCTCAAGGGAAAGCTCGACGGCATGTCCATGCGGGTCCCGGTGCCCGACGGATCGGTGACCGACCTGGTGTGCATCGTCGACGGCGAGCCGAGCAAGGACGAGGTGAACGAGGCGTTCCGCAAGGCCGCGGAATCGGGTCCCCTCGCCGGCAAGCTCGTCTACACCGAGGACCCCATCGTCTCGAGCGACATCGTCGGCTCGCAGGCGTCGTGCACGTTCGACGCGCAGGCGACGATGACGACCGGCAACCTGGTGAAGGCCGTCGGCTGGTACGACAACGAGTGGGGCTACTCGAACCGCCTCGTCGACCTCGTCGGGCTGGTGGCCTCCAAGCTTTGAGCCGGCTTCGCACGCTCGAGGACCTCGGCGACGTCTCCGGCGCGAGGGTCCTGGTCCGCTGCGACTTCAATGTCCCGTTGTCTGACGGGCAGGTTGCCGACGACACGAGGATCCGCGCTGCCGTGCCCACCCTGGTCGAACTGCTGGAGAGCGGAGCGGTCGTGGTCGCCTGCTCGCATCTCGGTAGGCCGAAGGGCCACGTCGACGACCGGTTCCGCCTCGACCCGGTGGGGATGCGCCTGCAGGACGTCCTCGGTCGGCCGGTGAGAAAGCTCGACGAGGTGACCGGCGATCCCGTTCGGGTGGCCATCGAGGAAGCTTCCCCGGGAAGCGTGGTGCTGCTCGAGAACCTTCGGTTCGATCCCCGCGAGGAACAGGACGACGCTGGCTTTGCTGCCGAGCTCGCCGCGCCCGTGACCGCCTACGTCGACGACGCCTTCGGGGCCGCCCACCGCGCCCACGCGAGCGTGCACGCGGTGGCACGCCTCCGGCCGGCCGCGGCCGGACGTTTGATGCAGCGAGAGGTCGAAGCTCTGTCGAGGCTCCGGGACGACCCGAGCCGGCCGTTCGTCGCGATCCTCGGAGGAGCCAAGGTCTCCGACAAGCTGAGCGTCGTCAACGCGCTCATCGACCGCGTCGACGCCCTCCTGATCGGGGGCGCGATGGCGTTCTCCTTCCTCGCCGCGCAGGGCGTCGAGGTCGGCCGCTCGCTCGTCGAGCCCGACCGCTACGGGGACTGCCTCGCCGCCCTGGACGCCGCGAAGTCCCGCGAGGTCCCGCTCCAACTGCCCCGCGACGTGGTGATCGCGTCCGAGGCCACCCAGCAGGCTCCGCGCCGGACGGTGGCGATCGACGCGATTGCGCCGGACGCGATCGGCCTGGACGTAGGCCCCGAGACCGTCGCCGCATTCTCGGACGCCCTGCGGGACGCCGGGACGGTCTTCTGGAACGGTCCGATGGGCATGTTCGAGGTCGAGGCGTTCGCGGAGGGGACGCGGGGCGTCGCCGCCGCGGTGGCTGCCTGTGCCGGGACGACCGTCGTCGGCGGAGGAGACTCCATCGCGGCCCTGCACCGGCTCGGCCTCGCCGACGCCGTGGATCATCTGTCCACCGGGGGAGGGGCGTCGCTCGAGTTCGTCGAGGGCCGCGAGCTTCCAGGGATTGCCGTCCTGATGGAGGAGTGAAGAAATGACCGCCCGGCGCCCGATCATCGCCGCGAACTGGAAGATGCACAAGACGCACCTGGAGGCGATCCAGGCCGTCCAGAAGCTCTCGTACCTGCTCGACGCGAGCGACGCCGAGCGCGTCGAGGTCGTGATCTGCCCGGCGTTCACCGCGCTCCGATCGGTCCAGACACTGCTGGAAGCCGACCGCCTGCCGTACGCGCTCGGCGCGCAAAACGTGCACTCCGCCGAGAAGGGTGCGTTGACGGGCGAGGTATCCACGCCGATGCTGACCGCGCTGCGGTGCAGCTACGTCATCGTCGGCCACTCCGAGCGCCGGCAACTGTTCGGCGAGAGTGACGACCAGGTCGCCAAGAAGGTTCGCGCCGTCTTGGACGCGGGGATGACGCCGATCCTCTGTGTCGGGGAAACGCTCGAGGAGCGCGACGGCGGAAGGACCGACGACAGGGTTCAGGGACAGGTGCGAGCGGCGCTCGCCGGTCTTTCCGCGGAGCGCGTCGCCGCGATGGTCATCGCCTACGAGCCCATCTGGGCGATCGGCACGGGGCGAAACGCGAGCGCCGAGGACGCCGGACAGGTGATCCGGCTCATACGCGACACGGTCGGCGCGATGGCGTCGGCCGAGGCGGCGGGGGCGGTGAGGATCCAGTACGGGGGAAGCGTCAAGGCGGCCAACATCCGGGAGTTCATGGCGCACCCGGACATCGACGGCGCGCTCGTCGGGGGAGCGAGCCTCGACCCCGAGGAGTTCGCCCTCATCGTGAGGTACCAGAGCTGATGAAGCAGCTGCTCTACGTGTGCCTCGACGGGCTCGGCGACGACCCCAACCCGGAGTTCGGCGGTCGCACCCCGCTCGAGGCGGCACACACGCCTGTGTTGGATTCGCTTGCGCGGCAAGGATCTCAGGGCCTCGTGTGGACCGTCGGCAAGGACGTCGCGCCCGAGTCCGACATCGCCGTGTTCGCGATTCTCGGCTACGACCCCCGGCTCGAGCACCCCGGTCGCGGGGTGCTCGAGGCCCTCGGGTCGGCAATGGAGTTCCGCGACGGCGACCTCGCGCTCCGCGTCAACTTCGCGACGCGCGAGGGCGACCAGATCGTCGACCGCCGCGTCGGCCGCGACCTTCCGAGCGAGGACGCTCGCGCGCTCGCGGCCGAGGTCAACGACGGCGTGACCCTGCCGGACGCGACGTTCGAGTTGCGGGCCACCGTCGAGCACCGCGGGGCGCTCGTCGTCCGTTCCTCGGCGGGCCCGCTCTCGGCGGAGGTCGGCAACACCGATCCCGCGTACGCCAAGGAGGGGCCGCTCGGCGTCGCCCTGGAGACCTTCGAGAGCACCGTCGCCAGCAGCGAGCCGATGGACGAGACAGACGGGGCACGCCGGGCGGCCGATCTCGTGAACCGGTTCACCGAGGAATCGGCGCGGGTCCTGGACGACTCCGAGGTGAACGCGCGCCGCCGTTCGGAAGGCCGCCTGCCCGCCAACCTGATCCTGTCCCGCGACGCCGGCGACCACGTCCCCCACCTCACGCCGATCAAGGACCGGTTCGGCCCGTCGTGGGGTTGCTTCGTCGAGATGCCCGTGGAGCGGGGGATCGCGATGGTGCTGGGGATGTCCCCGGTGGACGCGCCCACGGGGATCCCGCGGCGAGATCAGTACGCGGCGTGGTCCGCGCTCGCTGCCGACGCCCTTGGCGGCTACGACGCCCTCTACATCCACATCAAGGGCCCGGACGTCCCGGCCCACGACGGCAGGTGTCTCGACAAGATGGAGGTCTGTGAGGACATCGACTCGGCGTTCTTCGGCGAGCTCCTCCCGTCGATCGACCTCGACCGGGTCGTCGTGGCCGTCACCGCCGACCATTCCACGTCCTGCATCCGAAAGGCGCACACCGCCGACCCGGTCCCGCTGCTGCTCGCCGGGGGTGGGGTCCCATCCGACGCATCGGAGACCTTCGGCGAGCGGGCGGCCGGGCGCGGCTCCCTGGGCTCCATGATGGGGGTCGAGATCCTCCCGAGCGTGACGCGGCTTCTGAGGGATTGATACCGCTTGACCCGCCTTGTGCTTTGCCCGCTCATCGTTAAGATGTGTCCGATCATGCTCGCGGAGGCCTAGAGGGATGGCGCAAGTAGGGACTATCCCGCAGCAGACCGGCGCGCCCGCTGAAGGGGGAGGCGAGGACGGCGCCGGAGCCGTCGTCGGACGGACTCCGTGGGAACTCTTCTGGCGCAGGTTCCGAAGGGACAAGTTCGCCATCGGCGGGGCGATCTTCATCATCCTGCTCGTGCTCATGGCGATCTGCGCCCCGCTGATCAGCCACCTGACGGGCCACGGGCCCGACGAGCTCTTCCCCTTCACCGGGCTCGACCAGTACGGACTTCCACTCGGGCCGAGCAAGCACTTCTGGTTCGGCGTCGACTCCCAGGGCCACGACCTGTTCGTTCGGGTGATGTACGGGGCGCGCACTTCGCTCTTCGTGGCGCTCTTCGCCACCGGCCTGGAGGTCGTCGTCGGCACCATCCTGGGCGTGGCCGCCGGCTTCTACCGCGGCAAGGTCGACACTGTCATCTCGCGCATCATGGACATCGTCCTCTCGCTGCCGGTGTTGCTGCTGGCGCTGGGCCTCGTCTCGGCCTGTGGGTTCAGCAACAACGGGTGCCTCGGCGGCCTGATCAAGCCGGGCCTGCTCCTCGTGAGCTACGTGATCGGTCTGTTCTCCTGGCCCTACATCGCGAGGATCGTCCGTGGCCAGGTGCTCTCCGTTCGCGAGAAGGAGTTCATCGAGGCGGCCCGAGCGGGCGGTGCCGGAGACTTCCGCATCATGTGGCGGGAGGTCATGCCGAACCTGGTCGCCCCCCTGGTCGTCTACTCGACGCTGATCATCCCGACGAACGTCCTGTTCGAGGCGACGCTCTCCTATCTCGGAATCGGGGTTCCCGCCACGACGCCGTCGTGGGGCGGGCAGCTTTCGGACGCAAGCCAGATCTTCAACGTTGCCTGGTGGACCATGTTCTTCCCGGGGATGTTCCTCCTCGGGACCACGCTCGCGTTCAACATGGTCGGGGACGGCATGCGAGACGCCCTCGATCCGAAGACGGCGGCCCTCTCGTATAAGAAACAGAGCGGCCGCAAGCAGCGCAAACGGGCTGAGGCGGCGGCAGTCGAGCCGACGGCCACCCAGGCCGCGGCTTGAGGACAGCGTCCGACTTGGGAAGGAAAGGGAGGGGGAAACAGGTGAAGAGACCGAGATTCGTTGGGGGCGTTCGCCTCCTGGCCGCCGCGGCGGTCGTTTCGATCGTGGCGGTAGCGTGCGGCGGGGGCGGCAGCGGCACCTCCTCCTCCTCGAGCTCCGTCCCGCCGAAGAAGGGCGGGACGCTCCAGCTCGCGACGAACCAGGACGTGTTCACTCACTGGGACCCGCAGCAGGAGTACTTCCAGGAGTCGTTCGCCTTCTTCCAGTGCTGCCTGCTACGGACTCTCATGACGTACAACGGGAAGCCGGCCTCCCAGGGCGGCAACCAGGTCTACCCCGACCTGGCGACGCAGAACCCGACGGTGTCGTCAGACGGTCTCACGTGGACGTTCCACATGAAGTCGGGCCTGCACTACTCGCCCCCGCTTCAGAGCGTCGAGATCACCTCGCCGGACATCGTCCGCGCCCTCATGCGTATCGGAGACCCGAACGTCCCGTCCGGTTACCCGTTCTACTACGACGTGATCCAGGGCTTCTCGGACTACTCCGCCGGCAAGGCCAAGACCATCTCGGGCCTGTCGACGCCGGACCCGCACACCTTGATCGTCACGCTCACCCAGCCCACCGGGGACCTGGGGTACCGGTTCGCGATGCCTGCCACGGCCCCGATCCCCCCGAACCCATCCGACCCCAGCGCGCCGCTCGGCGTGGCACAGGGGCATGACACGAACTACGGCAGCTACATGGTCTCGTCGGGTCCCTACATGTGGGCCGGATCCGGTGACCTCGACTTCAGCAAGACGCCGTCGGCGCAGCCCACTCTGCCCGGACTTCAGGCCGGCAAGGAGTGGACGATGGTTCGCAACCCGTCCGACACGCAGGACCCGCTTCGCCCTGCCTACGTCGACGGGATCGACACGTCGGTCTCTCCGTCGGCCTCGCAGGCGGTCTTGGAGAAGGAGGTCACCGCCGGCACGATCGACAACGTCATCGAGAACGGTGTGCTCCCGGCGACGCTCCGGCAGTACCAGACCACGCCGAACCTCAAGAGCCACCTGTTCATCAACCCGAGCGCGGGCAACTACTACGTCGCGATGAACCTCGGGACGCCGCCCTTCGACGACATCCACGTCCGCAAAGCCGTGGAGTATGCGATCGACAAGGCGGCCATCCAGCGCATCCAAGGCGGACCGATCGCATGGCCGATCGCGACGCACTGGGTGCCGAACTCGCTGCTCACGCTCTCGAACGGCGTCCAGGTCCTGAAGAACTACGACCCCTACAAGACGCCGAGCGAGCAGGGCGCCGACACCTCGGGTGGGCTCCAGTTGGCGAAGGCCGAGATGGCACAGTCGAAGTACGGCGACTCGAGCGGTATGTGCACCGCATCGGCGTGCAAGAACGTGCTGACGCTCGGAGGCAACACAGGAACCCAGCCGGCGTTCAACAGCGAGATCCAGCAGAACCTGGCGAAGATCGGCATCCAGCTGAACCTCAAGCAGCTGAACGGATCCGCCATCTACGCCAAGCTGCTCGACCCCTCGAGCCAGATCCCGCTGGCGCTGAGCCCCGGTTGGCTCCAGGACTACCCGGACGCGTTCACCTTCTTCTACCTGACGATGTACGGGCCGAACATCTCGGCGCAGGCCAACTACAACGAGTCCATGGTCGGCGCGACGCCCGCGATGATGAAGAAGTTCGGCTACTCGATCACGAGTGTGCCGAGCATGGACGCGCAGATCCAAAAGTGCATGCCGCTCACGGGAGACGCTCGTATCAACTGCTGGGCGGATGCGGATAAATACCTGATGGAACAGATCGCGGCGGTGGTGCCGCTCAACTTCACCAACACGGTGAATATCACCGGTCCGCGGGTGACGAACTACGTGTACAACGAGTTCGCCAGTGGAATGTCGATGGACAAGATCGCCCTGAACGGCGGCACGTCGTCGTCGCCGTCGGGGTAGGAGGTATCGGGACGGAGGCATCAGGTGGGTGGGCCGCCTCGAGGGGCGGCCCACCCACGAGCCCTTTCAAGAGTCGAGTGAACCTGGGGAGCACGTGGGACGCTACCTGATCCGCAGAACCCTCTTCGGGTTTCTGGTCTTGGTCGTCGTTTCGCTGTTCACGTTCATCGTCTTCGTGAAGCTCCCCACGCAGGACCCGGCGATCCGTCTGGCCGGCAAGCATCCGAGCCCCCAGGAGTTGGCGTTGATCCGTCACAACCTGGGCCTCGACCGCCCCGTCTGGGTTCAGTACTGGCACTTCGCCCGAGGGCTGATCCCGTGGCCGGGCTTCTTCCTCGACCCGAGGGTCTACTACTCCTGGTACAACACGATCCCGGTCCGGACCGAGATCGTGCAGCGATTTCCGATCACACTGACCCTGACGATCGGCGCGACGATCTTGTGGCTGCTCATGGGGATTCCCATCGGGATCGTTTCAGCGATCAAGCGGGGGAGCGCGATGGACCGAAGTGCGATGGTCCTGGCACTCATCGGGGTCTCGGCGCCGATCTTCTGGCTGTCCCTCGTCCTGCTCTACGTGTTCCACTTCGCGCTGCATATCGCGCCGCCGCCCGGGATCCCGGCCGGCGAGCCCCTGTGGAAGGCGATCATGAGCGGGGTGTTCGTCTTACCCTGGATCTCGCTCGCGGTCACCAACGCCGCCTTCTATTCGAGGATGGTCAGAGGCAACCTCCTCGAGACCATGAGCGAGGACTACATCCGCACCGCCCGGGCGAAGGGAATCACCGAGCGAAGGGTCATCTACAAGCATGGCTTGCGCGGGGCGCTCACGCCGGTCGTCACGATGCTCGGGCTGGACGTGGCCTTCCTGCTGGGCGGCGCCATCATCACCGAGTCGGTCTTTCAACTGCCGGGTCTCGGGCAGTACGCGCTCAACTCGCTGTACTCCGACGACTTCCCGGCGGTCATGGGGGTCACCATCGTCGGCGCGTTCTTCATCGTCGTCGCGAACCTCGTCGTGGACGTCGTCTACGCGTTCCTCGAC
>DASPTB010000146.1:0-4800 GCA_035623615.1 Actinomycetota bacterium
TGCGGATCAGGACGTCCTGGTGCAGCTGCTCGGCGAAGTCGCGGCCGGCGAACCACTTGGACTTCCAGGGGTAGATGACCCCGAGGCGGAACCCGTACGGGTTAACCTTGTGTCCCACCGGCCACCTCCTCGCTTCCTTCCAGACTCTCGACCACGACGGTCACGTGCGACGTCCGCTTGCGGATCGGCGTCGCGCGCCCGTACGCGCGTGGGCGCCACCGCTTGAGCGTCGGGCCCTCGTCGACCCACGCCCGCGACACGAACAGGTTCTCGGGGATCGCCCTGCGCTGCTCCGCGTTGGCGACCGCCGAGTTCAGCAGCTTCTCGAGGAGGCGGTTGGGCCCGAGCGCCGACAGCCGCAGCACGCGCCGCGCGTCCTCGACGTGGCGCCCGCGGATCATGTCGACCGAGCGCCGCATCTTCCGCGGCGACACCCGGATGTATTTCGCGCTGGCTCGAGCTTCCATCCTGTTCCTCTTACTTGAGCGACGTGCTGCGTTCGGTGTGGTGGCCGTGCGTGCGGAACGTGCGCGTCATCGCGAACTCGCCGAGCTTGTGCCCCACCATCGACTCGGAGACGAACACGGGGACGTGCTTGCGTCCGTCGTGCACGGCGATCGTGTGGCCCACCATCTCGGGGACGACCGTCGAGCGCCGCGACCACGTCTTGATGACGCGCTTGTCGCCTCGGCGGTTCATGTCCTGCACCTTCTTCATGAGGGGCTCATCCACGAACGGACCCTTCTTCACGGAGCGCGGCATGACTAGCTCCCCCTCCTCTTTCCGCGGCGGCGGACGATGAGCCGGTCGGAGCCCTTGGGTCGCCGGGTGCGGCCTTCCTTCTTGCCCCAGGGGCTGCTCGGGTGGCGGCCGCCGCTCGACTTGCCCTCGCCGCCGCCCAGTGGATGATCGACGGGGTTCATCGCGACGCCGCGGACGCTCGGGCGCTTCCCCCGCCACCGGTTGCGGCCGGCCTTGCCCCATGCCACGAGCTCGTGCTCAGGGTTGCCGACCTCGCCGACCGTCGCTTTGCAGGCCGCCTCGACCATCCGGATCTCGCCCGAGGGCATGCGAAGCGTCGCCTTGCCGCCCTCCTTGGCCAGCAGCTGGACCCCTGTGCCGGCCGAGCGCGCCATCTTGGCGCCGCCGCCGATTCGGAGCTCCACGTTGTGCACGATGGTACCGACGGGGATGTTCGCGAGCGGAAGCGCGTTCCCCGGGCGAATGTCGGCGCCCGGGCCCGACAGCAACCGGTCGCCCACCTCGACGCCCTTCGGGGCAAGGATGTACCGCTTCTCGCCGTCCGCGTAGTGCAGCAGCGCGATTCGTGCCGTGCGGTTTGGGTCGTACTCGATGTGCGCGACCCGCGCCGGAACGCCGTCCTTCTCCCGGCGGAAGTCGATCACCCGGTACTGCCGCTTATGGCCGCCGCCCTGGTGACGGGTGGTGATCCGGCCGTGAGCGTTCCGGCCCGCGCGCTTGCGCAGCGGGCGGGTGAGCGACTTCTCGGGACGGTCCCGCGTGATCTCCTTGAAGTCGGAGACGCTCGATCCGCGCCGGCCCGGCGTCGTCGGCTTGTATTTCCGCACGGCCATCTCAGGGACCCTTCGCTTCGAAGATCTCGATGGAGTCACCGGCTGCGAGCGTCACGACCGCCCGCTTCTGGTCCGGCCGGCTGCCCGTCACGCCCAGGCGCGAACGCTTGGTCTTTCCCTTCCGGTTGATCGTGTTGACCGACAGCACGCGCACGTTCCAGATTTGCTGCACGGCCTCCTTGATCTCTGTCTTGTTCGCGTCGCGGGCGACGAGGAACGTGTACGCGCCCGCCTCCAGCCCCGCATAGGACTTCTCCGAGACGATCGGCCGGATGACGACGTCGCGCGGGCTCTTCACGCGTCCTCACCGTCCTCGGAGTCGTCCCCGGATGTCTCGTGGGCGCCCGTGGCCGGCTCCTCCTGCGCATCCGCTTCTCCGGAGGCCGTCGCGTCGGTGGCCTCCTCGTCGGAGCCCCCCTCCGCCTCGGTGCTCGCCGCCTTCGTCCCCCGTCGCCGGGACGCAGGCTTCTTCTTCGAAGAGTCCTCCGCGTCGGCGTCGCCCTCGGCCTCCTTGGCCCGCGTGGCCGACGCCCGGGCCGTGTCCGGCGCGACGGTGGTCTCGCCGGTCAGGCGATCGAGTGCCGACGCCGTGAACAGAACTCGGTCGGCGTAGAGCAGGTCGTAGGTGCTCAGGTTCCCGGGGTAGCCGATCTTGACCCAGCGCAGGTTGCGGAACGACAGCTCGGTCTCGGCGTCGGGCTCCGGCAGGACGAACAGCACCTTCCCGTCCAGCTCGAGCGCGGCGAGGAACGCCAGCGCATCCTTGGTGCTCGGGGCGTCGAACGTGATGTCCTCCACCAGGGCGAGCTTTCCGGAGAGCGAGGCGTCCGTGAGCGCCGACCGCAGCGACGCCGCTTTCATCTTCTTGTTGACCCGCACCGCGTGGTCGCGGGGAACGGGTCCGTGCGCGACCCCGCCGCCGCTCCACTGAGGGGCGCGAATCGAGCCCTGCCGCGCGCGGCCGGTTCCCTTCTGCCGCCACGGCTTGCGACCGCCGCCCGACACGTCCCCGCGCGTCTTGGTCGCGTGCGTCCCCGCGCGGCGAGCGGCCGCGCCGGCGACGACAACCTGATGCATCAGGGGGACGTTCACCGCGGCGCCAAACCAAGCCTCGGGGAGGTCCCGCTTCCCCATGGCCTTGCCGGCCACGCTTCGGAGCTCGACGGTGGCCATCAGCTCGCCTTCCCCGGCCCCGGGCCCTTGACGCTCGAACGCACCATCACCAAGCCGCCGCGCGGGCCGGGCACGGCCCCGCGGACCAGCAACAGGTTGCGCTCGGGGTCTGCTTCGACCACCTCGAGGTTCAGCACCGTCACGCGATCGTTGCCCATCTGGCCGGCCATCCGAACGCCCTTGAACACCCGCGAGGGTGTCGCGCACGCGCCGATGGCGCCGGGCGAACGGTGCTTGCGCTCCGTTCCGTGCGACGCGCCGAGCCCGCCGAACCCGTGGCGCTTCATGGTTCCCGCGAACCCGTGTCCCTTCGACACGCCGACGACGTCGGCTCGCTCGCCGGGCGCGAAGATGTCGGCCTTGATCTCCTGGCCCGGCGTGAAGGAGCCCGCCCGGTCGGTCCGCAGCTCGACCACGTGGCGAAGCGGCTTCGCGCCGGCCGCCGCGAAGTGCCCCTCGGTGGGCTTGTTCGCCTTCCCGCGACGGACCTCGGCGTACGCGAGCTGGACGGCCTGGTAGCCGTCGCGCTCCTGCGTCTTCACCTGCGTGACGACGCACGGCCCCGCCTGGATGACCGTCACCGGGACCGCACGCGAGTCCTCGGTGAAGATCTGCGTCATCCCCAGCTTCGTGCCGAGAATGCCCTTTGCGTCGGCCATCTGCGTCGTCTCCGGCTAGAGCTTGATCTCGATGTCGACGCCGGCCGACAGGTTCAGGCGCTGGAGCTCCTGGACCGTCTTCGACGTGGCGTCGACGATGTCGATCAGCCGTTTGTGCGTGAGCATCTCGAAGTGCTCACGACTGTCCTTGTCCTTGTGCGGACCGCGAATGACCGTGTAGACCGACCGCTCAGTGGGAAGCGGAACCGGCCCCACGACCCGCGCGCCCGTCCTCGAGACGTGCTCGACGATCTTGCCGGCCTCGAGATCGAGGATCTCGTGGTCGTAGGCGCGCAGCTTGATTCGGATTCGCGGTGTCGCCACGTGCTCTCTCCTACTTGATGATCTTGCTCACGCTGCCGGCGCCGACGGTGCGGCCGCCCTCGCGGATGGCGAACCGCAGACCTTCCTCCATCGCGATGGGCGCGCCGAGGTCGATCTTCATCGTGGTGTTGTCGCCCGGCATCACCATCTCCATCCCCTCGGGGAGCTCGATGCCGCCGGTGACGTCGGTGGTGCGGAAGTAGAACTGCGGACGGTACCCCTTGAAGAACGGCGTGTGCCGGCCGCCCTCCTCCTTGGACAGGACGTAGACCTGCGCCTCGAACTCGGTGTGGGGCGTGATGGAACCCGGCTTCGCGAGGACCTGGCCGCGCTCGATCTCGTCCTTGTCCACCCCGCGGAGCAGGACGCCGACGTTGTCGCCCGCCGTGACCTCGTCGAGGAGCTTGCGGAACATCTCGAGGTCGGTCGCGACCGTCTTCCGCGTGTCCTTGATGCCGACGATCTCGACCTCGGACATCTTCTGCAGCGTCCCACGCTCGACACGGCCCGTGGCGACGGTGCCGCGGCCCGTGATCGAGAAGATGTCCTCGATCGACATCAGGAACGGCTTGTCGACGTCGCGCGTCGGCTCGGGGATGTACTGGTCGACCGCGGTCATCAGATCGAGGATCTGCTGCTTCGCGGCCTCGTCCCCCTCGAGCGCCTTCAGCGCCGACAGCCGCACGACGGGAACCTCGTCGCCCGGGAACTCGTAGGCGGACAGCAGCTCCCGCACCTCGAGCTCGACCAGGTCGAGCAGCTCCTCGTCGTCGACCATGTCGACCTTGTTCAGCGCCACGACGATGTACGGAACGTTGACCTGGCGGGCGAGCAGCACGTGCTCACGCGTCTGCGGCATCGGACCGTCGGCCGCGGATACGACGAGGATCGCCCCGTCCATCTGGGCGGCGCCGGTGATCATGTTCTTGATGTAGTCGGCGTGCCCGGGGCAGTCGACGTGCGCGTAGTGGCGGTTCTCGGTCTCGTACTCGACGTGCGCGATGGAGATGGTGATGCCGCGCTCCTTCTCCTCGGGCGCCTTGTCGATC
>DASPTB010000147.1:0-3822 GCA_035623615.1 Actinomycetota bacterium
CGTCCACAGCCCCGCCGTGTCGTACCCGCGCGCTACGCTGCGACGACGGGAGGTTATGCACGTGTCCACAGCCACTGCTTCTACGGTTTGAGAACTCATACAGCAATCAAAGGCCAGGAGGTGTGCGGTGAAGTTCAAGTGTGACCGTGACGCGCTGTCGGACGCGCTGCAGGTGATCGGGCGGACGGTCTCGGCCAGACCGGGCATCCCCGCTCTCTCGGGAGTGCTCATGAACGCGACGGGCTCCGAGCTCGTCCTGGCCGCGACCGACCTCGAGGTGTCCGCGCAGCTCCGTGTCCCGGTGCAGGTTCAGACCGAGGGTGTTGCGCTCGTCCCGGCCCGGCTGGTCGCCGACATGGTGAAGAGCTTCGAGCAGGCGCCGGTCGACTTCGACGCCGAGGACGGCCAGGCGCGCGTCGTCTGTGCGAACTACGAGGGAACGATCCGGTGCCTGCCCGCGGAGGATTTTCCGGTGCTGCAGGAGCCGGGCGGGATCCGCGTGTCGGTGAACGCCGGCGAGTTCGGAGCGGCCGTCGGACAGGTCGCGAGGGCGGCGTCGCGCGACGAGGCACGGCCGCTGCTGACGGGGGTGCTGCTCGAGGTGAGCCGCGAGGGCGTCACGATGGTGGCGACCGATTCGTACCGGCTCGCCCTGCGCGAGCTGACGGCGACGGCGGAGGGCGAGGCGAAGGCACTCGTGCCCGAGCGTGCGCTCTCGGAAGCGGGCCGCGGAGCGGCCGCCGACGAGAAGGGCGACATCGAGCTGTTCCTCGAACCGGGTTCGGTGGCATTTCGCGTGGGGTCGCAGACGCTCACCTCTCGCCTGATCGAGGGAGAGTTCCCGGCGTACCGCGCGCTGCTGCCCGAGGACTACGAGAGCAGGCTGACGGCGTCACGCCAGCAGCTGCTGGACGCCGTGCGTCGCGTGGGGCTTCTCGCCCGCGAGAGCTCTCCGGTGAAGATGGAGTTCAACGCGCTCGGGGTTCGGCTGTCGTCGTCCTCGCCCGACCTGGGCGGCGCCGTCGAGGTCGTCGAGGCCCAGTACGAGGGAACCGAACTGACGGCGGCGTTCAACCCCACGTATCTGTCGGACGGGCTCACCGCCGTGACGGGCGAGCGCGTCGTGGTGGAGGTTCGTGACGGGTTGAAGCCGGCCCTGGTGCGCGGCGAGGGTGAGTCGTACGTTTACCTCGTGATGCCGGTGAAGCTCCCCGCCCCGGTCGGCTGAGTTCCGGCGGGAGCCCGCGACGTGCGGCTGCTCTGGATCGAGGCGCGGGATTTCCGCAACCACACGGAGACTGCTCTGGAGGTCCCGCCCGCGCTGACGGCCGTCGTCGGGCCCAACGGCCAGGGCAAGACGAATCTGCTCGAGGCGATCTTCTACCTCTGCTCGCTCGAGTCGCCCCGGGTGCGCGCCGACCTGCCCCTGGTTCGCGCGGGTGCCTCGTCGGCGTTCCTGCGCGGCGAGGTGGAGAGCGCCGGCGGTCGCGTTCTGATCGAGGTGGAGGTGAGGGCGAGCGGACAGAACCGGGTGCAGGTGAATCGCTCGCCGGTGCGCCGCAAGCGCGACGTGCGCCGACAGGCCCGGGCGGTCTTCTCCGGTCCCGACGATCTGGCGATCGTCGCGGGTGAGCCCGACGAACGCCGCCGGTTCCTCGACGAGTCCGTGCGCGCCCTGTGGCCGCTCAAGGAGTCGCTGATGACCGCGTACGAGCGGACCTTGCGTCAGCGCAACCGGCTGCTCAAGGACTGGGAGGGGAGCGGCCCGCCGCCGGGGCTCGAGGGCTGGGACGAGGAGCTCGTCGCCACGGGCTCCGCCCTGACGAGGGCGCGGGCGGAAGCGGTGGACGCGGTGGCGCCCCGCGCGAGCGCCGGGTTCGCGACGCTCTCCGGTGACTCGAGCGAGACGCTCGCGGTGGCGTACCGGCCGAGCGTGGAGGGCGCGGGCGTCGAGGACGCTTTCCGCGAGCGGCTGCGCGAACGGCGCGGCGACGAGATCGTGCGGCGCACGACGCTGGTAGGACCGCACCGCGACGACCTCGGGCTGTCGGTGCAAGGCCTCCAGGCGAGAGGGTTCGCGTCCCACGGCGAAGGTTGGGGGGCGGCGCTGTGCCTTCGGATCGCGCTCGCAGGCGCGGTGGGCGACGAGATCGGTGAGCCGGCCGTCACGCTCCTCGACGATCCCTTCTCGGCCCTCGATCCCGAGCGGCGCCACCGGGTGGCGGAGTCCCTCGACGGGCGAGGGCAGCTGCTGATCGCCGTTCCCGACGACGCCCAGATCCCTCCGGGGGCGACGGTGTGGCGAGTGAAGGAGGGTCGTGTCGCGCCCGACTGACCCCGCCTGGCGGCGGGCCCCCGGCCGCGAGCGAAGCGCCGAGGCCAGCGGCATCTCGTCGGTCCTGGACGAGATGCTCTCGGACGCCTCGTTGCAGCCGGGACTGGCGACGGGGGTCCTCGGGCGCGAATGGCCGTCGGTGGTCGGCGATCGACTGGCCGCCGAGACCGAGCCGGCGGCCCTGGACGACCGGGGCACGTTGCTCGTGCGGGCCTCCACGGCGGCCTGGGCGGCGCAGGTCGGGTTCCTGGCGGCCGGCATCGCCAAGGCGGCCAACCGGGTCCTCGGAGAGGACCGGGTGCGGTCGGTCCGGGTGCTGGTCAGGGGCCGAACAGAGCCCTGAAACAGGGGTTCCGATGGCCTGAAAATTGGTAGAATTGGTGCGGGTTTGAAGCAGTCGAAGTTGAGCGTTTATCCCCCCGAGACTGGGTCCGCGCCGAGCGGGCCCAAGCGGTCGCGTGCGAGCGTGCCCGAACGGAGGTAGTGTGCCGAGGAAGCAGGCGAAGTCGAGCTACGAGTCGGCCGACATCACGATTCTGGAGGGCCTGGAGGCGGTTCGCCGACGGCCCGGGATGTACATCGGAAGCACCGGCCCACGCGGCCTGCACCACCTCGTGTACGAGGTGGTGGACAACTCGATCGACGAGGCGCTCGCCGGCTATTGCGACAAGATCCTCGTCCGGCTGCTCCCGGACGGGGCCGTCCAGGTCGTCGACAACGGCCGTGGAATCCCCGTCGAGCCGATCCCGGGGGCCAAGGACCGGCGCCCCGCCGTCGAGGTCGTCCTGACCACGTTGCACGCCGGCGGCAAGTTCGGCGGGAAGTCGTACGCGGTGTCCGGCGGCCTTCACGGCGTGGGCGTTTCCGTCGTGAACGCCCTTTCGACCAAGCTCTCGGTGGAGGTCGCGTTCGGCGGGTTCACGTGGTCGCAGGACTTCGCGCGGGGCAAGGCGACCACCAAGCTCCGAAAGGGCAAGGCGACGACCAAGACCGGAACGATCATCACGTTCTGGCCCGATCCCGACGTGTTCACCGATACCACCGAGTTCAAGCGCGAGACGCTCGCCGAGAGGATGCAGGAGTCGGCGTTCCTCACCAGGGGCATCGAGATCGCGCTCGTCGACGAGCGCCAGAAGCCGTTCGTCAAGGAGAACTTCAAGGCGAACGGCGGGCTCGCCGACTTCGTGAAGCACCTCTCGCAGGGCAAGTCCGCACTGCACGCGAAGGTCATCCAGTTCGAGGGCAAGCGCGAGGACAGCGAGATCGACGTCGCGATGCAGTGGAACGACGGCTACGCGGAATCGCTCCACACTTTTGCTAATAATATTAACACTCACGAAGGCGGCATGCACGAGGAGGGCTACAAGAAGGCCCTCACCAACGTGATCAACCGCTACGC
Source organism: Actinomycetota bacterium (assembly GCA_035623615.1). GTDB lineage: Bacteria > Actinomycetota > UBA4738 > UBA4738 > UBA4738 > DASPTB01. Next base: position 3,735 of record DASPTB010000147.1, read on the forward strand.
GCGCTCCAAGGGCCTGCTGAAGGAGAAGGAGGACAACCTCAGCGGCGAGGACGTCCGCGAGGGGCTGACCGCCATCGTGTCGGTGAAG
>DASPTB010000151.1:0-2855 GCA_035623615.1 Actinomycetota bacterium
CCCGTGACGTCCTCGGCGCTCACGACGCCGCCGAGAGACGCGATCTCGTCGGCGACGCGCGAGCCGGCGCGGCCGACCTCGGTCTGGATCAGGATGTATGCACGCGTCATCTCGCCCTCCTCGTCGCTCGAGGCGAGGCCATCCTAGCCGACCGCCCCAGCGCTTGAGAAACCGGCGTACGATTGCCCCGTGGTCGCGCCGTTCGCCGCTGCGTGGCCGGTGATTCCCCAGTCGGGGACGTGGGACTTCCGCCCCCTCTTCTGGGCCGCCGTCCTCCTGATGACCGCCGCGGTCGTCGGCCGCGTCCGTTGGTGGGGCATTCCGCTCGCCCTCGCCGCCGGCCTCCCGTGCGAGCAGATCGCGTCGCACTTCGGGATGTGGGCGGGCGCGGCGGTCGTGGTCGCCGTCGCGGCCGTGCTTGCGACGGCCTCACGGACCCAGCGTTCGGGCTGAACGACTGGGCCCGTCGGGGGGAGCGGACAAGGCCGCCGGTAGGCCGTTCGTTCGTCTTGACTCGGTCCCCGCCCCCCGCCTAGCATTCGGCGCAGGGCGGCAAAGGTCTAGGCCGCACCACGGAGGTAGGAGGGGGGATGGGCCTTGGCTGATGAACGCAAGGTCGGTTCGGTCACGTATCGCGAGGTCGGCGAGGACTACTTCAAGCAGCGAGGCCTCCGCCGACACGCGCGCATGTGGTCGCTCTGGGGCCTCGGCGTCGGCGCCGTCATCTCAGGGGAGTACTACGGCTGGAACTTCGGCCTGGGCACCGGCGGCTTCGGGGGGCTCCTCGTCGCCGGCGCGTTCATGGCCATCATGTACTACGGCCTCGTCTACTCGATCGCCGAGATGTCGCCGGCGCTCCCGCACACCGGCGGCGCGTACTCGTTCGCGCGTTCGGCGATGGGTCCGTGGGGTGGATTCCTCACCGGGCTGGCCGAGAACATGGAGTACGTCATCACGCCGGCGGTCGTCGTCGGAGCGATGGGCTTGCTGTGGCAGCAGATCATCGTCGGGTTGTTCGGGATCGGCGGCCACTTCGACAAGCTCGGCCTCGTGGTCGGCGCTCCGTGGTGGAACAGCCTCCCCTTCTGGTGGCTGGTGTTCTACGTCATCTTCGTCGGGATCAACATCGTCGGTATCGAGGCCACCATGCGGTTCACGGTGACGATCACCGTGCTCTCGATCGGCGTGCTGCTGTTCTTCTTCCTCGCGGCGATCTTCTCCGGGAAGCTCAACTTCAGCCTGTGGACGAACCTCTCGTCGAGCGGCAAGCTCATCCCGGGAGGCGGAGGGCCCTGGATGCCGTTCGGCATCAGCGGCATCTTCAAGTCCCTGCCGTTCGCGATCTGGTTCTTCCTCGCGATCGAGGAGGTGCCGCTCGCGGCCGAGGAGTCGATGGACCCGAAGCGCGACGTGCCGCGTGGGGCCATCCTGGCCCAGCACACGCTGGTGACGGCGGCGATCCTGACCCTGATCTTCAACACGGCGCTTCCCGGCGGCGCGTTCCTGTACAGCACCTCGGGATTCCCGCTCCTGGACGGGTTCAAGGCGATCTTCGGCTCGACCGGGAAGACCGCCTACGTCCTCGGCATCCTGTTCATGATCGGGCTCGTCGCGAGCTTCTTCACGATCATCTTCGCGTACGGGCGGAACACGTACTCGCTGTCGCGGGCCGGGTACTTCCCGAGCTGGCTGTCGAAGACGCACGGGCAGCGCAAGACGCCGCATGTGGCGCTGATCGCGGGCGCGGCGGTCGGCTACGCCGTCGCCATCCTCGTGTACGTCCTGCAGCAGAAGGCTCTCGGAGCGCAGGTCGTGGCGGCGCTGCTGAACATGGCGGTGTTCGCGGCGGTCATCTCCTACATCCTGCAGATGACGTCCTTCATCATGCTGCGGGTCAAGCTGCCGAACATCGCCCGCCCCTACCGCAGCAAGTGGGGCGTGCCCGGGGCGGCCATCGCCGGCATTTTGGCGGCGACGTCGCTCGTCGCGATCTTCCTGAACTCGGCGTACCGGCCGGGCGTGTACGGGGTGGCCATCTACTATGTCCTCGGCGTCCTGTACTTCGCCGTCGCCGGCAGGCACAAGCTGGTGCTGTCGCCGGAGGAGGAGTTCGCGCTCACGCAGGGAGAGAAGGGCGTGCCGGGGCAAGAGGGCTACGACACTTCGAGAGCGGAGCAGGAGTCGATCCTGGCCGGCGGGACGGGCGCGTCGACGCCCGCAACCCAGTCCGCGCCGTCGACCCCGCCGCCGCCGTCGGATCCGGCGCCGTCGGGATAGACGACCGGACCGGATTGACCTCGGGGGCGGTGGGCGCGTTCGCCCACCGCCCCCTCGTCGTTCGGAAGGAGGCGCACGCGATGCACGTGCAGGGCAAGATCGATGCGAAGCAGCTGGAGGAGCTGGCGAACTCCGGGGAGATCGACACGGTCCTCTGCATGTTCAGCGACCTCCAGGGACGTTACATGGGCAAGCGGGTCGTTCCCCACTTCTTCCTGGAGGAGATCCTCGGCGAAGAGGGGCTCCACGCGTGCCTGTACCTCTTGGCGGTCGACATGGAGATGGAGCCGCTCCCCGGATACCGCTACGCGAGCTGGGAGACCGGCTACGGCGACTTTCGGATGGTGCCGGACATGTCGACGCTCCGGCTCGTGCCGTGGCTCGAGAAGACCGCCATGGTGATCTGCGACGTGGCCGACGAGGAGACGGGCGAGCCCGTCGAGGTGGCGCCCCGGCAGATCCTCAAGCGGCAGATCGAGCGCGCGAAGGCGGCGGGGTACACGTCGAAGATGGGCTCCGAGCTCGAGTTCTATCTGTTCCGGGACTCGTTCGAGGAGCTCGCCGGCAAGGGCTACCGG
>DASPTB010000164.1:0-2549 GCA_035623615.1 Actinomycetota bacterium
AGTGTCGTGGCGGGCAGGATTCGGCCCGAGGACAAGGACGCGGTCCGGGAACGCTCGGACATCGTCAAGGTGGTCTCCGGGTACCTCCAGCTGAAGAAGACCGGGCGCGACTCGTGGTCGGGCCTCTGTCCCTTCCACACCGAAAAGACGGCGAGCTTCACCGTCAGCCCCGCGAAGCAGGTCTTTTACTGCTTCGGCTGCGGCGAGGGCGGCGACGTCATCAAGTTCGTCGAGCGCGTCGAGAACCTGACGTTCGCGGAAGCCGTCGAGCGCCTCGCGCAGGAGGCCGGCGTCCGCCTCCGCTACGAGGGGCAGAGCGCGGCGGACCAGCGCAGCGCGGGGCGTCGCCAGGCGCTGCACAAAGCCAATGACGAGGCGGGCTCGCTCTACCGCCGGATGCTGATGGATGGGAAGGAGGCCGCCGAGGCCCGCACCTACCTGCAGGACCGCGGCATCAGCAGGGAGAGCGTCGAGCGGTTCGGCGTCGGGTACGCGCCCAACTATCCGGACTTCCTGCTGCGCAGGTTGTCTCGTCAATTTTCCCCCGACCTGCTGGTCGAGGCCGGGCTCGTCACGCGCGACGGGCAAGGAACGCTGCGCGACCGGTTCCGTGGTCGCGTGACGTTTCCGATCCACGACCTGTCCGGCAATCCGGTGGGCTTCGGCGGACGATTCCTGCAGCCGAAGAACCGGCCGCCGGTCGAGGTGGCGAAGTACGTGAACTCGAGCGACTCGCCCGTGTACCACAAGGGCTCGCTCCTCTACAACCTCCACCGCGCGAAGAACGACGTCATGCGCGCGCGGCGGGTGTTCCTGATGGAGGGCTACACAGACGTCATCGCGCTCGACCAGGCCGGCGTGACCGAACTGGTGGCCACGTGCGGGACGGCGCTCGGCGAGGAGCACATCCGGGTGCTGTCGCGCTTCACCGATCGTCTCGTGCTGTCATTCGACTCCGACGAGGCGGGTGCGCGAGCGGCCGAGCGAGCGTTCCCGCTGCACCAACGCTACGCGGTCGACTTCCTCGTGCTGGTCCTCCCCGAGGGGCAGGACCCGGCCGACTTCGCCGCCAGCCGCGGCGAGTCGGCCGGGGAGGCGTTCCGCGCGCTCGCCGAGGAGGCGGTGCCGCTCGTGGAGTTCATGGTGCGTCGCACCCTGGCCGGCCTGCCGCTCGCGAGTCCCGAGGACCGCGCCCGGGCGGTCCGGGGCGGCCTCGCGATCCTGCTGCAGCTCGAAGATCCCGTCCGCCGGCAGGAGTACGTTCCCCTGGTAGCCGACCTCGCGGGCGTCCCCTCCAGCTCGGTCGCGCTCGAGCTGGCCCGGCAGGCCGCGCCGCGGACGGCGGGAACGGCCGCCCCCAGGCCGGCCGCCTCGCGCGTGCCGGCGTCGCAGCAGGTCGAGCGCGAGGCGCTCAAGATCCTCGTCCGGTCGCGCGACGAGCGAGTCGCGCGACTCCCGGCGCTCGACCCCGGCCGCTTCCGGACGCCGACCATGCGCAAGGTACTCGACTTCCTGCGCGAGTCGCCGACAGGTGCGGACGTGTCCGCGCTCGTCGCCGCCGCGGAGGATCGCAGTGAGAGTCTGGGGCGGCTCGTCTCCTCGCTCGCGATCGAGCCACTCAAGATCGGGGAAGACCCCTCCGTGCACAGTGTCGACGCCGTCTTCCTTCGGCTGGAGGAGTTCGGACTCCGCACACAGGCCGACGATCTCCGCGGCGAGCTGCAGAAGCTGAACCCGCAGAAGGATCCCGAGGAGCATCTCGCGCTGTTCAAGCGCCTCGTCGCCATCGAGGCGGAGCGGCGACGGCTTCGGGAGACGGCCGAGGCCGAGGAGGGCGAAGACGGACCGTAGAGGAGAGGTTGCGGACCAACGGAGCGACCGGAGCATGGGCGGACGGGGCAATCGCCGAGCAATCTGGGACACTAAGGAGCCATCGAAGCCAGGCGCGTCCGCCGAAGCCAAACCCTGCTCCCTCCTCGGGGGAAGAACAATGGGAGAGTCCTGCGCGTGAGCGAACAGGAGCTCAGTCCAGAGCCCGAAGAAGAAGAGTCTGCTGAAGCCGGCAGCGAGCCGGTAGCGGCGGTGGAGTCGGCGCCCGCAATCAGCGCAGACGAGCTCAAGGAAGCGATCACCGCGCGCGGCCGCGAACGCGGCTTCGTCACCTCCGAGGAGATCCTCGAGGGCGTCCCCGTCGAGGATCTGGCTCCTGAGGCGCTCGACCTGCTGCTGACGCAGATCGAGGAGCACCTGCGCGTCGAGGGCATCGAGATCATCGAGGCCGAGCCGGGCGACCTGGAGCCCGAGCCCGAGGTCACGGGGATCCGCCTCCCGAGAGACGACGAGTTCCTCAAGGCGCCGACCAACGACCCGGTCCGGATGTACCTGAAGGAGATCGGGAAGGTTCCGCTCCTGACCGCACCCCAGGAGGTCGACCTGGCGATGCGGATCGAGGCCGGCGAGTTCTCGACCGCGCTCCTCGACTCGGTGGACGGCGAGGCATCGTCGAACGGCGGGGGAGCCAGGACCGACCAGAAGCAGTTCAAGACGGT
>DASPTB010000170.1:0-17407 GCA_035623615.1 Actinomycetota bacterium
GGCGGAGGCCGCTCCGGCCGGGCACTAGCGGCGCCTGGAGTCGTCTTGATCTGCGTCGATGCGTCGCCGGCGCGCCGCATCCGACGCCAGGGGTCCGCAGCTACTCGCCTCGCTCGTTGCTGCGATCCCCCTGGACCCCGCGTTGACGTGCCATTCCGGCCGCCTCTACACTTCGTGATTCGGGCGGCGCCTGCCGCCGTGTCGCGGGTCCGGAATCCCTGTATCGCACCGGAGTCGTCGGGTGGCGGGCGAACCAGCCTGCGGAAGGAGTGTTGGAAGATCGAAACGGAAGAGACGGCGGTCGCCGCGGACGACCTCACACCCGAGGAGCTCGCGCAGGCGATCGAAGCCAGCCTCAAGGACTTCAAGGACGGGGACCTCGTCGAGGGGGTCGTCGTCAAGGTGGACCGGGACGAGGTTCTCCTCGACATCGGCTACAAGTCGGAAGGGGTCATCCCCTCCAAGGAACTCTCCATCCGCCACGACATCGACCCGTCGGAGGTCGTCAAGGTCGGTGACCATGTCGAGGCGCTCGTCCTGCAGACCGAGGACAAGGAGGGCCGGCTCATCCTCTCCAAGAAGCGCGCGCAGTACGAGCGCGCCTGGAGCCGGATCGAGAAGATCATGCACGAGGGCGGCACCATCAAGGGGCCGGTCATCGAGGTGGTCAAGGGCGGCCTGATCCTCGACGTGGGACTTCGCGGATTCCTTCCCGCGTCGCTCGTCGAGCTCCGCCGCGTCCGCGACCTCCATCCCTACGTCGGCCAGGAGCTCGAGGCGCGGATCATCGAGCTCGACCGCAACCGCAACAACGTGGTCCTGTCGCGCCGCGCGTTCCTGGAGGAATCGCAGAGCGAGGGCCGCAAGGCGTTCCTCGAGAGCCTGAAGAAAGGCGAGCGCCGGCCGGGGACCGTCTCGTCGATCGTGAACTTCGGCGTCTTCGTCGACCTCGGCGGCGGCGTCGACGGCCTGGTGCACGTGTCTGAGCTCTCGTGGAAACACGTGGAGCACCCGAGCGAGGTCGTGTCGGTCGGTCAGGAGGTCGAGGTCGAGGTGCTCGACGTCGATCTCGAGCGCGAGCGCGTGTCCCTGTCCCTGAAGGCCACACAGGAAGACCCGTGGCGGGAATTCGAGCGCAAGAACCAGACCGGCGAGATCATCACCGGAACCGTCACCAAGCTCGTCCCCTTCGGTGCGTTCGTCCGCGTGGGCGAGGGCGTGGAGGGGCTCGTGCACATCTCCGAACTGGCGAACGAGCACGTCGAGTCCCCCGAGCACGTCGTGCAGGTCGGGCAGGAGGTTCGCGTCAAGGTCGTCGACGTCGACGTGACCCGCCGCAGGATCAGTCTGTCGATCAAGCGCGTCGGCGACGATGTCTCGGAGGCGCTCGAGCCCGAGATCGAGGCCGAGATCGAGGAGGAGGACGAAGGCGCCGGCGAGCAGGTGGCCGTCGCCGACCTCGAACCCGAGCAGGCGGCCGCCGTCGAGGACGCGCTCGAGCGCGAGGACGAGGCGACCGACGAGGTGCTGGAGGCGACCATCGAGCCGGTGCCCGAGGCGCCCGAGGTAGCGGCCGTACACCCCGAGCCCGAGGGCGCGGAGGCCCCCGGGGCCGCCGAGGCCGAAGCCGAGTCCGACGAGGACGTGTCGCTCGAGTCGATCCTCGAGGACCTGCGCCGCCGCGAGGGCCGCGAGTAAGCCCGGGCAAACTGACGGCGCCGTGCTGCTCGTCGCGCTCACAGGGGGAGTCGGAGCCGGGAAGTCCACCGTCGCCGCCATGCTCGCCGACCGGGGCGCCGTCGTGATCGAGGCCGACGACCTCGCGCGGGAGGCCGTCGGCCCCGGGTCTCCCGGATTGGTAAAGGTACTTGACGAATTCGGCCCGGACGTCGCGGCTCCGGACGGATCGCTCGATCGGGCGAAGCTGGCCGCGCGGGTCTTCGACGACCCGGACGCTCGCCGCCGTCTGGAGGGCATCGTCCACCCCGAGGTCGCTCGCCTGTTCGCCGCCGAGGTCGGGCGGCGGCGGGACACCGACGAGATCGTGGTCTACGCGATTCCTCTGCTCGTCGAGCGCGGCTTGGCGGGTACGTTCGACGTCGTCGTCGCCGTGGCGGCCGGTGAGGACGTTCGCGCTGCGCGGGTCGCCGCCCAGGGCCGCATGACCGCCGCCGATGCCCGGCGGCGCATGCAGGCGCAGGCGTCGGACGCCGAGCGGGCCGCCGTCGCCGACATCGTCGTCGACAACGAGGGATCGGTGGCCGACCTCGCGGACCGCGTCGACCTCTTGTGGGAGGAGCTGCTCGGCCGCGGCGGCCACGCCTGAGGGCCGCCCACCCGCCGTGGCCCCCCGGAGTCGAGCGAGTGCCCGGCAGCTATCCTCGCAGTGTGACGAAGTACCGGGCCGTCTTCTTCGACGCCGGCGAGACGCTCGTTCATCCCCACCCGTCGTTCGCCGAGCTCTTCACGCTCGTGCTCAACCGAGAGGGGTTCGACGTGGATCCGGCCGTCGTCGCCGACAGCATGCACGTCATCAGCGAACGCTTCCACGAAGCGGTCAGCGACATGTGGACGACCAGCCCCGAGCGCTCGCGGGAGTTCTGGCACTCGGTGTACGAGCGACTGCTGGAGCACCTCGGCGTTCCGAACCCGAACGGGCTCGCCGACCAGCTCTACGGGGAGTTCACGGATCTCTCCAACTACCGGCTGTTCCCCGACGTCGAGGAGACCATCGACCGTCTGCGCACGGGCAAGCTGCTGCTCGGCGTCGTCTCGAACTTCGAGGCGTGGCTCGAGCAGCTCCTCGAGTCGCTTGGGATCGCGACGTCGTTCGACGTCCGGGTCATTTCCGGGGTGGAGGGGATGGAGAAGCCGGATCCGGGAATCTTCAACCTCGCGCTCGACCGCGCCGGGGCGGACCCACGCGAATCCGTGTACGTGGGCGACAACCCCGAGTTCGACACGCGCCCCGCCGAGGACCTCGGCATGCTCGGCGTCCTGCTCGACCGCCGCGGGCGGTTCCCCGAGTACTCCGGCTTGCGAATCACGACCCTCGACGACCTGCCGTCGGTCATCGGGCTGGAGCGCTGAGGCGGTCGTGGCCGAGGACGCGGACGAGGCCCCACCGGATCGCCTGTTCACCCTGGACGAGGCGAACGACATGATCCCGCGCCTGACCGAAGAGCTCGGCCGCATTCGAACCGCCCGCCAGGTGGTCCTGCAGGGCGGCCGGCCGATCCGGGATTCCGCCATCGGCAACGGCGGGGGCGAACGCGGCAAGGAGTACTGGGAGGCGCTGCACGCGCTGCGGGCAGGCGTCGAGGCCGTCACGCGGGAGGGCGTCATCCTGCGCGATCCCGAGACAGGACTGGTAGATTTCCCGTCTCGCCGTGACGGCGCCGAGGTGTACCTGTGCTGGCGTCTCGGCGAAGAGCGCGTGATGTTCTGGCATTCGCAGGACACGGGCTTCGGAGGTCGGCAACCGCTGTGACGGACGCGTCGGACGTCGCCATCAGCATCAAGGGGCTGCGGAAGTCCTACGGCTCCGTCGAGGCGGTCAAGGGAATCGACATCCAGATCTCTCGCGGAGAGGTGTTCGCGCTCCTCGGGCCGAACGGCGCCGGCAAGACCACGACCGTCGAGATCCTCGAGGGCTACCGCCCGCGGAACGGTGGCGAGGTGTCGGTGCTCGGCTTCGACCCGGCCACCTCCGGCCGCGCGCTCAAGGAGCGGGTGGGAATCGTCCTGCAGTCCACCGGCATCGACCCCTACCTCACCGTTGCCGAGACGGTCCAGCTGTACAGCGGCTACTACCCGCACCCGCGGCCGACGGACGAGGTGATCGACCTCGTGGGGCTCGAGTCGAAGCGGGACACCCGCGTGGTCAAGCTCTCGGGCGGGCAGCAGCGCCGGCTCGACGTCGCGATCGCGCTCGCGGGCGACCCCGAGCTGCTGTTCCTCGACGAACCCACGACGGGCTTCGACCCTTCCGCCCGCCGGGGTGCCTGGGACATCGTCAAGGACCTCGCGGCCCTGGGCAAGACGGTGCTGCTCACCACCCACTACATGGACGAGGCGCAGTACCTCGCCGACATGGTCGCGGTGATTTCCCAGGGAACCATCGTGGCGCTCGGGCCGCCGTCGACGATCGGCGGGCGCGACGTCGGCAGGACGAAGGTGCGCTTCCGGCTGCCCGACGGCGTGGCCGTGCCCACGCTCCCGGGCGTGGTGAACCCGCACGAGGTCGAGACCGAAGGGGACGGGTTCATCGAGTTCGAAGCGGACGATCCGACGAAGACGCTGCACGAGCTCACCGGGTGGGCGATTCAGAAGGGCGTTGACCTGAACGGGCTCGAGGTGCAGCGGCCCTCGCTGGAGGACGTCTACCTGGCGCTCACCGGTGGCCCGTCCACCGAGGAACAGGGGGACGCCGAGCCGGCCGGCAGGCGGCGGGGGAGGCGGGCGCGATGAGCGTTCCCGGCCTGACGCTGCGGCAGGTTCGCTTCACCAACAAGGCCTTCTGGCGCAACCCCGCGTCGGCCTTCTTCACGTTCGCGTTCCCGCTCATGTTCCTGATCATCTTCACCTCGCTCCTCGGACACGGGACCGTGCCGGTCGCCGGCAAGGAGATCAAGCTGGCGAGCTACTACGTGGCGGTCATGGGGGCGTTCGCCGTCATCACGGCCTGCTACACGAACATCGCGATGAGCGTCACGTTCCAGCGGGACTCCGGGGTCCTCAAGCGGACGAAGGGAACGCCGTTGCCGGGCCCCGCCTACCTCACCGCGCGGGTCATCCATGCGATGCTGATGGCCCTCCTGCTGGTGATCATCACCGCCACGTTCGGCAGGCTCTTCTACCACGCCGACCTCCCGGCGGGCTTCTCACTGTTCGAGTTCGTGACGATGCTCTTCGTCGGGTCGGCGAGTTTCTGCGCGCTCGGGCTCGCGATCACCGGGTTCATCCCGAACGCCGACGCCGCGCCGGCCATCGTGAACGCGTCCATCCTCCCGGCCCTGTTCCTGTCGGGCGTCTTCATTCCGATCGGCGACAACGCGCCCGAGTGGATCAAGGTGATCGGCAGGATCTTCCCCGTGAAGCATTTCGCCGACGGCATGCAGGCGGGGTTCCTCGGCACGCCGTTCTACTGGCGCGACGTGTTGTACGTGGCGCTCTGGGGCATCGCGGGCCTTCTCATCGCCTCGCGCAGATTCTCCTGGGAACCCAGGAAGTAGCCGATCCGGCGCCCGCCCGACGGCCACGTCCCGCGCCACCGCCTGCGGCCGGGTCCTGTGATACGCTCCGGCCTCGTTCGGGAGAGCCCGCGGCGCCGGCCGCCGCGCGCAGGAGAGGGGTATCGAGGGTGCGGAAGATCCTTGTGGCGCTGGGCGCGCTGACGTTGGTGCTGACCGGCTGCGCCCAGAACTCGACGCCGGCGGCGTCGCCCGCTCCGTCGGGATCCGCCCTCGACTGCACGCCCTCGAAGCTCAACCTCCTGACCCCGGGTCAGCTCACGATCGGCACCGACAACCCTGCCTACCAGCCGTGGTTCGCCGGAACGGGCAAGTACGGGCCGTGGAAGGGCGTGCCCGACAACGGGACCGGGAACCCGGCGAGCGGCGATGGCTACGAGAGCGGCGTCGCGTACGCGATCGCCCAGCAGCTCGGCTTCACGCACGACCAGGTCAAGTGGGTGCCGGTCGGGTTCAACGAGTCGTACAAGCCGGGCCCGAAGAACTTCGACTTCTACCTCGCGCAGGTCTCGGTGACGCCTCAGCGGGCCGAGGCCGTGACGTTCAGCGACGGCTACTACGACGTGAACCAGGCGATCATCGCGAACAAGGGCACGCCCATCGCGAGCGCGACGTCGATCGCCGACCTCCAGAAGTACAAGCTGGGCGTCCAGGTCGGCACGACCAGCTACGACTTCGTGCAGAACACGATCAAGCCGACGCAGCAGCCGGCCGTGTACGACAACGAGAACGATGTCATCGCTGCGCTCAACGCCGGGCAAGTCGACGGGATCGTGACCGACGCTCCCGACGCGTACGTGATCGTCCTGATCGGCGAGGCGAAGCACGGCGTCGTGGTCGGGCAGTTCGCCAACCAGGGCGAGCACTTCGGCCTCGTCTTCTCCAAGGGGAACACGCTCGTCGCGTGCGTCGACAAGGCCATCGCGACGCTGAAGTCGAACGGCACGCTCACCTCGCTCCAGTCCAAGTGGCTCGCGGATCTGAACTACAAGGTCCTGCAGTAACGAGGGGTGGCGCTCGGGCGTGAGCAGCATCGGCCCGCCCGGGGCCCCGCTGCCGCCGACGGGGACCGGCGACATCGGCGGAAGCCGCGCCTCGCGCATCATGGCGTGGGGTCGCGAGACGGAGGGCGTGCGGAGCGTCTTCGTCGCGATGCTCAGCACGGTCGTCTTCCTCGCGGTCGTGATCGTCGTGGTCGTCAACTCGTCGGGCTGGCCGCTCGTCAAGCAGGCCTTCTTCAACGGCAAGATCTTCGCCCAGTCGTTCCCCGGCATCCGGACGGCCTTCCGGGTGAACGTCGAGATGTTCCTCATCGCCGAGGTGTTCATCCTGGTGTTCGCGCTGTTCCTGGCCGTGCTTCGGAGCCTCACCGGGCCGGTGTTCTTCCCGCTGCGGGCGCTGGCGATCGTGTACACCGACCTGTTCCGAGGCGTCCCGACGATCCTGGTCATCTTCATCCTGGGGTTCGGGGCTCCCTCACTCGCCATCAAGGGCGTCCCCAACTCGCCGTTCTTCTGGGGGATCGTGTCGCTCGTGCTGGTGTACTCGGCGTACGTCGCCGAGGTGTACCGCGCCGGCATCGAGTCGGTCCACACGAGCCAGGTGGCGGCGGCGCGCTCGCTCGGGCTGTCACGGTGGCAGTCGCTGCGGTTCGTGGTGCTCCCGCAGGCCGTCCGGCGCGTGATCCCGCCGCTGCTGAACGACTTCATCGGGCTGCAGAAGGACACGGCGCTGGTCGCGTCCATCGGCGTCGTGGAGTCGTTCCGGCAGGCGCAGATCGACAGCGCCGCGACCTTCAATTTCACGCCGTACCTCTGCACCGCGCTGCTGTTCATCATCATCACGATCCCGCTCGCGCGCTTCACCGACTGGCTGATCGCCCGGGACCGGCAGCGCCGGCAGGCGGGCGCTGCGTGAGCGGTGGAGCGTCGCCGGGCGGAACGATCGGCGGGGCCGCCGACGGGACCTTCGGCGGCGCGGCCCGGGAAGCCGTCCGCCTCGAGGACGTGCACAAGTCGTTCGGCAAGCTGGAGGTGCTCAAGGGCATCGACCTGGCCGTGGCCGAGCACGAGGTCATCTGCCTCATCGGCGCGTCCGGCTCTGGGAAGTCGACGCTCCTGCGCTGCGTGAACCTGCTCGAACCGGTGGACTCGGGCCGCATCGTCGTGGAAGGCGAGGAGATCACCGCGCGCGGGGTGGACGTGAACGTCATTCGACGCCAGATCGGAATCGTGTTCCAGGCGTTCAACCTCTTTCCCCATATGACCGTGCTTCGCAACGTCACGCTGTCGCCGCGGGAGGTGCTCGGCACCGACCGCGCGACCGCCGAGGCGCAGGCCGTCGAGCTGCTGGAGCGGTTCGGCCTTGCCGACAAGCGCGACGAGTACCCCGATCGTTTGTCGGGCGGTCAGCAGCAGCGTGTCGCGATCGTCCGCGCGCTCGCGATGAAGCCGCAGATCATGCTGCTCGACGAGGTGACGAGCGCCCTCGACCCCGAACTCGTCGCCGAGGTCCTGAACGTCATCAAGGAGCTGGCCGCGTCCGGCATGACCATGATCATCGCCACGCACGAGATGGGCTTCGCGAAGGACATCGCGGGTCGCATCTGCTTCCTCGACGCCGGCAGGATCCTCGAGGAGGGACCGCCCGATCAGATCTTCAGCGATCCGCAGAACCCGCGGACTCGGGAGTTCCTGCAGCGCATCATCGAGGCCGGCCGGATGTGAGCCGGGGCGCTTCGCTCAGGCGTCCGCCGAGCCGTCCGCGGCGCCGTCCTCCGAGCCGTCGCCGTCGCCGGAGCCGTCGGCCGGGAGCGTCGTCAGCCGGCGGCTGAGCTCCCGCCGCAGCGCCGCCTCGGACTGGTCGCGCCGCGAAGCCCAGACCTTGGCGGAGACCGTCGCCCGCACGCGGTCCCGGTCGACGGGCTCGATGCCGACGGCCACGGGGCCGCCGGCCAGCATCTCCCGAATCCCGGGGTCGTCGCGCAGATGCTCGAGCGCGTCGTCCAGTCGGCGCTCCATGTCGCGCAGCGATCCCGACCGTGGGACGTTCACTTCCACGGTGATGTGGCCCGTTCCGCGCGATCTGTTCGCCACATAGAGGATGTTGCCGTTGCCGACCTCGTACAGCGTGCCGTCGGCGCCGCGCACGCTCGTGTACCGGAGCGTCAGGTCCTCGATCTTCCCGGCGAACGTCCCGCCGTTGGCCGTGATCGACACCGTGTCGCCGACGCGGTACTGATCCTCGAGGATGACGAAGAACCCCACGAGGAAGTCGCGCACCAGGCTCTGGGCGCCGAACGAGAGCGCGACGCCGACGATGCCGGCGCTCGCGAGCAGGGGCGCGAGGTCGACGTTCAGCTCGCTCAGGACCATGAGGATCGCGACCGACCACACCGCGACGAGGATCGTGTTGCTGAGCGTGCTCGTGATCGTCGTGACGCGCCGAAGGTCGTGCTCCTGCGTCACGTCGTCGGCTTCTTCCAGCCGCTTGCGCATTCGCCGGACGGCCGAGCGAGCGATCCACGACACGATCAGGGCGATCGCGAGGATGATCAGGATGCGGACGCCGGCGCTCTCGAACCAGGACGCCGAGAAGACGCCGCCTGCGGACGGCGACGGCTTGGGAGAGGGCGTGGATGCCGCGAAGCGCATGGCGACCCCAACCTACGGAAGCCCGGGGACCGCCGCAAGCATGGTCTGGTGCCGCCGCGGCCGCCCGGGATAGGATGCCGCCCTCGTCCGGACGCTCGTCGCCGACCCGAAGGAGCCGTGAAACCGATGCCGTTGGAACGCGCCGCCGACCACCCCACGTTCCCTCTCGGGAACCTCGCCATCACGAGCTTCGTCGCGCCCGCCCGGGGCGGCTACGAGTGTGCGCTGTACCGGGTCGACGTCCCCGCGGGGGACGGGCTGCCGCCGCACCGACACGACCACCTCGACGTGTTCACGGTCCTGGCCGGCGGCGGCCGGTTCCACCTCGACCAGGAGTCGTGCGACATGGAGCCCGGAGACTCGATGGTCGTGCCCGTCGGGGTTCGGCACTATCTGGAGGCCGGTCCGGACGGGGCTCAGCTCATGGTCGCGATGCTGGCCGGGACCAAGATGTTTCGCGACGACGGGTCCGAGGCAGTCCCGCCCTGGGTGTCCTGACCGACTCCTACAATCGGACGGTGACCACAGTCCGGCGCGAGGGCGCGTTCGAGGTGGCCGCCGAGTTCAGTCCGGCGGGCGACCAGCCACAGGCCATCGACCGTCTGGCCGAGGGCGTCCGACGAGGCGACGACTACCAGACGCTGCTCGGCGTGACCGGCACCGGCAAGACCTTCACGATCGCGAACGTCGTGGCGGCGGTGAACAAGCCGACGCTCGTGATCGCCCCCAACAAGTCGCTGGCCGCGCAGCTCGCCAACGAGTTCCGGGAGATCTTCCCCGCCAACTCCGTCGAGTACTTCGTCTCCTATTACGACTACTACCAGCCCGAGGCGTACCTCCCGCAGACCGACACCTACATCGAGAAGGACTCCTCGATCAACGACGAGATCGAGCGTCTGCGGCACTCGGCGACCTCGGCTCTGCAGACGCGGCGCGACGTGATCATCGTGGCGAGTGTCTCGTGCATCTACGGCCTGGGATCGCCCGAGGAGTACGAACAGCAGATCCTGCGCGTGCACAAGGGCGTCGCGTTCGACCGCGACCTTGCCCTGCAGCGGCTGGTCGACATCCAGTACGAGCGCAACCAGGCGAACCTGACCCGGGGCAAGTTCCGCGTCCAGGGCGACACCGTCGAGGTCATGCCCGCCTACGAGCAGACGGCGGTGCGCATCGAGTGGTGGGGCGACACCGTCGAGCGGATCCTGCGGATGGACCTGCTCACCGGCGAGGTGCTCGACGACATGACCGAGATCACGATCTTCCCGGCGACGCACTACGTCGCGTCCGAGGAGCGGCTGAAGGCTGCCATCGTCTCGATCGAGGCCGAGATGCAGGAACGGCTCGCGGTGCTCGAGCGCGAGGGGAAGCTCCTGGAGGCGCAGCGCCTGCGGATGCGCACGAACTACGACCTCGAGATGCTCCGCGAGGTCGGGTTCTGCTCGGGCATCGAGAACTATTCGCGGCACCTCGACGGCCGGTCGGCGGGAGAGCCGCCGTACACGTTGCTCGACTATTTCCCCGAGGACTGGCTCTGCGTCATCGACGAGAGCCACGTCACCGTGCCGCAGATCCACGGGATGTACGAGGGTGACATGAGTCGCAAGCGCACCCTCGTGGAATACGGGTTCCGGCTCCCGTCGGCGACCGACAACCGGCCGCTGCGGTTCGAGGAGTTCACCGAGCGCGTCCAGCAGGTCGTGTTCATGTCGGCGACGCCCGGACCCTACGAGCTGCGGGCGAGCAAGCAGGTCGTCGAGCAGATCGTCCGGCCGACCGGCCTCGTCGACCCGCACCTCGAGGTCCGCCCGACCAAGGGCCAGGTCGACGACTTGATCGAGGAGATCCGCAAGCGGACCGAGAGCGACCAGCGGGTGCTCGTCACGACGCTCACCAAGAAGATGGCAGAGGACCTGAGCGACTATCTCACCGAGCTGGGGCTGCGGGTGCGCTACCTGCATTCCGAGATCGACACGGTGCAACGGATCGAGATCCTGCGCGACCTACGGCTGGGGGAGTTCGACGTCCTGGTGGGCATCAACCTCCTGAGGGAAGGGCTCGACCTCCCCGAGGTCGCGCTCGTCGCGATCCTCGATGCCGACAAGGAGGGGTTCCTGCGCAGCGAGACGTCGCTGATCCAAACGATCGGGCGCGCGGCCCGAAACGTCGACGGGACGGTGATCATGTACGCGGACGCGGTCACCGACTCGATGAAGCACGCGATCTCCGAGACCGAGCGCCGCCGCAGGATTCAGGAGGACTACAACACCGAGCACGGGATCGACCCGCAGAGCATCCGGAAGAAGGTCTCCGACATCCTTCTGTCCATGCAGGGCGACGGGCGCCGCGCCCCGACGCCCGAGAAGCGGCGCCGAAAGCGCTTCTCCGGCGAGGACATGCCTCGCGAGGAGCTCGAGCGCCTGATCCGAAGCCTCGAGGACGAGATGCACGAGGCCGCGAAAGACCTTCGGTTCGAGTACGCCGCCCGCCTGCGCGACGAGGTCCACGAGCTCCGCCGCGAGCTGAAGGACATGAAGGAAGCCGGCGTCCGGTAGCCCCCCGGCAACGGGTGGATTGCCTATGCGGGCGCGACGCTCGTCGTGGTCGGCGGCGTGCTCGAGCTGGGAGGCAGGGCGTCGGAGCCCGATCGATCGGCCGCGACCGGTCCGTTGGCCCAGCCGGAGTTGAGCGCTAGCCCGTCGCACCATCCTCCGCGGCAGGGCTGGCCTTTGCGGCACGCGTGCGACGGGCGGGCTTGGCCTTCTGGTGCCGGTAGAAGTCGACCTGCTCGGGCGGCAGCGGCGTGTTCCCGAGGATGATGTCGGCGGCCTTCTCGGCCACCATCATCACCGGCGCGTAGATGTTCCCGTTCGTCACGTACGGCATCGACGCCGCGTCCACCACGCGGATCCCTTCCAGCCCGTGCACCCGCAGCGTCTCGGGATCGAGCACCGACAGGTCGTCGACGCCCATCCGGCACGTGCACGACGGGTGCAGCGCCGTCTCGCCGTCGCTCCCGACCCAGTCGAGGATTTGCTCGTCGGTCTCGACGGACGATCCCGGCGAGACCTCGCCACCGTTGAACGGGTCCATCGCGGGCTGACTCAGGATCCCGCGCGCGACGCGGATCGCCTCGACCCACTCGCGACGATCCTCCGGCGTGGAGATGTAGTTGAACCTGATCGCCGGGTGCACGCGCGGGTCCGTGGAGGTGATCTTCACCGACCCACGCGAGTTCGAGTACATGGGCCCGATGTGGACCTGGTACCCGTGGTCGCCCGCCGGCTTCGACCCGTCGTAGCGCACCGCGATCGGAAGGAAGTGGAACATGAGGTTGGGGTAAGCGACGTCCTCGTTGCTGCGCGCGAACCCGCCGCCCTCGAAATGGTTCGTCGCTCCCGGCCCACGGCGGAAGAACAGCCACTGGAACCCCACCCACGGCCGGTACCGGTACTGCAGGTACGGCGCCACCGACACGGGGAGCTTGCACGCGTACTGGACGTAGACCTCCAGGTGGTCCTGGAGGTGCTCGCCGACTCCCGGGAGGTCCTGGACGACGTCGATCCCGAGCGCCTTCAGCTCGTCGGCGTTCCCGACCCCCGAGACCTGCAGCGTCTGCGGCGAGTTGAACGCGCCGCCGCACAGGAGCACCTCGCCGGCGAACGCCCGCTGCACGCCCTCCCGCCCGTGCGCGTACTCGACGCCCACCGCGCGGTTTCCGTCGAACAGCACGCGCGTGACGAATGCCCGCGTCTTCACCTCCAGGTTCGGCCGTCCCATGATCGGATGCAGGTACGCGCGCGCCGCGGACAATCGCCGACCGCGGTACACGTTGCGGTCGAACGCACCGAATCCCTCCTGCCGGTATCCGTTGACGTCGTTCGTCAGGGCGTACCCGGCCTGCTGCACCGCCTCGAAGAACGCGCCGAACAGGGGGTTCGTCGCCGGCCCGCGCTCCAGCACCAGGGGCCCGGCGTGTCCGCGGTAAGGATCGTCCCGAACGGCGGCGAGGCAGTTCTCCATCCGTTTGAAGTAGGGAAGGCAGTGCGCGTAGTCCCACGTCCCCATGCCCGGGTCCGACGCCCACCGTTCGTAGTCCAGCGGGTTGCCGCGCTGGAAGATCATCCCGTTGATGCTGCTCGACCCGCCCAGCACCTTGCCGCGCGCGTGGAAGATCCGCCGGCCGTGCATGTTCGGCTCGGGTTCGGACTCGTATTTCCAGTCGTAGAACGAGCTCCCGATGGGGAACGTGAGCGCCGCGGGCATGTGGATGAACACGTCCCACGGATAGTCCGACCGGCCGGCCTCGAGGACGAGCACGTGGTTCGACCGGTCGGCGCTGAGGCGGTTGGCCAGGGCGCTCCCGGCCGACCCTCCGCCGACGATGACGAAGTCGTACTGCGATCCCGCCACGGCGTCCAACCTTCCGGCGCGGCCCGGCGCGCCGAACCGGATGCTATCGCAGACGCTCGCCCCGGCGGACGTCCGCGGGCGCGCCCAGCGCAACTGCGGCGCGGCCGTTCGGCGGCAGCGCGGATAATGCGCGGATGGGGATCCTCGCCGTGCGCGCGCCCCGCGGCTGGCTCGGACCAGGGCCGGTCGTCGAGGACGTCCTCGTGGTCGTCCGCGGCGCCGGCGTCGAGTACGCGGGTCCTCGGGCGGAGTTCACCGGCGAGTACGAGCCCGAGGACGTCGTCCGCATCGAGGGCTTCTTGATGCCCGGCGTCGTCGACCGGCACGTGCACATCGGACTGGCCGACGCCGCCGCCGTGGTGCGGGGCGGCGTCACCGCGGTCCGTGACCTCGGGTGGAGCCCGGACCGCATCTGGGCCGCGGCGGAGGAGTCGGAAGGGCCGTTCGATGGACCGCTGATCCGCGGAGTCGGCCCGATCGTCACGTGCCCCGGCGGCTACCCGAGCCGCGCGGCGTGGGCCCCGAGGGGAACAGCGATGGAGGTCCGCGGTGCGGACGAGGCCGCCGATGCCGTGCGGTCGATCCTGGCCCGCAGCGGCGTCGCGGCCGTCAAGATCGCGTTGAACGCCGACGCCGGCCCCACGCTTTCCGACGACGAGCTCGTGGCGATCTGCGACGCGGCACGAGAAGCCGGCGCGCTCGTGACGGCCCACGTCCAGGGCGAGGGGCAGACCGCCCGCGCCGTCGGGGCGGGCGTCGCCGAGCTCGCGCACACCCCCTGGACCGAGCGCCTCCCCGACGACCTGTTGGCGGCGATGGCCGGACGCGTGCGCATCGTGTCGACCCTCGACATCCACAGCGGGGGGAAGGAGACGCCTGAGCTCCACGCGGCGCTCGACAACCTGAGCCGCTTCCTGGCAGTCGGAGGGGGGGTCGCGTACGGCACCGACCTCGGCAACGGTGAGATCCCTCCCGGCATCCACGTCGGCGAGATCTGGCACCTCCACCGGGCCGGGCTCACGCCCGAGCAACTGCTCGAGACGATCACGTTCCGTCCGCTGGCCGAGGGCGAGCTCGCGGACCTCGTCGTACTCGGCGGGAACCCGCTCGAGGACCTGAACGCGTACGGGAGCGTGCGCTACGTCCTGCGCGCCGGCCGGCGAATGCGCTGAGCGTCGCTGTTCGAACGCCGCCCGTCAGTCGACAAGCCACGCCTCCATCGCGGTCACGGCGGGGGAGAACCCCACCGCGCGGTAGAAGGCGACGCTGTCTGGGCTCGGCCACAGGTGCAGGAGCTCGAGCCCTTCGTCCCGGGCCCACGTGGTCGCGGCGTCCATCATCAGACGGCCCACGCCGCGGCTTCGCCACTCGGGGACGACTTGCACCGAGGTGACGTAGCCCCATCCACGCGTGACCTGCCAGGGCGTCGGGACGGCGGCGACCCGTTGGACGGAGAGCGTTGCCACGGCCGCGCCGTTCGCCTCGGCGATCCAAACTTCCCATCGCCCGCTGCGCAGCGCGTCGGCGAGGAACGCGCCGAAGGCTTCCTCGAATGCCTCGCGGTCGAGGGCGGCGCCGTCCGCCCCCGGATAGCCGCCCAGCTCGAAGCAGTGCTCCCATCGCATTCGAGCCAGCTCGGTGGCGTCCTCCGCGGTCGCCGTCCGTATCAGCGCCGGTGCGGTTCCACGTGCGCTCATGCGTGCAGCGTAGACTCCCGGCGAGTCGTTGTTCACGAAGGGAGAACCCGGATGCAGACCCAGTACACGGCCCAGGCGTTGCCGATCACGACCGCGTTCGAGTTCCCGGGCTGGCGAATCGATCGTTCGCTGGGAACGGTCTTCGGCCTGGTCGTGCGCAGCGTCGGGTTCGTGAAGGGAGTGACCGGAGGGTTCCGGTCGCTCCGGCAGGGCGAGGTGCCCGAGTACACCGAGGTCCTCGAGGACGCCCGTCGCCACGCCATGGACCGGATGATCGAGAACGCGCGCATCCTGGGCGCCAACGCCGTCCTCGCGATGCGCTTCGACTCGTGCGACATCGGCAACGGGCTCGCGGAAGTCGTCGCCTACGGGACGGCCGTGGTGGTATCGGCGGGAGCGCCGGCAGGGGCGCCCGCGTGACGGCGCTCGTCATCACGATCCTCGTGATCGTGGTCCTCGTGCTCATCAACGTCGGCATCCGCCGCTACGGCGAGCGCGATCGGCCTCAGGGTGGGTGGCAGCGCACGCCCGAGGTGTTCCGGGATCCCTCGACCGGCCGCATGATGCGTGTTTGGGTGGATCCGGACGACGGATCGCGGCACTACGTCCCCGAAGAGGGGCCGACCCCGCCCGTGCCGTGACCGGCACCGCGGACGTCCCGCCGGCACAGGAGCCGGAAACGCGCTCGCGCGCCGAGGCGATGGACGCAGCCGACGAGCTGGCGGGGTTCCGCAACCGCTTCGTCGTCGCCGATCCCTCGACCGTGTACCTGGATGGGAACTCGCTCGGCCGACTCCCGAAGGCGACCGTGGATCGGGTCGCCGACGAGGTCGGCCGTGGCTGGGGCGACCGCCTCGTCCGCGCCTGGGACGAGGGCTGGATGGAGCTCGCCGGCGAAATCGCCGACGTGATCGGAACCCGCCTGCTCGGCGCGCGGCCGGGGGAGGTGGTCGTCGGCGACTCGACGACGGTCAACCTCTACAAGCTGTGCAGCGCGGCGGCCGCCGCGCGTCCGGGGCGCACCGCGATCGTCACCGACCGCGACAACTTTCCCACGGACCGGTACGTCGCCGAGGGCGTCGCCGCCGCGCGGGGGATGGAGCTGCGCTGGGTCGACGCCGACATGGTCGAGGGTCCGCAGCCCGCCGACGTCGCCGCCGCCCTCGACGATCGCGTCGCGCTCGTGACGCTCAGTCACGTCGCGTACCGCACCGCCGCCATCGCCGACATGGCGGCCATTACGGCGCTCGCCCACGAGGCGGGGGCGCTCACGCTCTGGGATCTCAGCCACGCGGTGGGCTCGGTGCCGGTCGACCTCACCGTATCCGGCGCCGACCTGGCGGTGGGCTGCACGTACAAGTACCTGAACGGCGGCCCGGGCGCGCCCGCGTTCCTCTATGTGCGGTCCGGGTTGCAGGAGGAGCTTCGGCAGCCGATCTGGGGATGGCTGGGACGGCGCGACCCGTTCGAGATGGCGCAGGGCTACGACGCCGCCCCGGGGCTGACGGCCTTCCTGAGCGGAACGCCGCCGATCCTTTCGATGGCGCCCATCGAGGAGGGAGTCCGGATGCTCGTCGAGGCCGGACTCGACCGCTTGCGCTCCAAGGGCATCGCGCTGACGGAGTACGCGATCGAGCTCTTCGACCGGTGGCTCGCGCCGCTCGGGTTCGCGCTCGGAAGCCCGCGCGCCCCCGAGCGTCGAGGCTCCCACGTCCTGTTCCGGCACGATCGGGCGAAGGAGCTCTACGAGGCGCTCCTGCGCCGGAACGTCGTCGCAGACTACCGAGAGCCCCAGGGGATCCGCGTCGGCCTCGCGCCGCTCACCACGCGGTTCGTCGACGTCCACGACGGGCTCGCGACCCTGGCCGAGCTGGCCTCGTAGGCGGCCTCAGCCGGCGTCGCCGGCGGCCTCCTCGTCGTCATGCGAGTGGCCTGCATGCCGCTGAAGGTACTCGATGTAGTAGGGGCGCAGAGCGTCCGCCAGCTCGCCCTCGTCGGACTTCAGCAGGTCGTTCAGCAGCCCGACCGGCGAGTTGAACATGGACAGGTCGCCGACCACGTCCGACTCGGCCTGCTGCATGTTGCCGGCCGCCGCCTCGGCCTCGGGCATGATCTTCAGGAGGTTCCAGACGAACCTGGCGTCCAGGTGGTGCCGCGCGACCTTCATGGCCCGGTCGTGCAGCTCCTTGGAGGACAACGCCTGCAGATCCTCGCTCTCGGCCATGGGCGGCCAGCCTAGCGATCGTCTGTGAGCCTTGTCACAGGGCCCCCGTAGAATGGCCGCGTGGGCGCCGACCGGCTCGTGATCCACGGTGCCCGTGAGCACAACCTCAGGAACGTCACGCTCGACCTTCCCCGTGACAAGCTGATCGTGTTCACGGGCCTGTCAGGCTCG
>DASPTB010000171.1:0-7399 GCA_035623615.1 Actinomycetota bacterium
ATCTTGTGGGCCATCCACTCGTCGAACGGGCGCGCGAAATGACTCCAGTGATCCTCGAACGCCTCCTCGATGACGTCGTAGAAGACACGTTCGTCGCGGCCACGTTCGAACCCCTCCAGGCCAACGCCGTCGGGCCATACCGGCGCCGGCGGCGGAGCGTCGAGGTCGATCCGCATCCGGAGGAAGCAGCGCACGAACGCGTACCCGCGCGCCCGGAGGAAGCGGGTCGGTGCCGTCTCGGCCCACGCGCCGTGCCGGACCGTGACGGGCGGAGCGACCCCGTGCGCCGCCGCGACCTCGACGGCGCGCCGCTCCGCCGCGTCGAGCAACCGGGTGCCGATCCCACGTCCCATGAACGCGGGATGCGTGTACCCGTCGAGCTGGAGGTCGCCGCCCTCACCGTTCGACTCCACCTGGACGTAGCCGAGGATGCCGCCGTCCGCAGCCTCGGCCACCCACGCGTCGAGCGCCGGGTCGAACCCCGGCTGGCTCCACCACCGCTGCATCTGGGCGGTGTCGGTGTCGGGCATCCCGATGTCGTCGACCGAGCAGGCGTTCAAGAGATCGGCGACGGCCGCGGCGTCCTCGGGTCGCGGCGGCCGGATCGTGACGGCCGGCTCGCTCACGCCGTCTCCGGCTTCGTCGCCCGCAGCGCGAAGAACAGCGGCAACTCGCCCGCGACGTCGGACGGGAGCCACCACGTCTTCCTCGCTTCGGTCTCGCCGTCCGGCTGGTCGCCGCGCGCTTCGTCGGGCCCTTCGGCCCGCGCCTCCAAGAACGGGTACTCCCACTCGGTGTAGGGAAACTCACGAAGGAGGTCCACGTGGAGGCCGGCCTGGGCGAGGGAAGTGACGATCTCGGCCAGCGAGTGGTTCCAGCCGTACTCGGTGCGCGTCGCGACCGGCGCGTCGCGGTCGGCGTAGGAGCCGGCGACGTCGAACGCGAAGGGCTCGGGGCGCGTGAAGTACGGGTAGTGCAGCCGAAGCTCGCCCGGGCCAACGCCTTCGTCCTGCCACACCTGCGTCACGGGATGCACCTCGTGGAGGTAGAACGTGCCGCCAGGACGGAGGAACCCGGCGGCGACCTCCGCCCACCGCGGGATGTCGGGAAGCCACCCGAGGACGCCGCGCGAGGTGTAGACGACGTCGAACGTCCCCTCCAGCGCGTCGGGGAGCTCGTACAGGTCCGCGCAGACGAACGTCGCGTCGAGGCCGAGCTCGCTCGCGAGCCGCGTCGCGAGGTCGATGGCCTTCGGCGAGAAGTCGGCACCGGTGACCTTCGCGCCGAGCCGTGCCCAGGAGAGCGTGTCGATCCCGAAGTGGCACTGCAGGTGCAGGAGCGTCTTCCCCTCGACCGGACCCACGTCCTCGATCTCGAAGGGGCGCAGCCGGATCCCGCCGCGCCGGAACGCATCGAGGTCGTAGAAGGCCGAACCCTCGTGGATCCCCGTCCACTCGTCCCACAAGTCGCGGTTGGCCGCCAGGTACTCGTCGTGCTCGCTCATCGAGCCAGCATCCCACACGGCACCTTCCCGCCGTCGCCGTCAAGCGCCCCCACGGCCGGGATGCCCGACGCCGCTAGGATCGTCCGCGCCGATGACTGCCGAGTGGGACGCCGTCACGTACGACCGGATCTCCGATCCGATGGCCCGGTGGGGCGCGACCGTCCTCGAGCGCCTCACGCTCCGAGGGGACGAGCACGTCATGGACGCCGGGTGCGGCACCGGCCGCGTGACGGCGCTGCTCGCCGATCGCCTGCCGCGCGGCACCGTTCTGGGCATCGACCGGTCTCGGCGGATGATCGAGCAGGCGCGCGCGAACCTGGCGGACAACCCGCGCGTTCGGTTCCTCGTCGCCGACCTCGGCCGACCGCTCGACGTCGGGGACCCCGTCGACGCGGTGTTCTCGAACGCGACGTTCCACTGGGTGCTCGACCACGACGCGCTCTTCGCCAACCTCGCGAGCGTGATGGAACCCGGCGCCCGCCTCGTCGCCCAGTGCGGCGCGGAGGGGAACGTCGCGAACGTGATGCGCGCCGTGCGCGAGGCGGGCGACGACTGGGAGGGCGCGGTCTTCTTCGCGTCGCCGGGAGAGACGGCGCGGCGATTGCGCGCCGCGGGGTTCGTCGATGTCGAGGTCTGGACGCACGACGAGCCCACGCGCTTCGAGCCCGGCGACCCGCTCGAGACGTTTCTCGCGACCGTCGTCCTGCGGGCGCATCTCGCCCGCATCCCGGAGAACCAGCGGGTGACCTTCGTGCACGACGTCGCGTCACGGATGCGCGAGCCCGTGATCGAGTACGTGCGCCTGAACATCCTGGCGCGCCGGCCCGGGTGAGCTCGGCGGCCGCCGGGCGGGCGCGCATCCGGCCCACGCAGGCGCAGCTCGCGGCGGCCGCCGGCCGTCGCGTCCCCGACGTCCTCGGCCCCGGCCTGCGGGTGGTCTTCGTCGGCATCAATCCCGGTCTGTACTCAGCAGCGACGGGTCATCACTTCGCGCGGCCGGGGAACCGCTTCTGGAAGGCGCTGCACGGAGGCGGCTTCACGCCCCACGTGCTGCGGCCCGACGAGGACCGCGACCTGACGAAGCTCGGCATCGGCATCACGAACATCGTGCAGAGGGCCTCCGCCGGCGCCGCCGACCTGTCCACCGAGGAGCTCCGTGCGGGCGCGCGCACGCTCGTGCGGAAGCTGCGGCGCGTGCATCCGGGATTCGTCGCGATCCTCGGACTCGGCGCCTACCGCACGGCGTTCGAACGCCCCCGGGGCGCGATCGGCGAGCAGGCCGAACGGATCGGCGAGGCTCGCATCTGGTTGCTGCCCAACCCGAGCGGCCTGAACGCCCATCATCAGCTCCCCGAGCTGAGCGCGCGCTTCGCCGACCTGGCGCGCGCGTCGGGCTTCGGCCGCCGTGCTCGATCGACGCGACCCGTCGCGTAGCCCGGGTCGTTTCCGGCGATTCGGGTAGGCTCCGGCCATGCGGCTGCTCATCCTCGGGGGAACGCACTTCCTCGGCCGGCACGCGGCGGACCAGGCACTGGCCCGCGGTGACGAGGTGACCCTGTTCAACCGCGGGAAGTCGGCGCCGGGACTGTTCTCCGACGCGGAGGAGATGCGCGGCGACCGCGACGGCGGACTCGACCCGCTTCGCGGACGCACGTTCGACGCGGTGCTCGACACGTCGGGGTACGTGCCCCGCGTTGTGGCGCAGTCGGCCGAGCTGCTGGCGCCCGCCGTGGGCCGCTATCTCTTCGTGTCGAGCGAGTCGGTGTACGCCGTCGCGCGCGGCGGCCCGCCGGTCGACGAGGACGGTCCGCTCGCCGAGCCCCCGCCGCCCGGCGTCGAAGAGGTCATGGAGCACTACGGAGGGCTGAAGGTCGCCTGCGAGCGCGTCGTGCAGGAATCCTTCGGCGACCGCGCGACCGTCGTGCGGCCCGGATTGATCGTCGGGCCCTTCGACCCGAGCAACCGCTTCACGTACTGGGTCCGGCGGATGCACGACGCCGCGGACGGGCGCCCGGTGCTCGCGCCCGCCCCGCCCGACCGCCGGGTGCAGTTCATCGACGGGCGGGACCTGGCTTCGTGGATGCTCCGCCTCCTCGAGAGCGGCACGCCGGGGGTGTTCAACGCCGACGGGCCGGCGGGCCCTCTGACCATGAGGGAAGCGCTCGCCGCGTGCGCGGCGGCGGCGGGGACGACGCCCGACGTCGTCTGGGCCGACGAGTCGTTCCTGCTGGAGCAGAAGGTCGAGCCGTGGATGGGCCTGCCGCTGTGGATCCCGGAGAGCGATCCGGAAGGGCTCGCCGTCTTCGACAACCGGCGCGCGGTCGCGGCAGGGCTGTCGTTCCGCCCGGCGGAGGAGACCGCGGCGGACACCCTGGCGTGGGAACTGGCCCGCCCGCCGGGGCCGCTCGGCGAGTTCTGGGCGGGCATCTCGAGGGAACGAGAGGACGAGGTGCTCGCCGCGTGGCGCGAGCGCGAGGGGGGTTGACTGTGGAAGGCACGGTGGACCGCTCGAGGCTGGCGGACCTGATGCGTCGGGAGACGCAGCGGTTCGTCCAGGACCACCCCAAGTCGGGCGAGCTCTTCGAGCAAGGCAAGCGGTCGCTGCTGGCCGGCGTGCCGATGCCGTGGATGACCGAGTGGGCCGGGCCGTATCCCGTGTTCGTCGCCGAGGCGGAGGGCGCGAGGTTCACCGACGTCGACGGCCACACGTACATCGACTTCTGTCTGGGCGACACCGGCGCCATGACGGGCCACGCGCCGAAGGAAGCCGTCGAGGCCATCGCGCGTCAGTCGGCGAGGGGAATCACGACGATGCTCCCGACCGAGGACTCCATCTGGGTCGGCCGCGAGATGGCGAGGCGCTTCGGCTTGCCCTACTGGCAATTCTGCCTGACCGCGACCGACGCCAACCGGTTCACCATCCGGCTGGCACGGGAGATCACGAAGCGGCCGAAGATCCTCGTCTTCAACTGGTGCTACCACGGCTCGGTCGACGAGACGATCTCGACCCTCGAGCACGGCGCGCAGCGGGCGCGGCCGGGAAACATCGGCGCGCCCGTCGATCCGTCGCTCACGACGCGCGTCGTCGAGTTCAACGACGTCGATCAGCTGGAGAAGGCGCTGGCCCACGAGGACGTCGCGTGCGTGCTGGCCGAGCCCGCGCTCACGAACATCGGCATCGTGCTGCCCGACCCGGGCTTCCACGACGCGCTCCGCCGCCTCACGCGTGAGTACGGCTCGTACCTGGTGATCGACGAGACCCACTGCATCTGCGCCGGACCCGGCGGCGCCACCCGCGCGTGGGGGCTCGAGCCCGACTTCCTGACCATCGGGAAACCGCTGGCCTCGGGCGTTCCCGCCGCGTGCTACGGAATGAGCGAGGAGGTCGCGGCTCGCGTGAACGCGGCCATGGCCGAGATGCCCACCACGGACGTCGGCGGCGTCGGGGGAACCCTGTCGGGGAACGCGCTCTCGCTCGCCGCCATGCGGGCCACCCTCGAGAACGTCCTCACCGACGGAGCGTTCGACCGGATGATCGCGCTCGGCGAGCGCTGGACCGACGGCGTGAAGCGCGTGATCCAGGACCACGGCTTCGGTTGGGAGGTGCAGCGTCTCGGATGCCGTGCCGAGTACTGGTTCTGCGCGCAACCTCCGCGCACGGGCGGCGAAGCGGCCGCGGCCGACGACCACGAGTTGGCCAGGTTCACGCACCTGTTCGCACTCAACCGCGGCATCCTGCTCACGCCGTTTCACAACATGGCGCTCATGTCCCCGGCAACGACCGAGCAGGACGTGGACGCGCACACCGAGGTCTTCGCCCAGACGGCGGGCGCCCTCGCGCGGACGTAGCCGGGCGACCGGCCACGTCGGAGAAGCCGACTACCCCACGGCGGCGTTGCGCACGGCCGCGGTCAGGTCGATGGCATTGCCGGACGCGCCGAACGACATCACGAACCCCGTCGTCCGCGAGTCGTTCCACGCGCACGCGGAGCCCGTCACGGACGACAGCCCCATCGGCGTGCACTGATAGGTGACGTCACCGCGCCGGACGGTCACAGTTTGCGTGAGGTCGACGTTGAACGTGGAGCCCAGCGCCACCTCGAAGTACTGCGCGAGCAGCGCGATCGTGGCCGAGTTCTCCGACGGCGCCGACGGGGCGTCGGATCCGAGGAACGCGAAGCCCACCTTCCCCCCCGTGCCGTAGACACCGGCGACGTTCTCGTGTCCGCTCAGACCGGCGGCGCCGATCATCTCCCCGGTCATGCCGTCCCAGCGGCCGCCCGACAGGCGGGGAACGCCGGCGACCGTTCCGGGGAGTCGAAGGCCGGGCGGCGGGAACGCAAAGTAGCCGATCAGGACGCCAACGAGCAGGACGCCGATGGCGCCCAGCACGATCGCCCAGGCCAGGCCGGCGCGGCGGCGCGGCGGCGCGGCGGCGGCCGGAACCGACGGACCCGGCGGCGTCCGCGACGGCGGCGGCGGGATCGGCGGCGGCACCGGGGCCTGGGCCCACGGCCCGGCGCCCTGCCCCGGGTTCTTCTGGCTCATTTCCACGGAGATCGGCGATCGTCCACGTCGGCTCAAGCGTACGCGGGATCGATCCTCGCGACGGGACGCCCGGCTCGGTTCAGGGCTTGCGCGCCGACAGCAGGAGGTACTCGATCAGCCCGCGCCGCCACAGCAGGTCGACGTGACGGACAAACAGCGCCGCGGCCAGGTGCTGCGAGCGCGGGAGCGGCGTGGGCCCGCGCAGCCGGTCCTTGACCAGCCGCAGAGCGGGCTCGATCACGCGGTCACCCACGAGCTCGGCGGAGACGTCGACGAACCCCACCCCGCTCACGGCGGCGGCGATGTCCTCGGGGGCCGCCACTGCCGACAGCGGCAGCCCCCACAGCCGCAGCTGCCCCACGCCCGCCACCAGCTCGCCGGGCGTTCTCGGCATCCGCCGCGTCGGGACGTCGGACATCGACAGGATGCCGCCGGGGCGCAGCACCCGGAACGCCTCCTCAAAGAAGACCCGGCGCGAGGCGAAGTGGAACGCCGCCTCCACGCTGATAACGCCGTCGGCGCACCTCGCTCGCAGGGGCAGCCGCACCGCGTCGCCGACGACGGCCCGGGCGCCGGCTTCCCGCAAGCGCTCGCGGCCAGCCCTCAGCTGCGCTTCGGTGACATTGACCGCGGTGAGGGCGGATGGGCGAACGACGCTCGCGACGACCGGATCCTGCGCGCCGAGGCCGTTGCCGACGTCGACGACGGCGCCGCCGGCGGGGAGATTCCCGGCGAGTCGCTCCACCAACCGGCGCACCGCAGCGGGCGCTTCGTCCTCCGTGCCCGGACCTTCCCACAGACCGAGATTGAGCCATCCGGGCGCGGGTGCGAAGAAGTTGGCCGGGCCGATGCTCTCGTAGACGCGGGCCGCAGGATTGCGCCCGTAGCCGAAGGCGAAGCCCGCCGCGTGGCGGACGTTCTGCGAAGTCCAGCGCGACGCGGCCATGCGGCCAACGGTACCCTACGGGGATCGGTGTCCGGTCCGTCGCAGGAAGGGGGAACGGCCATGAAGATCCGAGCGCTCCCACGCTTCGCGTTCGTCCTCGGGTTCCTTGCCGCCGTCTGCGCCATCTCGATCGCGCCGGCGTTCGCGGCCGGCGACGCGGGCACGAGCATCGGGCCGCAGGTGGTGATCGAGGGCCGCGCCGTCGTCGTCCCCAACGAGTCGGCCGGCAGCATCGTCATCTTCGACGGTCCGGTGATCGTCGCGGGAACGGTCAACGGTTCGGTCGTCGCGTTCCACGGGACGGTCACCATCGCCGGCACGGTCCGCGGCGACGTGGTCTCAGTGAGCGACCGCGTGATCGTGTTGCCCGCCGCGCACGTCACGGGCGACGTCCGGTCGCG
>DASPTB010000199.1:0-3246 GCA_035623615.1 Actinomycetota bacterium
ATCGATCACGGCCTCGGCGACGTCATCTCCCAGAGCTTCGGCGCGACCGAGAACACCTTCCCGGGCGCGCGGGCGATGCTCGACCTTCGCGGCGCGTACTTGAAGGCGGCCCGTCACGACGTCACCGTCTTGGCGGCGACGAGCGACGCGGGCGCAACCGACTACGACGGGCACGGCGACGACTTCTTCACCTACCCCGTCGTCGACTGGCCCGGCTCCGATCCGCTCGTCACGGGCATGGGCGGCACCCTGCTGCACCTGAGCGACGGAGGCAGACGCACCTCGCCGGACACGGTGTGGAACGACACCTACAACAAGGCGGTGCAGCGCTTCTTCGACGGCAACCCTGCCCCGACGCCCACCGCGGGCGGCGGAGGGCTCTCGATCTTCTTCCGGCGGCCCTCCTATCAGACCGGGGTGGAGCCGGTCGTCGGCCACCACCGCGGCGTCCCGGACATCGCCATGAGCGCGGCATGCGCCGGCCAGGTCGTCATGTATCAGAGCTTCCCGGGCGAGCACGCCGGCTGGTCGCTCGCCTGCGGGACGAGCGAGGCCTCACCCGAGTTCGCCGGGATCGTGGCGATCGCCGACCAGTACGCGGGCAGGCGGCTCGGGCTGATCAATCCGACGCTCTACGCGCTGTCGGCGGCGGGGGCGCCCGGGATCGTCGACGTGACGACGGGCAACAACACGGTCAGCTTCAAGCAGCACGGCCGCTGGCACCGCGTCGCCGGGTTCCACGCGGAGCCGGGGTACGACCTGGCCAGCGGCGTGGGAACGGTGGACGCCGCCCTGCTCGTTCCGGAGCTCGCGACCGGCGCCGCCGACGCACGGCTCGCGAGCCGGTGACCGCGCGCCCCGTCCCTTAGCTTTCCCGTAGCGCCCGAGCCGGTTTCCTTAGGCTCCGCTTATGGCGGCCGCTCCAGCATCGATGCGTGGAGCCCGTCGCATCGACCGATCTCCTCCGTGAGCGGGGAGCCGGTGGCAAGGCCGCCCCGGCCCCTCCGATCGGCGTGCCCCAGGACGGGCACTCGCCCCCCGGGAAACCGCCGCCGGCGAACGGCGCGAGGCGGCGCATCGGACTCATCCGCCGCCTGGTGGTGGGCAGGGCCCGTCCGACGGCCCACATGGAGCACACCCTGCTGCCGAAGTTCCTGGCGCTGCCGGTGTTCTCCTCCGACGCGCTCTCCTCCGTGGCCTACGCGACGGAGGAGGCCCTGCTGGTGCTGGTCATGGTGTCGATCTCGGCGAGGACGCTGGTCCTTCCGATCGCCATCGTCATCTCCCTGCTGATGGTGATGGTCGTCGCGTCCTACCGGCAGACGGTCCGCGCCTACCCCACGGCCGCGGGGTCCTACGTCGTGAGCAAGGACAACCTGGGCGTGCCCGCCGGCCTGGTCGCCGCCGCGGCGCTGCTGGCCGACTACGTGCTGACCGTCTCCGTGTCCGTCGTCGCCGGCGTCGTCGCGATCACCTCGGCGGTTCCGGCCCTGGATCCCTACAAGGTGGAGATCTCCCTGGCCGCGGTCGCCGTGATCGCCGTCGCGAACCTCCGGGGTGTCCGAGAGTCGGGCTTCCTCGTGGCCCTGCCCGCGTACGGCTTCATCCTGTCGGTGTTCGCGATGCTCCTGGTGGGCGGCCTGCGCTGTGTCGGCGGATGCCCCCGCGCGTACGTCCCGAACCCCGTCCCGGTCGGCCCCCCGCTGGCGGCGGTGGGGCTCATGGTCATCCTCCACGCCTTCGCCTCCGGGTCCACCGCGCTGACCGGCGTCGAGGCCATCTCGAACGGCGTCTCGGCGTTCCGCCGGCCGCAGTGGCGCAACGCGCAGGAGACGCTCACCATCATGGGGGCGATCGCCGTCACGATGTTCCTCGGCGTCACCGTTCTCGCGGTCGGCATGCACGCGCTGCCGAGCACCAGCGTCTCGGTCATCTCCGAGATCGCGCGTGCCGCGTTCCCCGGCCCCACTCGCGGGAGCGGGGGGCCGATGTTCTACGTGGTCCAGGCGTTCACGTTCGCGATCCTGATTTTCGCCGCCAACACCTCCTTCCAGGACTTCCCGCGGCTGTCGGCCATCCTCGCCCGGGACCGGTTCCTGCCGAGGCAGTTCGAGAATCGCGGCGACCGCCTCGTGTTCTCCAACGGCGTCATCGTCCTCACGGTCTTCTCGTGCCTGCTCATCCTGATCTTCCGCGCGAGCGTCGACGCGCTGATCCAGCTGTACGTCGTCGGCGTCTTCACCGCGTTCACGCTGTCGCAGACCGGGATGGTCCGCCACTGGTTCCGTGCGGCGCGCAAGGGCGGCCCGCAGGCCGCGGGCTGGCGGCACCGGGCACTCATCAACGGGATCGGCGCCGTCGCCACGGGGGTCGTCACCCTGATCGTGATCCGCACGAAGTTCATGCACGGCGCCTGGATCGTCATCGTCGCGGTGCCGCTGATGATGACCGGGTTCTACGCGGTCCGTCGCCACTACGCTCGCGTCGGCGAGAAGCTCCATCGGGGTGCGGTCTCGGTCCAGGCCCGCCCGAGGACCTCGGCGGTCCTCTACGTTCCCGACGTCGGCCCGGCAACCGGCCGCGCGCTCGGCTATGTCCGCGCGTTCAGCGACGACTTCCGCGCGGTGCACGTCGCGAACGGCCACGACGCCGACCTCCGTGAGCGGTGGGACGCCCTCACCCGAGGATCGGTCCCGCTGGACGTCGTCCGGGCGCACGGACGGCCCGCCGAGGCGCTGGTGGAATATCTGCGCGCAATGCCGGCCACCGACCGGGACTTCCTCGGAGTGATCGTCCCGGAGACCTTCACCAGACCGTCGATGGTCGCGGCGCTGCGAGCGCCGACGTTCCCGATGAAGCTTCGCCTGCTGTCCGAGCCCGGCGTCGTCATCACCGACGTGCCGGTGCTGTCGCCCCCGGACGCGCCGGAGCCCGTGCGTGCGACCATCCCGCACCGGCGGGAGGTCCTGGTCATGATCGCCGGGGTCAGCGACGCGTCCGTCCAGGCCATCAACTACGCGACCAGCCTCCAGCCGGACGGTCTCCGCGCCGTGTACTTCGCGTTCGACCCGGCCGAGGTGGAGCCCATCTGGAACGAGTGGCTCGATCGCCGGATCCCCGTGGAGCTCGATCTGGTCGACGCGCCGTTCCGGGACCTCGGGCCGCCGGTGCTCCGCGAGATCCGGGAGGCGACGGCCCGGCAGGGAACAGTCGTGAACGTGATCATCCCCGAGCTCGTCGTGGCCA
>DASPTB010000206.1:0-4919 GCA_035623615.1 Actinomycetota bacterium
TCGCCGGTGATGTGCTGCAGCGGCGTTCCCGTGCACCGGCGGCAGAGCGCGCGACCGTAGAGCCGCGCCGTCCGCGCGTCGAGCCCTTCGCGCCGGGCGTACAACCCGGCGCGATCCGTTCCCAGCAGGTGCATCAGCAGCGTCTCGGCGTTCGCGGCCGGGCTCTCCACCCCGTGGCGCTCGAGGTATGCGGCCGAGCGTCGCACGACCTCGGCCGGCCTGAGACCGTCGCCCGCGGCCTCGTCCACGTCCGCGTCAGCCCCCATCGCCGGCTGCTCCGAGTCGCCGGGCGCGCTCGTCCGCCATGAGCGCCTCCACGAACTCGTCCAGGTCTCCCGCGAGCACGGCCGGCAGGTTGTGCACCGACACGCCGACGCGGTGATCGGTGACGCGGTTCTGCGGGAAGTTGTACGTCCGGATCTTCTCGGAGCGGTCCCCCGTCCCGATCTTCTCCCGCCGCGCTGCCGCCTCCTTCGCCTGCTGCTCGTCCTGCGCCTGCTTCAACAGGCGCGCCCGCAGGTACCGCATCGCCTTCTCCCGGTTCTGCAGCTGCGAGCGCTCCTCCTGCACCTCGACCTTGATCCCGCTCGGCTTGTGGACGATCCGCACCGCGGAGTCGGTGGTGTTCACGCTTTGGCCACCCGGTCCCGACGAGCGGTAGACCTGGATCTCCAGGTCGTTCGGGTCGATCGTCACTTCAACCTCCTCGGCCTCGGGCAGCACCGCCACGGTCACCGTCGAGGTGTGGATGCGCCCCCCGGACTCGGTCACGGGGATGCGCTGCACGCGGTGCACGCCCGACTCGTGCTTGAGCCGCGAGTAGGCGCTCTTCCCTCGCACCTCCAGCACCACTTCCTTGAAGCCCCCCAGGTCGGACGGGCTCGACGAGAGCACCTCCGTCTTCCAGTGCTGCCGTTCCGCGTAGCGCTCGTACATCTCCAGAAGCTCACCCGCGAACAGCGCCGCCTCCTGCCCGCCCGCGCCCGACCGGATCTCGACCAGCACGTCCTTGTCGTCGTTGGGGTCCTTCGGCAGCAGCAGATCCTCGAGTCGCTCGCGGAGCGCGGGGAGGCGGGCCTCGGACGCCTCCGCCTCCGACCGGAACTCGGCCGCGGTCGCCGGATCCTTCTCGGCACGGGACATGTCCCGCCACTCGGACACCTGCCGCTCCGCATCGACTACCGCGCGGTGCGCCCGCACGATCTCGTCCAGCTCGGCGTGCGCCTTGCCGAGCTCGCGCAGGCGCGACGGATCCGAGGCGACGTCGGGACTGGACAGCTCCCGGGTCAGCTCCTCGTGACGGCGTTCAATCTCTGCGAAACGGTCTGTGGTGGACATGGCGGCTTCATTATCCCGGCCGGCGAGGGTGCGGACCCGGCGCGCCAAGGGTCCCCCGGAATCAGGGACAACACCTCATGGACCGCCCCGCCGCACGGGACGACGATGGAGTGGAGGATCTCGATGCCGACGACACACGCGATCGACGACGACACATCCCACCCGGGAGGGCACGCTCCGAGGCGGGTCGACCTCACGGAAACGCTGCGCGGCGCCGTCGCCTCCGGGATCATCTCGCCCGAGCAGGCCGACGCCATCCGGCGCGACGAGGCCGAGCGAGCGGCGACCGTCAAACGTCGAGGGGGCGGCGAGATCCCGCTCGTCACGGAGGTGCTCGCCTACGTCGGTGCCATGCTCGCCACCGGAGCGGTCGCGGTTCTGCTCGGTCTGCACTGGGCCGATCTCGGGGTCTCCGCGCACGTGACCGTCGATGCGCTCGTCACGGTCGCCCTCCTGGCCGGCGGGTGGAGGCTCCGCGACAGCCGCGAGCCGGCGTTCGAACGCCTCGCGAGCGTGCTGTGGCTGCTCTCGGCCGTCGCGTTCGGCGGGCTCGTGGCGATCTTCGGCGTTGACGTATGGAAGCCCTCCGCCGCGACCACGGCCCTGGCCGCGTGCGGCGCCACGGTCGTGTACGCGGGGGTCCTGTGGGCATGGCGCCCTCGCGCGGCGCAGCTCTTCGCCCTCTGGGCCGCGTGCATGGGGACCGTCATCGCCGGGCTCGTGCGGGGCGACGCGACCGCCACGACTTCGGTCCTGGCGCCGTGGGTGTTCGGCCTCGCGTGGCTGGGCCTGACGAGGCTCGGGGCGTTGCGGCCTGTCGGCGCGTCGTACGCGCTCGGTGCGCTTCCGGTTCTCGCGGCACCGTTCGTGACCGACCTCGGGTGGCCGGTGTTCCTCGGCCTCGTGAGCGCGGGCGCGGTCATGGCCGCGAGCGTCTGGCTGCGCCAGACCAAGCTGCTGTTCATGGGCGCGGTCGCGCTCTTCTTGTACGTGCTGCGCGTCGGCATCCAGTACTTCGCGCCGGCGCTCGGCCTCCCGGTGTCGTTGCTCGTGGCCGGCCTGGCGCTGATCGGCGTCGCGCTCCTCACCGCGCACATGTACCGGGCCCCCGACGAGGGCTCGGACGCGAAGCGCTAGGCGGGCTCCGCCGCCCCCGCGACGGAGGCGCCCGGCTCGCCGAGCTTTCCCTCGCGGTTGAGGACCTCGTTGAACGAGGCGATCGCGACCTCGATCTGGCCACGGTCGGGGGGTTGCGTCGTGATCTTCTGGAGCCAGAGCCCCGGCTTCATCAGCACACGCATGACCGGTGAGCGCTCGAATCTCGCACCCAGCCGGAGCATCTCGAAGCTCAGCCCCGCGATGAGCGGGATGGCGACCACACGCGCGAGGATGCCGACGAGGATTCCTTTCGACGGGAAGAACGCATACACGAGGATCGCGAGCATCATCACGATGAGCAGGAAGTTCGTCCCGCACCGGACGTGCAGCGTCGAGTAGCGATCGACGGCGTCGGGCTCGAGGCGATCGTGGTGCTCGAACGCGGCGATGGTCTTGTGCTCGGCACCGTGGTACTGGAACACGCGACGCATCTCCTTCAGTCGCCCGATCAGCGCGATGTAGAGGAGAAAGAGCGCGACCCGCGCGAGCCCCTCGAGGAGGTTACGCGCGACGCTCGATGAGACCTCGCCGCGAAGTGCCCGGAAGCCGATGAACGGCGCGACGACGAAGACGGCGGTGAACACGACGAAGGCGATGGCCATGGTGAACGCCATCTGGCCGGCCGTGAGCTGATTCTCCTCTTCCTGCGACTGGTTCGCGGAGATCGTCAGCGCACGCACGCCGATCGACAGCGCCTGCCCGAGCGCGAACACGCCGCGCAGAAACGGCCAGCCGTAGAAGCGCTTCCTGCCCTCGCTGGAGCGGATGTCGTGCGACTCCACGTGGACCGACCTGTCCGGCCGGCGCACGGCCACGGCCCAATGGTCG
The DNA here is from genome assembly GCA_035623615.1 of Actinomycetota bacterium. Classification (GTDB taxonomy): domain Bacteria; phylum Actinomycetota; class UBA4738; order UBA4738; family UBA4738; genus DASPTB01. The sequence continues at coordinate 3,325 of DASPTB010000206.1, forward strand.
CGGCCGCGCATCATGACCCCTTCGAGGACGGCCTGTCCTCCGTAGTAATGGGGCTGCTCGGCCACCGGTCTCGCGATCCTCCGTGTCGCCCGGCCGAGCCGGGCGGGCGCGGGCCTACGCCTGGTCGGGCGTGGCGGTCTGGGCGACGGTTCCCGTCTTGGCGTACCGCCGCTGGAATCGCTCGACGCGCCCTCCGGTGTCGACCAGCTTCTGCTTGCCCGTGTAGAACGGGTGGCAAGCCGAGCACAGCTCGACGTGGATCTCGGGCTTGGTCGAGCGGGTCACGAACGAGTTGCCGCACGAGCACGTGACCCGGGAAACCACGTATTCGGGGTGAATTCCTTCTTTCATCTCATCCCTTCCAACCACGAGGTATTCCCGAACAGCTTATCGGGAGGCAGAGCCCCCGACCGGAGCCCCTCCGACCGGCAATTTCGCAGGCCCCGGCGCGGCCGGCTCCCCTGCGAAACGGAAAGAACGTGTTTCTCGGGGACCGGCCGCGCCGCTTCGGCAACACCCCCTGGGCCGAACTCCCTGCGCCCGCCCGGTACCCGCCCCATCGGGCGGGTGCGTACACACGCGGCCCTAAACGGGCTCGCGCCCCCATCCGTTCACCTCGGCCGTCCTCCTCAGCTTCCTGTTCCATCGGACGACGAACAGGGCGATGCCTCCCGCCGCCAAACCAAAGCACAGTTCGACGATCGCCCTGCCCCAGTTTCCAAGGAAGACGTCGATCGGAGTGAAGACCAGGACGGGCCACAGGATCAGAAGCGCCCCGAGCCAAGCGGACAGACGGCGGCGGGGAGAAGCCCAGTACCAGGCTGTCCAATCCACATAGGCACGCACCGCTTCCGCGTCGCTCGGATCGACGGGGCGTCCGCTCGCAGCAAGGTGCTGGATCCGGTTGGCCCTCCGGAAGCCCCTCCCCAACGCTGTCTTCAGGGCAGCCTTGTGCTCTCGAAGGGAAGCCCGCTCCGATCTCCCCAAGATCACGAAGGCGACGCACAGTGTCGTCTGGACGGTGAAGTAGATCGTGGACCACGTCACTTGGATCACGGCAAGAACGAAACGTGGGTCCATTCCGTCGGTATCGGGAGGTCGTGTGCGCCCCTGAAACTCACCCGAGTTGCTCGAGCCAAGTGTGGCCGGGCTGAGTCGTGCCGAGGGCGGAGGCGAGCCACGCGCGCTGGGATTCGTTCATCAGCGGAAGCACCGTTTCGATGTCGGTCTGGTCCGTAGCTCGGGGGTTCTTCGACTTGTAGAGAAGCTGGATCTCCGGCGCGATGAAGGGAATTCTCTCGTCGGTCGCGAGACCAACCTCGGCGATCAGTCGGGAGATCCGGTGGTCACGGCGATAGCGCCACGCGTCGCCGTCCGCGTCCGCCAGAAGCAGCTCGAGCACCCACGGCGCGTCATCGGTCGGCCTGCACCACAGGCCGTTGACACCGTCAGGGAGCGGCTCCCCGGCGTCGTGGCGACGAAGACGTCCGTCCTTCGCCTGAAAGAGCGACCAGCCTCGAATCGCGCCGGCGAAGTCGGAGAGGTCTCGGCGCAGGATCTCCACGTCCAGGTCGCCGTGCTCGCGTGTCGGACGG
>DASPTB010000217.1:0-9015 GCA_035623615.1 Actinomycetota bacterium
CGGGTTGGGGGTGCCTCCGTCGTCGTCCGTGTCACGCGTCGGAGGCTACTGGCTCTCGCTCCCTCCCGGCCCTCGTTCCGTCACGTCGGGCTCCGGGCCGGGCGTCGCACTTCGGATCGTGGTCACCACGGATCTCCCCGAGGGAACCATCGTCTCCTCGACTGCCGACGCGGCCTGGGGGGTCGAGCCCGGCGTTGCCGCAGTCCATCGCGGATCGTTCGTCGTCCGGGTGGGCTACGACGTGTGCCAGCCGGTCGACGCATTCGATCTGAGGATCGTCGTTCGTCCCTTCTACGAAGCGTTGGCATCGCATGGTGGACGATCCTGGTACATCCCCGCTCCCACCCAGCCTCGGAGAATCGTCGATCTGCTGGGCGATCGCTTCCAGAACCTCACGGGCTCGCAGGTGACGAGTGCCCTCATCCACCGCGAGCGGATCAACCAGATCGTCGTACGGCGCACGTACGCGATGCCACCGCTCCCCCGGAACCTCGGCTTCTCCTGCGACCCCGGTTTCGGTCATCCCGAACCCCTCGGTCGGCCGTGACGGTCTGAGCGACGCGGCGTGCGGCATCCGTGCTGCGGAGGTCGCGGCGGGTACCCTGTGCGCGTGCAGATCGGTCGTCTCGTCGAGCAGGTGAAGGCCGGAGATCGAAGGGCCGTGGCGCGGGCGATCTCGATGGTGGAGGACGGCGCCGCCGAGCTTCCTGCGCTCTCGGCCGGGGTGTTCCCGCTCACCGGCCGTGCCCACACGATCGGGATCACAGGGCCGCCCGGCGTCGGGAAGTCGAGCCTCGCGAACGCCATGGTGGGCGCGCTTCGCGCCAAGGACTCGACCGTGGCCGTCCTGGCGATCGACCCCTCGTCGCCTCTCAGCGGCGGCGCGTTGCTAGGCGACCGCGTGCGCATGCAGGAGCACGCGACCGATCCCGGCGTGTTCATCCGTTCGATGGCGACCCGTGGGCACCTGGGCGGCATGGCGCTGGCCGCGCCGGAGGCGATCCGCATCCTCGACGCCTCGGGCAAGGACGTGGTGATCGTGGAGACCGTCGGCGTCGGACAAGCCGAGGTGGAGGTGGCTGCCGCGACCGACACGACGCTCGTCGTGATCGCGCCGGGCTGGGGCGACGCGGTGCAGGCCGCCAAGGCCGGAATCCTCGAGGTGGCCGACGTCTTCGTCGTGAACAAGTCCGACCTGGGCGACGTCCGCGACACGGTGCGAGAGCTGCACCAGATGCTGCGGATGGGCGAGCACGGCGCATGGGTGCCGCCGGTCGTTGTGACCTCGGCCGTCGCGGTTTCGGGGATCGACGACATCCTGGCGGCCGTGGAGGAGCACCGGCGGCACGCCGCGGCATCCGGCTCGCTCGAGGAGCGCCGCCGCCGCCGCGCCATCGAGGAGGTGCAGGCGATGGCCGCCGCGCGGCTCAGCCGCGAGGTGGGCGAGCTGCTCGCCGACCCTTCGGGAGACGGCATCGCCGCCGGGCTCGCGTCCCGCCGGATCGATCCCTATCGCGCGACGGAGCTAGTCTTGAACCGCGCCGGCGTGCGTGCCGATGTGAACGAGGAAACCGGCTCCTGACGCCGGAAGGAGTCTGCAGGTACCGACCATGCCCGACCATTCCACGAACGCAGCCGGTCAGGGCTCGCCGACGGCCCGCGAGCACTGGGAAGAGGACTACCGGCGCTCGGGCGAGCGCGACGCCGACTTCGCGACGATCTCGGGTGAGCCGCTCCGGCCGCTCTACACACCCGAGGACGTCGCGGGCCTCGACTACGACCGGGACCTCGGCTACCCGGGGCGATTCCCGATGACGCGGGGCGTGTACCCGACGATGTACCGGGGACGCCTGTGGACGATGCGGCAGTTTGCCGGCTTCGGCACGCCCGCCGAGACGAACGCGCGCTACAAGTTCCTGCTTCGCCAGGGCCAGGGAGGACTGTCCGTCGCATTCGACATGCCGACGCTGATGGGACGCGACTCCGACGACCCGCGTGCGGAGGGCGAGGTCGGCCGGTGTGGGGTCGCGGCCGACTCGCTCGCCGACCTGCGGGCGCTCTTCGATGGCATCGACCTCGCCGCCATCACGACGTCGATGACGATCAGCGGTCCCGCCGTGATCCTGTTCGCGTTCTTCCTCGCCGCTGCCGAGGAGCAGGGTGTCGCGTGGTCGTCGCTGGACGGAACACTGCAGACCGACATCCTGAAGGAGTACATCGCGCAGAAGGAATGGCTGTTCCCGCCGCGCCCGCATCTTCGCCTGATCGGCGACCTCATCGAGTTCTGCGCGACGGAGGTTCCCAAGTTCCATCCGATCAGCGTGAGCGGCTATCACATCCGCGAGGCGGGATCCACTGCGGCGCAGGAGCTCGCCTTCACGCTGGCGGACGGGTTCGCCTACGTCGAGCTCGGGCAGCGCCGGGGCCTCGACGTCGACACGTTCTCACAGGGACTGTCGTTCTTCTTCAACAGCCACATCGACTTCTTCGAGGAGATCGCCAAGTTCCGCGCGGCGCGCAGGATCTGGGCGCGCTGGTTGCGCGACGTGTACGGGGCGCGCGACGAGCAGTCGTGGCGGTTGCGATTCCACACGCAGACGGCTGGGTGCTCGCTCACCGCGCAGCAGCCGGAGAACAACATCGTGCGGACGGCGATCGAGGCACTCGCCGCGGTGCTGGGTGGCACCCAGTCCCTGCACACGAACGCCCTCGACGAAGTGCTGGCGCTCCCCACCGAGAAGGCGGCGGAGATCGCGCTGCGAACGCAGCAGGTGATCGCGTTCGAGACGGGTGCCGCCGACGTGATCGACCCGCTCGGCGGCTCGTACTTCGTGGAGGCGCTGACGGATCGGATTGAGCAAGCGGCGGAGGAGTACTTCGCCAGGGTCCGCGAGATGGGCGACGGGTCGATGCTCGACGGGATGCTCGCCGGCATCGAGCGCGGCTACTTCCAGTCCGAGATCGCGGACGCGGCGTTCCGCGAGCAGGCGCTGCACGAGAAGGGACGGCTCGTCAAGGTCGGCGTCAACGAGTTCGTCACCGAGGAGGGCGACGAGATCGACACCCTCGTCATCGGGCCCGAGTCGGAGGCCCGGCAGATCGCGGCGGTGCGAGAGGTCCGCGCGACTCGCGATGCGGGGACCGCGGCGGCGGCGCTTCGACGCCTGGGCGAGGCGGCCGGGACCGACGAGAACTTGATCCCCCTGCTGGTCGACTGCGCGCGGGCCTCGTGCACCGAGGGCGAGATCGTCGGCGCGCTCCAGGGCGTGTTCGGCGAATACCGCGAGACCCCCCGCTTCTAGGCGATTTCGGGATCCCTCTTGACGGCAAAGGACTTTGCATCGTAAAGTAACTGCCGAGATGGAAACGGAAGAAGGGAACATCGGGATGCAGGCGGGCGATGCGATGGAGATGCTCGCGTCGGCGCAGACCCAGCGCCGCCGGGCCCGGGCCGACCTGCGCGCGGAGTGGTTCCCGCTCGTGCTGTTCGGAATCCTCACGATCGTGAGCGCTCCGCTGTACGCGCAGCAGTTGGCGTTTGGGGGCTGGGCCTTCCCCTGGGTCTACCTCTACTGGCTGGTGGCAGGCTCGCTCGGCTACCTCGCGGTCGCGCGGTACTTCCGCCGGCGCGAGGCGGAGCTCGGGATCGGCTCCTCTTTCGCGGCCTACGTGTGGGTCGGGGTGGGGCTGTTCCTCTACACGTTCGGACTCCTGAACGCCTTGCCGTTCGCATGGATCGGGCTCGTCCCGACCATGTGGTTGATCCCCGGCTTCGCCCCGATCGTCGCCATCGGCGCGGGTCTGCTTGCGCTCGCGTGGGTCGAGCGCTCGCCGTCGCTCGCCGTCTTCGGCGCGGCGTTCTCGATCGTCGCGACGCTCAGCGGGCTGTACTTCTTCGACAACCGCCTGTATTTCTCGGCGTGGTACCAGAGCATCGTCGACGTGACCGTGCTCGGGCTGATCCTGCTCGCGGCCGGGTTCGTCTATCGGGTCGTGGACCGCCGCGCGACGAATGCGCGGAGCGCGTCGTGACCCACCCCGCGATCGAGCTCGACGACGTCATCCACCAGCGCACCCGCCTGGGGATCGTCGCCGTCCTGATGGACGCCAAGCGCGCCGACTTCCGGTACCTCAAGGACGCCCTCGACCTCACCGACGGGAACCTGTCGCGGCACCTCCAGATCCTGGAGCAGGCCGGCTACGTCCGGATCACCAAGGGATTCGAAGGGAAGCGGCCTCGGACGTGGGTGGCGGTGACCCGGCTGGGGCGGGACGCGTTCGGCGCCGAGATGCACGCGCTACGGCAGATCGCGGACCGGTACGGCATCGCGGACGCCGGCACCGCGGACGCCGGCACCGCGGACGCCGCTGGTGGCACCGCGGAACCGGCGAACGGGAGGGATCGGGGGAGCGCCGGCGCGAGTCCGGTGCCGACCTGACGCTCTCGTCAGCGGCAGTTCTTGCAGAGACCGGTCACGTCCAGACGGTGATCCGCTTCGACGAACCCCCGCCGCGACGCCGCCCGGCGTGCGGCTCGGCCGATCGTCTCCTCGACGTCCTTCGGCAGGGCGAGGTCCTCGACCGAGCCACACGACGTGCAGACGAGGTGATGGTGGTGATCCGTGAGGTCCTCGTCGAGCTCGTATCGGGCGAAGTCGCCGCCGGTCATCACCCGGCGGACGATCCCCGACTGCTCCAGGACGACCAGGTTCCGATAGACCGAGCTCTGGGCGAGGTCGGGTCGCGACTGCACGATGTCGTGGATCGTGAGGGGGCGGTCGGCGCGCTCGAGGATCTCCAGGAGTGCCTGCCGGTTGCCCGTCAGGCGCTGCCCGGCCCCGCGTAGGCGGCCCGCCGCCGCGACGCTCATGGTGGTGCTCACGGTGAGCCAGAGTACCAACCGGCCGAGATACGGCGGCCGTCGCCGGGCCTCCCGGCGGGCTCAGCCCGCGACGCGGAACACGACACTCGCCTCGACGGGAGGGTTGAACGGGCCGTGGTCGACTGCCACGAACTCGGCCAGGAGCTTGTGGGTGCCGGGAGGCACGAACACCGAAGCGTCGAGGCTGTACGACATCGACACGAGCCTGCCGTCGATGTACAGGTGGACGTGGCCCGTGTCGGGCGTCAGGTGTTGCGAGGTGTAGGGAACGATCCGCCCGCCCACGAGCCGCAGACGGACGGGGACGCGCGTGTAGTCGCCGCCGCCGGCATGGAAGACCTGGTTCGGCGCGGGCTCGAGGATCCTGATCGTGGCCGTCGATCGCGGCCGGACGCTGGCCGGCGCGGGGTTGAGGATCGGCGGCAGGACGAAGATGAGGACGACGCACGCGACGGCCAGCACCGCCGCGCCGGCCGCGAGTGCGCGCGAGACGCGTGGGAACCCGCGCCCGGTGAGCCGGCGAAACGCGATCCAGCCGAAGGCGAACGCCGCGATTGCCAGCAGGCTCGTCACGCCTTGATACAGCGGCGCGCCGGCTCCGTCGGCGATCGGCGGAAGCGTCACGCCTCGTCCCGGCGGCTGCGCCGGACGGCGGAAACGACGTAGGCGGCCGCCGCCAGCACGAAGAGGGCGAGCGCAACGAACGCCACGATCCCGATGAGGCGTCCGTGCCCCGACGACGCAGCGGCGAGAGCGGACGGCGGCACGCTGACCGCGTAGTAGCCCGACCTGTGCACCGTCGCGTACGCGCTCTGCTGCACGTGCGCGTTCTGCGTGGCGACCCGCGTCCACGTCGTCCCGTCCTTGGACCACAGGATCGTCCGGGGCGGCGGCGTGATGCCGACGGTCGCGATCGCCGGGTACTCGAGGATGAGCGTGACGGGTGCGGTGAACGGCGTGGCTGAGGTTCCGCTTGGCTGGAAGGTCGTCGCGATCCGGTACACGTTGCCCGAGATGGTGAGACCGGACGGCGCCTTCGCGTACTTGGCCGGGTCGAGCGGATCGACCGCGACGAGCACGCCGGTCTCGCCGTTCGCAGCCGGCATGTTCCACGTTCCCTTGCCGATGATGAGCTGGACCTGGCCGTCGCTCGTGTGGACGTACCCGATTCCCTGCTGCTTCGGGAGGTTCAGCAGCTGCCGTGCTCCGGCCGGTGGCTGGTTGCTGCCCGCGTCCTCGGGCGGCGGGCTCACCCACCGGTACGGCTGGGGCGAGACGAACCCGTCCATCAGAGGATGGCGGGCGAGCGGGCTGAGGTGCCCGCTGAGGGCGGCGCCGACGAGGTACGCGATCGCCGCGGCCAGCCCGGCGGCCGCGAATCGAGCCCGCGGTGGGAGCCTGCGATCGGCGAGCGGAGCCGCCGGGCGGGTGCTCATCCGGCGAGCCGCAGGAGCGTGATCGGCCACGTCGCGTACCGCTGCGGCCAGACGACCCAGCGCTGGTCGATGCCGGTCCACTCCCAGATCACGCTGGCCGCCAGGAGGTTCGAGCCCGCCCCCGGCGTGCCCGGCTTGGCGAAGTCGATCCCGCTGCCGTTTGGGAGCCCGCCCTCGGGGACGTGGAGGCCGCGAGCGACCACCGAGATGGCGTCCGGCGTGATGGAGGTCGCGTGTGGCATGGTCCACCGGAAGAGCGCCCATCCTGCGGAGAAGCCGGCGAGCGCCGGCGCGTCCATCGACGTGTGGAACCTGGCTCGGTACTGAGCACTCGCCCTCGCCAGGAGCTCGCGGGCCGACGGCGTCAGTCCCGATGGATCCAGGACGCCCGCGTCGGGTTTGTCCGAGGCGAACACCCCGACGGCGTCGGCGCCGAGCGCGCGTCCGAAGGCCGGCATGCAGTAGGAGGACGACGAGCCGATCGCGGCGAGCAGGTGGACGTGCTCGTCGACGAGCGCGCGTCGCACCGCGACGCCGTCCTCGACGTATGCCGCCGCGAACAGGACGTCGGGCTTCGCGGCCGCGATGCGCCGCGCGAGGGCGCGCGGGCGAAGCGTGTAGGGATCGTAGGAGAAGTGACCGACGAGGTGCAGGCCGTCGTCGCGGATGGCGCCGAGCGCGCCGTCGACGACCTCGTTGCCGTACACGTCGTTCACGTTGATGACGACGGTCCGCAGCGACGCGGGCGTCCGGTGCAGGCGCGGCGCGAGCTGGTGCGCGACGAAGTCGATGGCGGCCGACCCGAGCGTCGCGCCCGTCGGCGCGACGCGGAACACCAGGCTGCCCTCGTCCGGCGCTGCCATCTGCCCGACGGCGCCCGTCTCCCAGTACAGCATGCCGCTGCGCGCCGCCGCGGCCGAGGCCGGCGCCGAGATCGTGCTGCCGTAGCTGCCGACCACCAGGCGGACGCCCTGTTGATGGAGCATGGCGATCGCGTCGTCCGCGACCGACCCCTCCGGGGTGTCGATGGGGACCAGCTCGATCGGTCGGCCGTCGACGCCGCCCAGCGCGTTCACCATCGACGCTGCCACCTCGACGCCGTGGAACTCGGCGAGGCCGCCCGGGCCCTGCGTGCCACTGAGCGGGTACACGGCGCCGACGCGGATGGCGTCGCCGTTCGCGCCGACCCCCGAGGCCGAGCAGGCGGAAAGGATCGCGGTGAGGGCCGCGAGCGCGATCGCGACGGCAGGAACCGTGCTGCGTTGCATGTGCTTCATCGCATCACCGCCAGGAGGTTGGCCGCGGCGTGCGTCGCCGCGGGGACCGACCAGCGCCCGGACGCCAGGCGCTGCCACGAGAAGAGCAATCCCGCACCGAAGTCGACGGGAACGACGGGCCATCCGTACGCCGGAACGTGAACGAGCGCGAAGAGCCCCGCCGATCCGAGGACGGCCGTCCACGTACCGCCTCGCTGCAGGAGCCGGAAGGCCGCTCCGCGGAAGAGAGCCTCCTCGGCGACCGCCGCGAGCACCGACAGCGCGGCGCTCTCGGCGGTCGCGCCGACGGATGCGGTCGGCGCGACGGCGACGCGTGCGAGGACCAGGGCGAGCAGCCCGACCCCGAGCGGGGCGGCGACCGCAACACCCGTGCGGGGCACGTCGCCGGGTGGGCCGGAGACGCTGTGGGCGATCGCCGCCGACGCGGCCAGCACGACGGCGTACGCGAGCGCGAGGCCGGCCGGCGTTCGGACCGACGTCGCCAGCGGCGCGTTGCGCAGGAGCAACACCGCGCACGACGCGACGACGCAGACCCCCGCCGCGGCGAGGACACGGCCGTCTGCCCTTGAAGCCCGTTCCATCGGCGGGGTCATTGCTTCACGAAGAACACGCACCCGGTGATGACCCGTGGGTCGAAGGGCAGATGGTCGGACGCGACGAACTCCACGTTCAGCAGGTGCCGGCCGGGGGGCACGTTCGGGATCGTCGCGTCGGCGGAGAAGTTCATCGAGACGATCTTCCCATCCAGGTACACGTGGAGGTGCCCCTGCGTCGGCGTGATGTGCGTCGTGGTCGCCGGAACGATCTCCGCCCCTGTCAGCCTGACGCGCACGTGCACCGTCGGTCCCTTGACGGTTGCGCCGTTGCGCGGGGAGAGGATCTGGATCTTTGCCGGGCTGCTCGGTCGCGGGGACGGGCCGGAGGACCCTGTCGGACCCGACGAGGGGCCGGAGCCGCCGCAGGCGCACAGCAGCAACGCAGCCGCCATCGCGACGGTCGCGATCCCGGCGCTCCGCCTCCGGCGGTGGATCACGAGGCGCGGGCCGTCGACATCATGAACCGACCACCTGTTGGAAGTAGGCCGACAGCTGGCGTCCCGTCTGGGTCGTGGCATCGATGAAGAAGATCCAGTGTCCCGCCGACAGCGATGCGTTCGCCGCGAAGTGCCCCGCGCTGAACCGGATGAGGGACATCGACTGCTGCGCCCCCGAGGGAGCTTCCGAGGTCGCGGTCGCCCTCGCGATCGGCTGCTCGTTGCCGTTTGCCTGGAAGAACGTGTAGTGGACGGTGTTCGGTCCGGTCTTCCCCGGATCGACGTACGCCTGCAACGATATCCCACCCGCCAGCTGAATGGTGTAGAGGGTCGGCTGTCCCGAGGCCGCCGAGGTCGTGATCTGTTCCGGCGGCAACCGGGTCCGCA
>DASPTB010000230.1:0-16748 GCA_035623615.1 Actinomycetota bacterium
TCGGGGATGGCCGCGATCGCGAGCGACACGGCGCTCACGAACAGCACGTCCCATGCCTGGTCGCGCTGGCGGCCCAGCGCGAACATGACGATCATCGTGAACCCCGCCGCCGCCGCGATCCACAGCGTCAGCGTGTTCATCTCCTTGGTGAGCGGGGACACCTCCTTGGCGGTCGCGGACAGCATCTCCGAGATCTTCCCGAGCTCGGTTCCGGCGCCCGTCGCCGTCACGATCACGGTGCCGCTCCCATGGGTGACGGGCGTGTTCATGAAGGCCATGTTCGACTGCTCGCCCGGGCTCAGGCGGTCGCCGGAGAGCGGTTCGGCGTCTTTGGCGGCGGGGACGCTCTCGCCCGTGAGCGCCGACTCGTCTATCTGCAGGGCGCTCGCCGCGACGATCCTGCCGTCTGCGGGCACCTCGTCACCGGCGGTGATAAGGATCACGTCGCCGACGACGAGCTCCTCTGCGGGAATTTCCGCCTCCACGCCGTCGCGACGAACCCTGGCCGTGGCCTTCATCATCGACTTGAGCGCGTTCATCGCGCTCTCGGCCTTCCCCTCCTGACGCAGTCCCACGACCGCGTTCAACAGGGTGATCAGCAGCAGGAGGACCGCGGTGCTCCATTCCTTGATGAGGAACGAGACCGCGGCGGCGACGAGCAGGATGATCTGCATGTAGCTCCGGTACTCGTCGAGGAACCGCAGGAAGACCGGCCGGGGCTTCTCCTCCGGAAGGGCGTTTGGTCCGTTCGCGTGCAGCAGCTCTGCGGCCCGGGACGCCGTGAGCCCGGACGCCACGTCGGCACCCAGTGCGGACTCGACGTCCTCCGGCGAGCGGGCATACCAGGCCTTGCCCGTCGACTGCCGGTCGGTCGCGTCCGGTCGTGCCGCCATCCCCGCCCTCCTTCAGCCGGAAACCTACACGGAGCGGGGCCTAGCTGCCGATCTGGGACTGCGAGCGTGAGGTCAGAGCCCCCGCTTGAAGAAGAGGTATGGGAGCAACGCGAGCTCGTACAGCCCGGGAAGTGGATCCCTCCAGGAGAACACTGCTTCTGTTTGGACGCGACGGAGCGACCGAAGGTAGGGGCGTGCCGCCAGGGTCCCGGACCGAATGTCCACAAAGGCGTTGGGGATGTCGGTAGCCCATCGAATCCACCGGATGCCGGGCCGGGCACGCGCGGGGGCGACCTCGTGGCCCAACTGATCGAGAAACAACAGGTAGGGAAAATCGACGCCGGCAACCTGGCCGATCGAGTGGTATCCCCACGTGCGCGCGTTGACGTCGAGCAACTTGAACACACCGTCGCGAGGGTCGAGCTTGTACTCGAGCTCCACCAGTCCGTAGTAGTCGATCGCCTCGAGGAAACGACGAGAGGGTTCGTCCAGCGCGTCGAGTTCGACCGTCTCGACGTAGGTGCTGGCACGCCCAAAATCGGAGGGGTGTTGGCGACGCCGTTCGACGGTCATGCTGGCGCGCGGCGCACCGTCCTTGAAGAATGCACAGTAGGAGAATTGTTGTCTGCCACTTCCGGGAATGAGCTCCTGCACAAGGATTTCGCCACCGCCGGCGATCGACGACGCTTGCCGGTAGAGGCGCGCGAGCTGCGCTCGACTGTCGGCCCGCCACGCCTTCGCGTGCGTCGCGTAGAAGAAATGCTCCTTGATCGCCGGTTTGATGACGAGGGGACCGTGGCTGTCGACGGTGCTCAGATCCTCCTCTCCTCGGAGAAACCACGTCCGCGGAGTGGGGATCGAGAGTCGCTCGGCAAGGCGATACGTCTCCCGTTTGTCCCAGGCGAATTGGATGGTCTTCCAGGCGGGCACTGGCACCCGGTACAGCTGCGACAGCCACGCCTTGTGGTGCGAGATCGCCGCGACCGTCTCGTCCCGGGTGGGGTAGAGGACCCACCCTTCGACGTCGGTCCGCCTCGATAGCGCTGTGAGGGCATCGATCGTCTCTCCCTCGTGTAGCAGCGAGGGCACGCGAAAGGTCTTCCGCACGAATCGGGACGCTGAGGCGACCGACCGCTCATCGTCGAGGACCACGACGGGTATGCCGTGCCGTCCGAGGCTCCGAGCGATCCCGAGGCCCTGAAAGTCGCCCCCGATCACGACCGCGCCCCGCGGAAGGATTCCCGGGTCGGGGGCCAGGCTCCGCAGGGGTCGGGTCAGCCGTGCGCTCGTCATGTCGGCCCGAGCGTCGAACTCCGAGGGTAGGGGGAGGGGGGCATCACCCACCGGCGAATTCCTCTTCGTCCCGGGCCTCCCTCGGGACGTCTGGGTCGTACTCGGGAGCGAACACTCGAAGCGAGCCCGGGCGCGAGAGGGCTTCGACGTGTCCGTGGTGATCGTTGCCGCGAACAATCGATTGCGTCACTTCGCGTCCCGCATACCAGCTGCCCGAGACGAACCTCATCACCGGGCCGAAGCTCCACGATGCCGGAGCCCCGAGGAAGTGGAGTCCGGGGACGGAAGCCTCGAGGCCCATTCCGAGCACCGGATACCCGTTGACGAGCTTGAGCTCACGCTTGATGTCCGGGCCGAGGAATGGGTATCGGTGAACATCGACTCGATAGCCCGTGCCGAAGAGGAGGTGATCGACGTTGCGCGTGCTGCCATCGGACAGCTCGACCCTGAGCCCTCCCGGGCCGGGTGTCGCGCCGCGGATTGTGCACCCAAGCGTGAGCGGGACGTCCGCCAGTCGTGGCACGAGCCACGCCGCCCCCGCGGGGCGGATGCAGCGATGGGCGAGAGGATCCTGGACGCGCCGCGGCAGCTTCCGGAACAGGTCGGGAATGGCGACGAGTCGCGACAAGCCGAGTGGCCCGACGTCGGTGGGAGCGTAGACGAGCGGGGCGCACCGCCCAAGCATGCGGTGGTACTTGCCGCCGTGCAGCCAGTGGATGCGGTCCTGCCTGACGAGGACCTCCACTTCTCCGCCTGCTTCTCGAATGAGTGCTGCGCTCTCGAGGGCACTTTGCCCCCCGCCGACGACCAGCACCTTCCGATCCGCGAACGGCGTGAGGTCGGCATGATCGGCGGTGTGTGATGCAACGTCGGCGGTCAAGTCCCCAAGCGAGGGAGGTCGCCACGCGAATGGGGCGATCCCTCCGGCGACGACGACCCGGCGAGCCGTCACGGGCTCCCCGTCTGAAAGAGCAAGGAGAAAGTCGTCGGATCTCCGATCTACCTGCAGGACTCGTCGGCGATCGACGTCGGCTGCGACCTTGCGCTGAACCCACTCGCCGTAGGCGATGAATCGATTCAGCGGGATCGGCCGTCCGAAGCGATCCCCGGTGTTCGCGCAGTATGCATCCAGCGAGAGAGGCCCTCGATAGTCGGCGATGCTGGAGGCCGACCAGTTGGATCGAAGTACCATGCCCGCCGGCATTGCCCGCCAGAAGGACATAGGGTCGCCGAGTGTCAGGGTGCGCATGCCGGCGGCACGAAGATAGGCCGTCGCCGAAAGGCCGTAGGGACCTGCACCGATAACTGCGACGTCTGTGTCGATCATTTGTCGTCGGCTCCTGAGATGATCCGCTCGGCATGAAGAACCGCCCCCCCACAGATCTGGTGATCGACGTGGGGACACGGCCCTTCCAGTGAATAGTGACCGAGAGTCCCCGCGTAGAACAACCGTCAAAATGCCTAAGCAATTCGTCGGACCGGCGGTTGAGCTTGCCTTGCAGGCCAGAAGGGACTGAACGCCACGGTCGCTACCGATTTCGGCGGAGCGCCTCCCTTAGGGCGCGATGTTCTGGTTCAGGCGGAACACATTGTCGGGATCCCACCGCCGCTTGAGCGCGACCAGGCGGTCGTACTTGCGGTCCCCGTAGATGGACCGCACGATGTCCTCCCCCGATTCGATCGCGTCGTTGACGTAGCGACCTTCCATCGTGAACGGCGCGATCGATGCCATGAGGTTCCGCCCCCAGGTGCGGTGGGCGTCGTCCGCGGCGGGATGGTCCCAGAACATCTCGACGCCCACGTAGAACGCCGCCTCGCGACCGGTGAACGCCATCGCGTCGTCGGGCACCTCAGCGATGGCCCGGCCCCACGACCACACGCCGAAGCTGCAATCCCCGGGTGCGTCCGCGACCGCGTCGACGGCAGCATCGACCAACTCGTCCGGGAGCGATGGGGTGAACCCGCTCTTCATGTAGAACCTCCGCCCCCAGCCAAGTGCCTCGTCGCTCTCCCGTTGGACGGCGAGATAGGGCTGAGGAGCGATCGTATTCGTCACCGGATTCCCAAGGGAACCGAGCGGCGAGAGGCGGCGCTCACCCTCCTCCGGGTCGCCGCAATGCATGCCCCCAAGGTCCACGACGGGCCTGCCGGCGACGCCCGGTGGGAAGTCGCCCTCTCGCAGAGCCCGGCCGAGACTGAACGCGCCGAACACGTCGTCGGGTGACGAGTCCACGAAGTCGCGATACAGCGCAACCGCGTCGTGGACGCGCTCGATCGGGTAGACGACGTGTCCGAACGTCACCACCGGATCGAGCGGATGGAGGCGAAACTCGAAGGACGTGACGATGCCGAAGTTCGGCCCCGCGCCCCGCATGCCCCAGAACAGGTCGGCGTTGTCGTTCTCGCTGGTGTGCACCAGCCGGCCATCCGACGTCACCAAGTCGACGGAGAGCAGGTTGTCGATCGTGAGGCCGAACCTCCGCATGAGCCTTCCCATCCCGCCGCCGAGCGTCAGCCCTGCGATGCCGGTATGCGAAACCACGCCCACGGGGCAGACCAGCCCGAACGCCTGCGCCTCGCGGTCGAGCTCGGCGAGGAGCGCGCCGCCGTTCGCCCGGGCGGTCCTCGTGTCCGGGTCGACGCGGACGCCCCGCATCCGCGACAGGTCGATCACGATGCCGCCGTCGCACGTCGAGTAGCCGGCCACGCTGTGGCCCCCGCTTCGCACCGAGACGAGGAGCTCCCGCTCACGGGCGAACCGAACCGATGAGATGACGTCGGCCGCGCCAGTGGGCCGCGCGACGATCGCGGGACGGCGGTCGATCATCCCGTTCCATACAACCCGCGCGGCGTCGTATCCCGGGTCCCCGGGCAGGATCACCTCGCCCGCGAACTCGCTCCGGAAGGCTGCCAGCGCAGCCGAATCGATGTCGGGCATCGACGCAGATCTCCCCGCCGCGGTCGCCCCGCGGCGCATACATTGTTGCGAGCGCCCGACGGAGGGGCAAGCGGCCGGCCTCGCGCCATCTCTGCGGCCGCGATACCGTGCGGGAGATGAGCGAGCTGAACAAGCGCTTCACCGCCCTCTTGACGAAGGGTCGCAGCAAGGGCGCGTGGACGTACGTGGTCATGCCCGACTCCGCCGCCTTCTTCGGCACCCGGGGCCTCGTCAAGGTTCGCGGCACGATCGAGGGAACGCCGTTCCGCGGCTCGTTCATGCCCCTCGGCGACGGGACGCACATGCTTCCCGTCAACGCCAGGATCCGCGACCAGATCGGGAAGGATGCTGGCGACACCGTGCACATCCACCTCCAGGAGCGACTCGAACGCTGAAGGTCCCAATGGGCGGCCGCGCTCGATCGAAGAGTGTTCGACAACCGCGCCGTTTCGTGGATGCTCCGGCCGTTGCGCAAGCGCCCGATGACGGGGGTAAGGTGGTGCAGTGCCGATCACGCGTCTGAATCATGCCGTGCTGTACGTGAAGGACCTCGAGCGGAGCGTCGCCTTCTACGGGGACGTCCTCGGGTTCCGCGTTATTCCGATGACTCCCGAGGGATTCGACGGGGCGGCTTTCCTGCAGGCTCCCGGCTCCACGAACGACCACGACCTCGGTCTGTTCCAGATTGGGCCTGCGGCGGGTCCGTCACGCGCGGGACGTGAAACTGTCGGCCTGTACCACCTGGCGTGGGAGGTCGACACGCTGGCCGAGCTCGAGCGACTCGCCCGAGTCCTCGCCGAGCACGGGGCGCTCTCGGGCTCGAGCGACCACGGTACGACGAAGAGTCTCTACGGACGCGACCCCGATGGCTTGGAGTTCGAGATCGCCTGGATCATCCCCGCGGACATGCTCGACGACGAGGCCCGGGAAGCACGGAAGCGGATCGGCCGGCTGGATCTCGACCAGGAGAAGAACCGCTACGGCGCCGAGACCCGCGGCGGTATCGGCGTCTCGGTCTCCGAGTAGCCCTCCTAGGACTCGAGGCTGCGGGCGCGTCAGTAGTGCTCGGTCTCCTCGGGCAGCTCGTACCAGCGCTTGCGCTCGCCCACCTTGGCTCGGATCCGCCAGCGCAGGCTCTTCGGGGTCTCGTCGGCCTCCGCGCGCAGCCGAAGGAGCTGTTCAGCCGGATCGAAGGCCCGGCTCGCGGGCACGAGACTGGCCCCCTCGCCGAGGGAGAGGTCACGGATCTTGTCCAGGTTGAGCGTCACGGTCCGCCACCAGCCCCAGTCGTCGGCGAGCACCGAACAGAACCGGCCGAGCCCGATCGTTCTCGGTTCGTCCCCGGCGCGAACCTCGAAGGCCGACGTCAGGTATAGGACGTCCTGCGCGTCCTTCTCGTTCAGCTCGAAGATCTGGAGCTTCGACAGGAGCAGGTCGCACGGGTCGAGGGTGTGCGGCATGCGCTCGATGCGGTCGGCGAACTGCAGCGTGTGGCTCATCTCCAGGCGGTCGATCAGGACGTCGATCGCGCGTCCGGACGGCGAGGAGAAGTAGAGCTGCTTGTGTCCGTACAGCGCGTTGAACGTCCGGTCGGCCTCGTATCCCTTTGAGACGAGGAAGTCCGACAGCGGCCGGCGATGCGCCGAAACCGACGCGAGGTCGAGGTCCTGACCGTCGCGGGCGCGGGGGGGATACTCCGGGGTCAGGTACCGGACGGCGAGCCCGCCGATCAACCGGACCGGGATGCCGGCCTGCTGGGCGCCGCCGATGACCGACATCGCCTCGGCGAACACGTCGTCGGTCCGACCGGACTCCGAGTCGGTCGCGATCGGTGCGTCGCTCAGCGTTCAGCCCTCCACCCGGAAGCTGCGCTCGATCCCGGCGGGCGACAGGTCCACGATGTGGCCCCGGACCACGCCGAAGGCCGCCTCGCTCCCCGGGTTCACCAGCAGCGTGTCGCCGAGCTTGCGCTCGCCGCCCGACTCGTGGATGTGGCCGTGCAGCGACAAGACGGGCTTCACCGTCTTCACCGCCTGGAGAACTCCCGTGGAACCGACCGGGCCCCGCAACAGATCGCCCGCGGACGCTTTCAGCTGTAGGTTCTCGTCGAGCATCGGTGCGGTGTCGATCCCGGTGTCGTAGGGCGGACAATGGATGAGGAAGATGGTCCGGCGTGGGTCGCGGGCTTGGTCCGAGAGCGAGTAGATCTCCTCCGAGAAGGCCTCCTCGGAGACCTCTCTCGGCGTGTGCCACGGGGTCGGGCTCGACTTCCCGAGGCCGATCACCTGAAAGCCGCCCGGGATGTCGACGATCTGCCCGTCGACGTTGGTGCAGTACCGGCTGCCCGCGAGTGCCTCGTCGATGATGTAGGGGTCGTCGTTCCCGGGGATCAGGTAGACGGGGACGCCCGAGCCGTCCAGCCGGTCGGCGGCGAGGCCCATCCACTCGTTCACCTGGGTCGCGAGCTTCTCGTCGAACAGGGCGGCGAGCTTCTGGGGGTCGCCGACGACGTCGTCGATCTCGGCGTGGGTCGTCGGGTACGGGTAGTAGCCGACCGCGGCGATGTCGCTCTCGAGCGCCATCAGCTCCTTCTCGTCGCGGGCGACGCGGCGGACCCCGAACAGCTCGGCCTCGTACCGGTCGCCGTCCTCGACGATCGGGACGATCGCCTTGCCGGTGAGATCGCCGGCGTACAGGACGGCGTCGGCCTTGTAGATGCCGAGGCGGACGGCGTTCAGCATCTTCTTCCACGCCTTCTCGGAGGCGTGGAAGTCGGACACGACGTACAGCCGGACCTCGTCCTTCTTCTTGCGCTTCATCTCGCGCAGGAAGCGTACATCGAGACGGGTGAAATCAGTCCGGCGGGATCTCGTGGTACAGCATGGCGAGGTCGACGCCGGCCCGGCGGTTCCGGATCATCTGGATGACGTAGATGATGATGGCCACGATCACCACCCCGATCGCGAACGATACTCCCTGCTGGTTCAGGTACGTGAGCTTGCTCTTCTGTGTTCCGAGTGCGCTGAAGAGGGGCTTGAGGCCGGCCCACCAGTAGGTCGCCAGCGCGAACACCAGCCACAGGATGCCGAGGACCGGGAGCCAGGCCCGCCACGGCGCGTTCCTGATCAGGTCCTTGCGCGTGAACGGCGATAGCAGGGCGTTGAATCCGGGCATGATCCAGGTGAGCGCGCCCATCAGGATGCCGAACCAGATCGTCGAGACCAGGCTCAGCCGGCCGTCCCCAGCGACGGTCAGGCCCTTGGGTAGCAGCGGGAAGTTCTGGAAGGCCGCCAGCAGGATCGAGAAGGCGAGGGCGGCGAGGATCGCGTTCAGGGGCGCGCGCACGCGCTCGTTCACCTCGCCGAACCACTCGGGAACCTGACGGTCGAGGCTCCAGGCGAGCGAGACGCGACTGATGAAGATCAGGTACACGGGGCACAGCAGGAAGGGGAAGAGCGTCCCGCCCAAGCTCACGACCAGCCAGATGGGCCACAGGCCGGGTTTGACGACCGCGCCCATGAGCGGCAGCGAGTTCGGCTGGCCCAGCGGCAGGTGCGGGTCGCCCAGCCAGAAGAGCCCACCCCATCCGACCTGTCCCGCGAAGACGAGCCTCTTCGCGAGGAAGTCGACGTACACCGAGTTCATCACGACGGCGATGGCGAGTGCGCCGAGTACCGCTCCGAGGACGCCGCGCTTCACGTTGCCGCGAACCTCGCCGGCGATGTAGGCGCTGTACTGGAAGCCGATGTACTGGAACAGCAGGACCGCCCACATCAGCGCGAAGCTCGGCACTGCCCAATCGACGCCGTTTCGCAGCAGGCCGTTGTCGTTCGCCGACTTGACGAGCGAGGCCTGCGACACACCGAAGTTGGCGTGCAGGTTGTGCGTGAAGGTGCTCTGGGTGAAGAAGATCATGCCGAACAGGAACATCAGCACGGCCGACGCCAGGGCGAGCATGGCGAGGCCCGTGACGATGCGGTGGAAGCGCTTGGTCGGCTGGATCACCAGCCAGAAGATCAACGCCAGGACCACGAGCATGCTGAGGAACCCCGGCCAGTTCCGGATGATGCCGCCGGATGTGAACCACGTGTTCGCGTCCTTGAAGAAGCTCCCGCCGACGCCGATCCCGATGATGCGTCCGCTGATCTGCAAGTTGCGCAGCACGATCGGCACCTCGAAGGCGATGATCGCGAGCGACGAGAACACCAGCGTGAACGACTCGATCCACGCGATGAACGGACCCGCCTTCGGGATGAACCGGCTGGTGAACACGTAGTCGCCGCCCGATCGTGGCATGACGCTGGACAGCGACGCGAAGATCAGGGCGAGGAACACGCAAAAGATGCCGACGACGATGGCGGCCCATCCGTAGGTGGAAAACGGCCCGGAGATCCCGACGGCGATGAACGGGAGGGCGTAGAACACGGGGTACCAGCCGACGCCGGTGCCGACGAAGGCGGCGGTGTTGAAGAACAGCGCGTTGCGAACGCTGACCTCGCGGACCAGCCCCGAAGACTGTCGGACGAAGAGCTTCTTACCCGCCGGCTGCACCTCGGCGACGTCTGACACAGGAGGCCTCCCTTCGACGCGGCGAACCTCAAGGATGCTTACGCCGACCCGGGGCGGAAGTCAATTCGGGGGAATGTGAGTGGGGCGGAAATGCATCGGGCGGCGGGTGCTTCGGGCACCCGCCGCCCGAAACCGCCACCGACGACGGGTAGGAGGAGTACCCGATCACGCCGCCCCAGTGGTAGCCCTTCAGGGTGATGACGTAGTGGTTGCCCCGGATCCGGATCCCAGTCGTTGAACGGGCGTACGCGCTTCCGAACGCGAACTCGAGCTTTCGTCGCTACACGTCGATGCGCCTCCCTTCGTCCGCTCGTCGCGACCGGCATCGGGTCGCGCGAGCCGGATCCCAGGGAGCGCCGGGCCGGGATCGAACCCAGGAAACCGACACGTAGCCGGCGGCCCCGGCTCGAGTCTCAACAGTTCATTGAATCGTGAGCCAGAGGCGCCCGCCGTCGGCCGCCATCCCGGCGATCGGGTGCCCGAGGTCGACCGTCCGCGTGAGCGTCTCGTCGTTCGTGCTCGTCGCGTCGATCCGGTCGAGGATTCCATCCCCGCTCGCGACCCAGACCGTGCTGCCGATCACCGCGATCGCCGAGGGCGACCGACCCAGAGGCACCGAGTCGACGATCGTCGCGGTCCTGGGGTCGACCTTCAGCAGCAGGTCGTCGCCGGACGTCCCCACCCAGATCGATCCGTCCCCGGACGCGATCACCTGTGGTGAGTCGGGGAGGCGAACCAGGAGCGTTTGCGGGTCCGCGCCCGGAGTGATGCGCGTCACGCTGTTCCCCTGAAAGGGGATCTCCCATGCGGCCCCATCCGCGACGGCGAGCTCCAGAGGACGGGTCGAGAGCTGGATCGACGCCTTCGTCCGAAGGTACACAGAGTCCAGCTGCAGGACCACGTCGTCGGCACGCCCGATCCAGAGATTCCCCGGCGACGTCGCGGCCGCGAGCTGGCCGGGAATCGGGGAGCCCGGATAGAAGGGTGCCGAGAGCTGGTTGTAGGCGCAGATGATCCGAGACATCGTGCCCGTGTACCCGTTGCCGATCCAGGTCAGACCGTCGCCGGCGCTGACCGTGATCGGGACGTTCGACAACCCCCACGTCTTGACCGGCCGCATGGTCCCCAGCGACAGTCGCGTGACGGTGTGATCCTGCTGGTTCCCAACCCAGGCGCTGCCCGAACCGATCGCGATCGGGCCGGGTGACGTTCCTACGTGCACGTCCGCGATCACCGATTCGTGCGAGGGATCGAAGACGGCCACCGAGTTGGGTACGACGCGCGCGGTGGGGGTTCCGGCTCGGGGGATCGCAAGCGCCACGACGAGCGCGGCCCCCGCCAGGAGCGCCGCTCCGCCGACGAGCAGGGCGCGTCGTCCCGAGCGGGAAGCCGAGACGCGCGGCGCCGCGTCCGGAGGCCACGCTGCATCTGCCGCGATCCCGCCGGGCTCGTCATCCGACGTTGCCGGCATGTCAGCGCGGACGCCGGCCTCGGGGAGTTCCAGCGCGGGATCCTGCCGGAGGACGGCCGCCTCCAGTCGTTGCAGATCGGGGCCCGGCTCGATACCGAGCTCGTCGATCAGCGTGACCCGGGTGTCGCGGTAGACCTCGAGCGCCTCCGCTTGCCGGCCGGACCGGTAGAGCGCGAGCATGAGCTGCGCCCGGAGCCGTTCCCGAAGCGGGTTCTGCGCGACCAGGTCGCGTACCTCACCGACGACCTCGCCGTGTCGACCGAGCGCGAGGTCGGCGTCCACTCGATCCTCCGTCGCCAGCAGCTGCATCTCCTCGAGACGCGGGATCGCCAGCTGCGCGAACGGCTCCTGCGCGACGTTCGCGAGCGGGGCCCCACGCCAAAGCGTCAGCGCTTCGCGGAGGTCGGCCGCCGCGCGGGCAGGGTCGGTCAGAAGCGCCGCGCGCCCGGCCGCGACGAGCGACTCGAACCGCTGGAGGTCCAGCTGCGCGTCCTCGACCCGCATCAGGTAGCCGGGCGGCGCGGTGACCAACACGCGGCCGGCGCCGTCCACTTCCAGCGCCGCGCGCAGCCGGGAGACGAACACCTGCACCATCTTGGGCGCGGTCGGCGGCGGCTCGCTTCCCCAGAGGTCGTCGATCAGCCGGTCGGTCGAAACGACGTCGCCCGTGTGAAGCAAGAGATCTGCCAGCAGCGCTCGTTGCTTTGCCCCGCCGATCGGAAGGAGCCGCTCTCCGTCGCGCACCTCCACCGGCCCAAGGAGGAGGAATTCCATCCCCACGCTCGACTCCCGTCCCCGGCAAGCACGGGTTCGTGTATCGGGATTCGCCCGATCCGATCGCTGACGGTATCACGCACCCGAGGCGGATGAGCAGGGCTTTCCGTGCGATGCGCGGTGCTTCGAGCCCGTTCGTTAACCGGCCGATGCATCGCTTCTTTACCGGCGTCCGTCAGCCTCGGCGCTGTTCGCTTCACAGGGATTCGAGGGGAGAGGAGGGGACATGCGCTGGACACGATTGCTGGCAGTCCTTGCGACTGTGGCATCGGTCGGGGCGCTCGCACCGGCGGCATTCGCCACCGGAGCAACGGCGCCGTGCTCCACCGGCTGCGTCACGGAGTACACGCCGACCGGAACCGGACGGCCGTTCGGCATCACGAGGGGCCCACTCGGGAGCGAGTGGTTCGCGCAGAGCCGATCGATCCGGCGGGTCGATGCGAGTGGGACCATCACCCGGTACCACGTGCCAGGGACGAAGGGGAACGACATCACCTGGCTCACGACCGCGCCGGACGGATCGCTGTGGTTCACACGGAGGTACACCGACAGCATCGGACGGATCACGCGGAGTGGTGGCATCAGGGAGTTCGCGATCCCGTCCGGGTCGGGGGCGATGGGCGTCGTCGTCGCGCCCGATGGCTTCGTCTACTTCAGCGAGCTGGGCCGGTACGCCATCGGGAGGCTCGATCCCGCGACGGGTGCGACGACCGAGTACCCGGTGCCGTCGGGAGCGTCGCCGGTCGGACTTTGTATGGGACCGGACGGCTCGTTGTGGTTCACTGAGGAATTCAACGACAGGGTGGGTCGCATGACGACGGACGGCGTGTTCACGGAGTACGCACTCGCGTCCGGGGCGAGGCCGGTGCGTATCGCCGTGGGCCCCGACGGCGCCATCTGGTTCACGGAGCTCTCCGGCAAGGTCGGCCGCATCACGTCCGACGGCACGCTCACCGAGTACCCGCTCGACGGAGGCCCGGTCGGCATCACGACGGGGAAGGACGGTCTCCTGTACGTCGCTCTCGCGTTCGACAAGGAGCTCGTGCAGATGGACCCGCAGGGCGTCGTCACGGGAACGTGGACGCTGCCCGAGGCCGGAAGCGGGTTCCAGGTGGCACGAGGGTTCGGCCGGGACATCTGGGTGACGGACTACTACGGCCGGCATGTCTATCGGGTCACGCCGTGGTCGTGACGCCGCGATGATCAGCGCCAGGATGAAGTGCGCGGGAAGGGTGGTCGGCGCTGCCGCGGCGGCCACCCTCCTGGCCACGGCGTGCTCGCCGGCGACGAAGGCCGCGTCGGGGCCGCCGACGACCGCGTATGCGTCACTGCCCGGCAGCCTGCCTTCCGTTGCCGCCGCATCCCCGAGCCCCCTTCCCAAGGGGGTCGGATCCGTGATCACGGTGCGCCCGGGCGGCGCGCCGGCGGCGGTCACCCCCGCGTTCGGCTCCGTCTGGTTGATCGATCATCGCGGCACCATGCTCTACCGCATCGACCCCGCGACCGGGAAGATCGAGGCGAGCGTGGACGTGGGCGAGGGCGGCTGTTTTCCGCCGCAGGCGGAGTCCGACCGGATCTTCATCACTGGATGCGAGGGCGGAGACAACGTGGTCGTGGACCCCCAGCAGGAGCAAGTGGTGGCCACGTCGCCGTGCGGCGGCTGGATGACCTTCGCGGCCGGGAGCCTTTGGAGCCCGGGCGGCGGCGGGATCCTCCGATGCGACCCGCGTACGTACCGTGCGACGGCCGCGATCAAGATCCCGGGCAGCTTCGCGGGGCTTGCGTACGCCGCCGGCACCGTCTGGGCGGCGAACATGAGCGATGCCACCGTCGAGCGCATCGACCCGGCCACGAACAAGGTCGTCGCGACCATCTCGGCGGGAGCCCAAGCCCACGGCGACGTCGACGAGAACCTGCTCTCGGCGTTCGGGTCAGTGTGGGTGTCGAGCGACTACGACCCCAGGATCTTCAGGATCGATCCGTCCAACAACGCCGTTCGCGTGTACCGGCCGAAGGTCAGGAGCCTTGGTGACTTCAACACGCGCATGCTGGTCGCCGGGATGGGGAGCCTGTGGATGCGGACCT
The DNA here is from genome assembly GCA_035623615.1 of Actinomycetota bacterium. Lineage (GTDB taxonomy): Bacteria > Actinomycetota > UBA4738 > UBA4738 > UBA4738 > DASPTB01. Next base: position 14,024 of record DASPTB010000230.1, read on the forward strand.
CCCCGGCCAAGGTTTCGCGGTTCGATCCCCGGACGATGAACGTCGTGGCGACCTACCCGGCCGATACGTGGGGCGGCGGCGGCGGGGCTATCGCCGTCGCCGGCGGCTCGCTCTGGGTCCCGAATCCGGAGGAGGACACACTCTGGCGAGAGCCGGTGACCCACATCTGAGGATTCGGAGCCGGCTGCTCTCGGGGCCTGCGGTCCACCGCCCGCCGCGGAGGGGCGTCAGCCGGTGGAGACCGGGCTCCGACGGGATTCCTGATTGAGGAAGCGGTGCTGTTCGGGACGCTTGCGGGCGTGCCGCTCGAACAGGGCCTGATGGATCTCGGCGGTCACGTGCCGGCCGCACGTTCGGTAGGTCGTGCCCTCCACCTTGTGGTGCCCGACCCGCCAGCAGCCGCGCTGGTTGCAGTTGAACTTCTTGTAGAAGCCGACCAGGGCCCCGAACACCGTGATCGAGGTGAGGTTGGAGACGTTCGAGATCCAGGCCGGCTGGTTGGTGACGAGTTCGTGCCAAAGCCACATGCTCTAGTGATCGAGCGGGAGCTCGAAGGCCTTGAGCCGGACCCGTCAGGCCGCCGCCGGGGCGCGTCGCCGGCCGCGACGAGAGCGGCGGGCGTGCCCGACGAACAGCAGCATGGGGAGCCCGAGCAGGAGCGTGCCGAAGAACACGGCGGTGCCCCCGAACCCCGGGACGGGCGGGCTCGGGCAGGCGGGAGTCGAGGCGTTCGAGGTGGCGCGCTTCCCGACCAGGACCCACGCCTCCTGGGTCCCGGTATAGGTCACGGTGAAGGCTGTTACGGAGGTACCCCGCGGCAGGAACGTCGGCTGTCCGAGGTTGGTGCCCGGGTCCATGCGGTTGCCGGCGCCCACGTTCACCAGGATGTCGTCGGCCGCGTTGTTCACGTAGCCGAACGCGGCCGTGTGGCTCCCGTCGGCGTTCGTCCACACGCACTGGACGGTCGGCGTGACCTGCTGGCATTCCGCGCTCGTGTAGGTGGTCGAGCAGTCCACGGTCGCGGCAAATGCAGGCGATGCGAACACGACCGAGATCGCGATGGTCCAGCCGAGGAAGGCGGGCACGAGCAACACCGCGGCGCCGACGCGCCGTCCGCGGCGGCCGCGCACGCGCGCCTGGTCGTGTAATTCGTCGCCGATGGGACTCGCCTCCTGGTTGTGGTCTTGGGATCGGTTCCCCATTCGTGGAACTTGACGACGACCTTGGACGTCGGCCGACGCACGCCGGGGCGGCCGAAGGTCCTACGATGTTTTGCGTGCGAACGGGCGCAGCGATCTTTGCGCTGCTCGCCGGGCTGGCGGTCCTCGGCCTGATGGGCTGGACGCTGGTGGGGATGATCCGGTCGGCGTCGCGGCGGAGCCGTGGGCCGGTTCCGCCGCCGCCCGCCGACTCGGAGCGAGGCTCGCACAACGGCGCCGGCGAGGACGGCTGAGGCTCGCGATCGCTCAGGGACTGCGGCCCAGTACCTCCCAGAGTTGGGCCGGGTCGACGTTCCCCCCACTGACCACGAGGACGACCGGACCTCGGAGCGGCGGGAGCTTGGCGGCGAGGGCGGCTGCGATCGCCACCGATCCGCCTCCCTCGGTCACGACGTGGTGGCGAAGGAACGCGAAGCGCATCGCTGCCGCGATCTCGTCCTCGGTCACCGAAACGTGCTCGCCCACGAGGCGGGTGACGAGCGCGAGCGTGTACCGGTTGTCGGCGCCGATCCCGCCGCTCAGCACCTCCGCGAGCGTGGGCTCCTCGGGGACGTCGACGGGACGGCTCGCCCGGACGCTTGCCGCCATCGCCGCCGCGCGCTCGGCCGAGACGCCGACCAGATCGACCGGATGCTCAGAGGTCTGGAGCGCGAGTCCCACGCCGCCCGCGAGCCCGCCTCCCGAGACCGCGAGGGCCACCGCCGAGCAGCCCGGGACGGCCTCGAGGATCTCGAGCCCGATCGTGCCCTGGCCGGCGATGACGTCGGGGTCGTCGAAGGGGTGCACGGGGACGAGCCCTCGCGCACGCTGCACCTCGTCGGCGACCGCCACCGCGTCGTCGAAGGTCGCGCCCCGCACGATCGCCTCTGCACCCGCGGCGCGGATCGCCTCGAGCTTCACCGGGCCGGTCGTCTCGGGAACACAGATCGTGGCCGGGATCCCGAGGATCCCCGCCACGTACGCGACCGCCGCGCCGTGGTTGCCGGCCGAGCTCGCGACCACGCCGCGACGGCGCTCCTCGTCGTTCAGCGACAGGAGCTTGTTTGCGGCGCCGCGCACCTTGAACGACCCCGGGGGCCGGACGTTCTCGAGCTTCAACCAGGTGTCGACGCCCAGCAGGTCGGTCAGCGGGGTCGAGTGAAGCGTCGGGCTCGGGCGGACCAGCGGCGCGATGCGTTCGCGGGCGGCGCGGACATCGGCGAGCGTCGGTGCGCCGCCGGTGCTCACGCGCCCTCCGCCGCCGACCATCCCGGGCATCTGGCGGCCTCGGTCTCGACCGGGCCCGGGAGCGAGGGCCCGCGCTCCAGCTCGCGCCGGACGTCGTCGAACGTCGTCCACGGGACGAAGGGCACGCCGCGTTCCTGACAGAACGCGGCGAGGTGTCCCTTGGCGAACACCACGTCGGCGTACAGCGCGCCCAGCCGGTCGCTGAATCCGTCGCCGACGAAGGCGACCGGTCCCTGTGAGCGCCGCCGTGTCACGACCTCCATCTTGCACGTTCCGCA
>DASPTB010000253.1:0-7031 GCA_035623615.1 Actinomycetota bacterium
CTCCACGTTGGTGCGAAGGACGCGCCGGGGCTTCGTCTCGGCCAGCACCTCGAGCGCCGCCTGCTCGACGGCGAGCGCCAGCTCGGTGCGGCCCGCCCCGCTCTCGATCGCGACGCGGCGCAGCGACATCGCCCGCGGGTCGTCCGTTCGATACACGCGGTGCCCGAAGCCCATGATGCGGTGGCCCCCGGCGATCCGCCGCGCGATCCAGTCGCGCGCGTTCTCGGGTGTGCCGATCTCGTCGAGCATCTCGAGCACCGGACCCGGGGCGCCGCCGTGCAGCGGGCCCGAGAGCGCGCCGAGCGCCGCGACGATCGCCGCGCCGGCGTCCGCGCCCGTCGAGGTCACGACGCGTGCCACGAACGTCGAGGCGTTCATTCCGTGGTCGGCCGTCAGGGACAGGTACCGGTCCAGCGCGCGGACGGCGTCGGCGCCCGGCGTCCGCCCCGTGATGCCGTGCAGGTACCGCTCGGCGTGGGAGCTTCCCTCCAGGGGCCGGGGGTCGGTTCCGCGGCGCGCGCCGGCTGCCGCCGTGACGACGGCCGGCATCGAGGCGGCGAGTCCGAGAACGTCCGCTCGCAAACTGACCGGGTCGCGCTCGAGCCACGGTTGCAGTCCGCGCTCGGCGGCGAGAACCGACAGCCCCGAGCGGACGGCGGCGAGTGTGGACGCGCTTCCGGACGCGGCATCCCCGACGATGCGTGCCTCGGCGGGCGAGAGCGTGCCCGCCGCCCGGACCCGCCGCCCGAATCGCTCCAGCTCGGCGGCGCCGGGAAGGCGGCCGACGTCGAGCAGATGCCAGACGGCCTCGAACGGGCCCGCCTCGGCGAGCTCGACGGCGTCGTGCCCCCGGTAGATCAGCAGGCCTCGCTCGCCGTCGACCTCGCCGATGGTCGTGGTGCCGACGACGACGTTCTCGAGTCCTCCGGCGGACCGGGGGTTGCTAGCGGGACGTGCGGCGGGCACCCGAGATCCCTTCGTTCGAAGACGCCGACACGGCAGCGTGCCGGGGGGTTCGCGCGCCGCCCCGCGCCGGGGTCCGAGACGCCGAACGCCTGCGGTAGTTCGCGACCTTGACGCGGTTTCCGCACCCGGCCATGGAGCACCAGCGCCGCACGCCCGCGCGCGACTCGTCGAGGAACAGCCCCGAGCAGTCGGGGGCGGCGCACTCGCGGACCCGGGCGGCCTGCGGGCCGCCGAACAGCTCGACCGCGTCGCGGGCGACCGTGGCGAGGGCGTCCGCCACGGGACGAACGGAGAGCGTGCGCACGGCGGTTCCGATGCTCCTCAGCGCGAGCGGCATGTCGGGGCGCGACGCCCAGGCGTTGACGATGCGGAGGTCGCCGGCGTCGGCCGGGCGCCCGTCCATCGCGCAGCGGGCGAGGCGGAAGATCGCCTCACGGAGCTCGCGGGCGGCGGCAAGGTCTGCGGCCGTCACGCGCGGCGCCGAGGCGACGAGGCCCGACATCTCGAGCCAGTGCCCGAGGTCGGCGGGCGCGCGCAGCCGCTCGAACGAACGCCGCCACCGCTCGCCTACGGTCAGCACGAGGTCGAGACAGAGGCGGCCGGATGCGAAGCGGAGCCTGAGTTCCCCCGGCTCGGCTTCGGGGTCGACGCAATCGATGATGGGTTGGGCCAGCGCGCGCGCCATCGACACCACACTAACAGGTGTCGGGGGTTACACGGTCCGGGCACTCCGTCGCGGGCGTTGCGGAACGATCGCGTCGGCCCGTCGACGTTCCGCGATGGCGGGCCGGTACCATCGGACCATGCCCGGTCGTCCTTCGGTCCTCGTGGCGATGAGCGGCGGCGTCGACTCGTCGGTCGCCGCCTGTCTGCTGCACGAGCGCGGCTACCGCGTCTTGGGTTCTCACCTCGAGCTCGTGGACGCCGACGGGGTCGAGCACGGGTGCTGCGGGCCCCAGGCGGCGGCCGACGCCGCCGCCGTCGCGGAGCAGGCCGGGTTCGACTTCGAGGTCGTCGACATGGGCGCGGCGTTCCGCCGAACCGTGCTGGCCGACTTCTTCGGCGAGCACCGGACGGGGCGCACGCCCAACCCGTGCGTCCGGTGCAACCAGCACGTGAAGTTCGGCGCGTTCATCGAGCGAGCCGACGAGCTCGGGGTCGACCTGGTCGCGACCGGCCACTACGTTCGCACGTGGCGCGACGACGGGGGGCGGTGGCACCTCCGCAAGGGCCGCGACGGGTCGAAGGACCAGTCCTACGTCCTGCACGTCCTCGGCCAGCGGCAGCTGGCACGGGCGCTCTTTCCCGTCGGCGACCAGACGAAGGCCGAGACGCGGGCGCACGCCGTGCGTCTCGGTCTCGCCGTTGCCGGCAAGCCCGACTCGCAGGAGGTGTGCTTCGTTCCGGGCGCGGATCACGCGGCGTTCCTCGAGCGGCACGCGCCCGACCTGGTGCGCGCAGGCGCAATCGTCGACGCCGCGACCGGCGAGACGCTCGGCGAGCACCGGGGCGCGTTTCGGTACACGATCGGCCAGCGACGAGGCCTCGGGGTGTCGACCGGCGAGCGTTCGTACGTCGTTGACATCGATGCCTCCTCGAACCGGGTGGTGATCGGCGCGGCGGAGCTGCTCGAGCGGCGCGGGCTCGTCGCGGACCGGTTCGGCTGGATCGCCGGTGACGCGCCCGAGGGGCCGTTCGAGGCCACGGCGCGCGTCCGGTACCAGGGAGAGGACGTCCCCGCGACCGTGTTCCCCGAGGGCTCGGACCGAGCCAGGGTCGCGTTTGTCGAACCCCAGCGCGCCATCGCCCCAGGTCAGAGTGTCGTGGTCTACGGGGGCGACGAGGTGCTCGGAGGCGGCCGGATCCTGGAGGCGGTCCTGTAGCGATCCCGTGACGAGCGGGCAGGCGGTTGCACCCACCCTCAAGCGGCGCTTCGGCAGGGTCGATGAACCCTTCGACATGCCTTCCCGCGACCGGCGGCCCGCATCCGAGTCGGACGAGAGCGCTCCCGAACCCACTGCCGGAGACGCGCATCCGTGGCGTCTTGTCGTGCTGCTCACGCTGCTGACGATCGGGCTGGGCATGCTGGTCTCCCTGTGGCTGATGCCGTTGGCGCTGCACTACCACGGGTGGTACGCCCCGCAGGATTCCTGGCCCTCGCTGCTCGCCGCGCAGTACGTCTCCGCGGGCGCGTTCGGCTACGTCTACTCCTCGAGCGTTTTCTACGTGGTCACGCCGCTCTTGGCGTTGATCCTCGCTCCGGTGACGCTGCTCGGAGATCATCTCAACCTGACGTACAACTGGCCGTACCAGATCCCGCATCCGACGATCTGGCTCATCTACGGACCGTACGCGTTCGCGCTCTGCGCGCCGATCTTCTGGACCGCGCGCAAGCTCGCGTACCAGGTCGGCCTCGGCGCCAGAGCCGGACTGATCCAGTGGGGAACGCTGATCATGGCGGTCATCCCGATGGCCGTCCTGTACGGGCACTTCGAGGACGTTCTCGGGCTCGCGTGCGTGATGCTCGCGGTGACGCTCTTGTTCCGCGAGAAGTGGCCGCAGGCCGCCCTCGCCATGGGGTTCGCGATCGCCTTCAAACAGTGGGCGCTGATGGGGCTGCCGCTGCTGGTCGCCCTGGCGCCGCGCGACCAACGGGTCCGGATGACGGTCCGCAGTCTGATCGTTCCCGCCGCGCTGGTCGCGCTCCCCCTCATCAAGGACTTCTCCCACGCCAAGGAAGCGCTGCTCGAGGCGAAGTCGTATCCACACGGGATCCAGCACAGCGCGCTGTGGCTCGCCCACCCCGGGCAGATCGTGGTCGGGACGCCGGGCCGGAGCGTGGCGCTCGTCTTCGCCGTCGTCCTGGCGTGGTGGCTCCGCGACCGCGACGAGCTGCCGCTCGTGCTCGGTGCGTTCGGCGTCGTGTTCCTGTCGCGGCTGCTGTTCGAGCCCCGCATCCTCTTCTACTACCTGGGTCCCGGGCTCATGTTCCTCTGGCTGCATGAGCGGCTGACGACCGGTCACTGGTGGCGGGTTCCCATCGCCGGCTGCCTCTTCATGGCGTACTTCCACATCCACCTTCGGCCGTTGCTCTGGTGGCCGGCGGCGTTCGTGTTCATCGGAATCCTGATCTGGCCGGCCGCGCGAGACGTCCTGCGGCGCACGGCGTCGCCGGAGCCCGAGACCGAGGCCGAGCCGCTCCTGGCCGCCTAGGACGCTCGGCCCGCCGGAACCTCGGCACACCCCTGTCGGCCGTGCCGTGTAGCCTGTCTCGCGCGCCCGCGGAGGGCGCAAGGGGGAATTCGTGCCGCTTCGAACCAGACGGAAGGGCCGCTTCTTCGAGGTCCCGGTCCAGGACATGGTCCTGCGGGTCGCCGGACCCGAGGAGCTGTACGGCGAGGCGCGCGCCGCGGGTATGCAGTTCTGGGAGCAGTTGCAGGCCTACACGATCCGCAACCCCGAGTTCCGGACCAGCAAGCGCCCGATGACCCTCCCCGATGATCATCCTGCGACCGTGCGACGCATGGCGGCAATCGCCGCGCGGGCCGGGGTCGGTCCGATGTTCACCTTCCAGGGCGCCCTGACCGAGGCCGTCGGAGCGTCGCTGGCGCGTGGGACGAGCGAGGTCATGGTCTCGTGCGGGGGCGACTACTTCGTCGTCCCCCGAAAGCGCGCGCGGCTGCACGTGCACCCCGGCATCGGCGGCGAGCCGTTGTCGGTGGTGGTGAAGCCCGAGCTCGGGCCGCAGGGTATCTACACGACAACCGGGCGGACGTACCTCCCGGCCGACACCGGCGACAGCGTGGTGATCGTCGCGTCCTCGTGCGTCCTGGCCGACGCGGCCGCGGCCGGAACTCTTTCGATCCTGTCCAAGCCGAAGTCGCTGCGGCCCGCTCTCGAGTACCTCCGCCGCCTCCCCGGCGTGCACGGGGCCATGATCGTTCGGGGCGACCGCGTGGGCCTTGCGGGCAATCTCGAGCTGGCGGCCTGACCGGAGCCCGCCCGGACGGACGTACGTGGAGGCGCGCACATGAGCCCACGAGCCCGGACACCCGAGGCCGCCGGCAGGCGCACCCCCGAGGAACGGCGGCTCTCGGACGCGCGCAAGCGGGTCGAAGAGCTGCACGAGCAGATCAACCACCACTCGTACCGCTACCACGTGCTCGACGACCCGGAGATCTCCGACTTCGACTACGACCGGATGGTCAAGGAGCTGCAGACGCTCGAGGCCGAATTCCCGGAGCTGATCACGCCCGACAGCCCGACGCAGCGGGTCGGGGGCGCGCCGGCGGCAGACCTGTTCGCCCCCGTGACCCACCGCGCGCAGATGCTCTCGCTCGACAACGCGTTCAGCTGGGACGAGCTCGAGGCGTGGGGCAAGCGCGTGGAGCGCGACGTCGGCACGGACGTCCGCTTCGTGTGCGAGCTGAAGATCGACGGTCTGGCGGTCGTCCTGTCCTACGAGGACGGCGCGTTCGTCCGCGGCGCCACACGCGGCGACGGCACGACCGGCGAAGACGTGACCGCCAACATACGCACGATCCGCCAGGTCCCGATCCGGTTGCGCGGCAAGGGACATCCCTCGGTGCTCGACGTGCGTGGCGAGGTGTACTTCCCAATCCGGGGATTCGAGCAGCTGAACGACGAGCTGATCGAGCGGGGAGATCGTCCATTCGCAAACCCTCGCAACGCGGCCGCGGGATCGCTCCGGCAGAAAGATCCGACGGTGAGCGCGTCGCGGCCGCTGCGTCTGTGGTGCCACGGGGTGTTGTACGCCGAGGGCCGCCGCTACCGCTCGCACTCCGAGGCGCTCGGCGACCTGCGCGACGCCGGTTTGCCGGTGAACCCGGCGACCGAGATCGTCGGCTCGCTCCGGGACGTCTTCGCGTACTGCGAGCGCTGGGAGAAGGATCGTCACACGATCGACTACGAGATCGACGGCGTCGTCGTCAAGGTCGACTCGATCGACCAGCAGGAAGAGCTCGGCGCTACCTCGCACGCGCCGCGGTGGGCGATCGCCTACAAGTTCCCGCCCGAGGAACGGACGACGCTGCTCCGCGAGATCGGCGTGCACACCGGACGCACCGGCATGGTCACGCCGTTCGCGTTCCTCGAGCCGGTGTTCGTCAGCGGCGTGACCGTCAGCACGGCGACGCTGCACAACGCGGACGAGGTCAAGCGCAAGGACGTGCGCGAGGGCGACACGGTGATCGTGCGCCGCGCCGGCGACGTCATCCCCGAGGTGCTCGGGCCGGTGCTGGCCAAGCGCCCCAAGAGCTCGAAGGCGTGGCGCTTCCCCAAGAAGTGCCCCTCGTGCAAGACGCCGCTCGTCAAGGACGAGGGCGGCAAGTACTGGCGCTGCCCGAACAAGCGCGGCTGCCCGTCGCAGAACATCGAGTGGCTGTTCTCGTTCGCGTCGCGCGGCGCGATGGACATCGAGAGCCTCGGGTACAAGACGGGGATCCTGCTGCTGGACATGGGATGGGTCCAAGATCCCGCCGACTTCTACTCGCTCGACGAGGAGAAGCTCGCGCAGCTGCCGGGGTTCAAGGAGAAGAAGATCCAGAACCTGCTGACGGCGATCGAGGCGTCCAGGGATCGTCCGCTCTGGCGGTTGTTGGTCGCGCTCAACATCCGCCACGTCGGATGGCACGTCGCGCAGGTGCTGACGCGGGCGTTCCCGTCGATCGAGGAGCTGAAGACGGCCTCCGAGGACGACCTGAATGCCGTCGAGGGCGTCGGGCCCGAGATCGCGGGGAGCGTCCACGAGTGGTTCCACGACAAGGAGAACCTGAAGCTGCTCACGAAGCTCGCGAAGGCGGGGGTCCGGACGAAGGACGACGAGGTCGCACCGCCGCCCGAGGGGCCGCTGACGGGGCACGCGATCGTGCTGACGGGCGGGCTCGAATCGATGAGCCGCGAGCAGGCCGAGCGTGCCGCGACCGAGGCGGGGGCCCGCATCGTCGGGAGCGTGTCGAAGAAGACGAGCTTCGTGGTGGCGGGAGAGAATCCCGGCTCGAAGCTCGACAAGGCGCAGCAGCTGGGCGTCGAGGTCATCGACGAGA
>DASPTB010000254.1:0-20310 GCA_035623615.1 Actinomycetota bacterium
TCGTCCACGGCCTCGCGTCCCTCGAGTTGATCGGATGCTTCGGGCCTCCCGAGGCCGCGGAGGTCGTCTGGCGGAGCGCGCTTCCGACCTTCGTTCGCGGACTGACTCTTCCGCATGACGAGCCCTGACAGAGGAACATTCACCTGTCCGGAGTGATCCCCCGCGTTGGGAATGGACGGCGAATGCGCCTCGTGAGAGGCTGACGGACGCATCGTCCGGTCGAACCTCTCCGCGTCCCACGTCAGCTCGGTCGTGATCCACCCACCGGCGGATCGAAGGCGCCGGTCTCCGAGACCGAGTACCTATGCTTCTGTGACTCTACGCCCTGGCCGGCGGCCAGGCGGAACGCCTTGAAGCTGCCGAAGACCTGCCAGACGTAGGCGCCGGTTCAGGCGTCCCGGACGAGCTGGATCCGGAAGCCGGGAACCTCCTCGAAGCCGAGCCCCGCGAACGCCGCGAGATCCTCGTCGACCACGGTGTGGCAGTGCGCGAGCACGCCGGGATCCTCCGAGAACGCGCGCTCCAGGACTGCGCCGGCCAGTCCCCTGGCCTGGCCGATGTCTCGTGGCTTCAGGGCATCGAGCCCGGTGATCATCACGGCCGACCCCGCCTCGCCGTCGGACCACACCGCGCTCGCGATCGCGATCACGTCCCCACCGCGCTCGGCCATCCAGTGCTCGAACCCCGAGCGGCCGAAGACCGGAGTGATCCAGCGACGCACGATGTCGTCGTCGCCGAACGCAAGTCCCTCCGCCGCCGCGAAGCGCTCCAGATCCTCCGGCCCGGCGCGCCGGAACACGACGCCGTCCTCGGGCTCCATCGGCCGACACCCGGCCGATTCCAATCCGTAACAGTGCTTCTCGAACAGCGGTGTCCCGAGGTCCAGCGACAGCTCGACGGGAACGCGCAGACCCCAGGGGACGCCGCGTTCTTCGTACCACGACACCAGCGCCTCGCGATCGACGTCCGCGCTCGTCACGTCCGCGTTGTTCCATTGCGGCAGCGGGAGCCCGCTCGCCATCAGGCGCGCGCCGCGCACGCGCGCGACGCCGCCTCCTTCCGCGGCGCGCGCCGCGCCTTCCGCCTCCCAAGCGTCGGCGTGGGCTGCTCGCACGCGGTCGCGATCGATCACCGCCTCAGGCTACCGGCAGCGTCCGCCCGGGGCGGGAGATCGTGTACAACTGTCGGGTGACCGGAGCCGTCGACGTCTATCTCGAGACGGGAAGCAAGCGCGTGTTCGCGAGCGCTGCCGACTGGCCGGGATGGAGTCGCGGCGCGAAGACCGAGGACGCCGCGCTAGAGGCGCTCGCCGCCTACGGCCCCCGGTACGCGGCCGTGCTCCGCCGCCGCGTCCCGGGGTTCGCATCACCTGAGGACGCCTCGTCACTGCGGGTCGTCGACCGCACGAAGGGAAACGCCACCACCGATTTCGGCGCCCCCGGAGTCCCGGCGCGAGGTGAGGACAAGCCGATGAAGCCTCGCGAGGCGGAACGTCGGCTCGCCGTGCTCAAGGCGTGCTGGGCCGCACTCGATCGCGCCGCCGCTCGCGCGCAGGGCGTGACGTTGACGAAGGGACCCCGCGGAGGCGGCCGGGACCTCGACCAGATCCTTCGCCACGTCGTGGAGGCGGAGGGCGGGTACCTCACCCGCATCGGCGGCAAGCTGCGAATGACCGAGGGCATGGAGCTCGCCGCGGGGGTGCGCGCCGCCCGGGCGACCGCTCTCGACACGGTCGCCGCCAGAATCCGCGGCGAGCCCGCGCCCGAGAACCCCCGTCGGACGGCCCCTCTGTGGTCGCTCAGGTACTTCATCCGCCGGGTGGCCTGGCACACGCTCGACCACGCATGGGAGATCGAGGACCGCTCCGGCGGCTGACGCCCGGCCTCCCCATCACCCCACCAAACGCGAGCTTCCGGGTTAGCCTCGAATCCGGTGGCCGCGCAGCAGACAGCCGAACAGACATCGGAGCGAACCCGAGACGCCCCGCGGGGGCCGGCATGGGCCGGCGCGATCGTCGGCCTGCTGACCGCCACCGTCGGGCTCGCCGTCGGGCAGCTCGTCGCGCTCCCCATCGCCGACCCGGCCGCGCCGGTGGTCGCGGTCGGGCAGGCCGTCGTCCTGCTGTCGCCCGAGGGGCTCAAGTCCTTCGCCATCCGCACGTTCGGCAGCCACGACAAGCCGGTGCTGATCGGCGGCATGGTGCTCGTGATCATCGGACTCGCGGTCGCGCTCGGCATGCTGTCGATGCGCCGGCGATGGATCGGCGTGGCCGGTGTCGTCGGTCTCGGCGTGACCGGGGCGGTCGCCGCGGGCACCCGCCCAGGCGCCGGGCCGCTCTGGCCGGTCCCAGCGCTCGTGGGCATGCTCGCGGCCCTGTTCGTGTTCGGCCGCCTGTGGAGCGCGGCGCAGCCGATGCGCCTCGGCGACCCAGGCGCGAAAGATGATGCCGGTGAGCGACCGGCACCCGAGTACGGACTCGACCGGCGTGCCTTTCTTCGTGCCGCGGCGATCGCCGGCGCAGGAGCGGTTGCGGCGCAAGCAGTGACGACCGTCGCGACGCCACACCTGCGCGCCGGCGACATCTCGCGCGAAACCGTCCGCCTCCCGCCGCCGGGATCGCCCCTGCCGCCGTTGCCGGCGGGCGTCGACTTGCACGTGCACGACCTCGACCCCTTCTTCACGCCCAACGACTTCTTCTATCGAGTCGACACCGCGCTCCTCACCCCGCAGGTGGCCTCCGACACGTGGCGCCTGCGCATCCACGGGATGGTCGACAAGGAGGTCGAGCTCACCTTCCACGAGTTGCTTGCGCGGCCGCTCGAGGAGCACGACATCACGCTCACCTGCGTCTCGAACCCGGTAGGGGGCAACTACGTGGGCAACGCGCGCTGGCTCGGCACCATGCTGAAACCGCTTCTGGACGAGGCGGGCGTCCACGCGGGCGCGAATCAGATCGTGTCGCGCTCGTCCGACGGCATGACGATCGGAACGCCGACCGCCGCGGTCATGGACGGCCGCGACGCCATGCTCGCCGTGGGGATGAACGGCGTTCCGCTCCCCATCGCCCACGGCTTCCCGGTGCGCATGGTGGTGCCGGGGCTGTACGGCTACACCTCCGCCACGAAGTGGGTCGTCGACATGGAGCTCACGACGTTCGCGGCGTTCGACGCCTACTGGGTCTCGGAGGGATGGGCGCAGCAGGCGACGATCAAGACCGAGTCCCGCATCGACACGCCCGCGTCGGGAACGAGCGTCCGCAGCGGAACCGTGCCGGTCGCCGGCGTGGCGTGGGCGCAGCACCGTGGGATCGCCGCCGTCGAGGTCCGCGTCGACGGCGGCGCGTGGAACGAGGCCCGGCTCTCGACGCTCGACACGATCGACACCTGGCGCCAATGGGTGTGGGACTGGGGCGCCACGCCGGGACAGCACACCATCGAGGTCCGCGCGACCGACGAGACCGGATACACGCAGACCGCGACGCGGGTTCCGCCGGCGCCGGACGGCGCGACGGGCTGGCACCAGGTCTTCGTCACGGTGACCTGACGGGCACGGGAGACCCGGCCCGGCGTCCTTGCCGGGCCCGGCGAACTCGGAATCCGCCCGCGCGGGCGCGTGTGGGAAGCTGATGGGGTGACGCTTTACTCGCTTCGTCCGCACCAGGGGCTCGCCGCCCCCGCGCTGATCGCGGCGTTCGACGGGTGGGTCGACGCGGGCGGCGTCGCCACGACCGCGGCGTCGTTCATCGCGCAGGGCGGCGACGTGCTCGCCGCGTTCGACACCGATGCCCTGATCGACTACCGGGCGCGGCGACCGACGCTCGACATCGAGGACGGCGTGCTCACGGAGATGACGTGGTCCGAGCTGAACGTGCGGCGCGTCCGTGCCGGGAATCGCGACCTCTTGATCCTGACGGGTCCCGAGCCCGACTACCGCTGGCGCGAGTTCCGCGCAGCGCTCGTGGAGATCTCGCTGCAGTTGGGCGTCGTGGAGAGCGTCTGCCTGGGCGCGATCCCGGCGACCGTGCCACACACGCGGCCGACCCCCGTTCTCGTAACGGGAAAGGATCGCCGTCCGATGCCGACCGATCCACCCCTTCCCGCCGAGCACATGCGGGTGCCGGCGGCCGCGATCAATTTGATCGAGCTGCACCTCGCCGAGCACGGCATCCCGAGCGTCGGGATCTGGGCGCAGGTTCCGCACTACGTGGCGGGGCTCTATCAGGCGGGGGCGCTGGCCCTGGTCCAACGCGTGGAGGCGCAGCTCGGCGTGGCGCTGTCAGTCGAGGCGCTCGTCGAGGCCGCCCGCGAGGAGCGCGAGCGCCTGGACGCCATCGTCGCCGAGCGGCCGGATGCGCGAGAGTACCTGGCGCAGCTCGAGCAGGCCGAGCCGCCGCAGCCCATCCCTCCGGGCACCGACATCGCGGCCGAGGCCGAGCGATTCCTTCGCGACTGGAGCGGGGAGCGCAATCCCTTCGAGGATCCGCCGTCGGACCCGGCCTGAGCGTCTCGCTTCAGTTGAGCGAAGGGTCCTCGGGCATCAGCGCGATGATCTCGTACGCGGATCCCTTCCGGCGCAGGACGTCCGCCCAGAGCAGCGCGGGCCGGTCCGTGAACACGTCCGACGGCAGGGCCGGCTCGACGATCCACGACTCCTCCTCGAGCTCGGCCTCCAGTTGGCCGGGACCCCATCCTGCGTAGCCTGCGAACACCCGCGCCCGCTGGATCCCGCCCGCGGCGTCGGGATCCTCGCCCACGAGGAACCCGATCGATCCGAGCGCGAGGAGTCCCGCTCGCTCGGGTTGCGCGAAATCGGCGACGACCACCGCCGCCTCGGTCTGCACCGGTCCACCGAGGAACAGCATCGCCCCCGGCCCGGCGAGCTCGGAGAGCGACGGCGCGGCGTCCAGCACGGAGACCTCGCTCGCGCGGTTGAGGACCACTCCCACGGCCCCTTCGTCGTCGTGGTGGCCGATCAACACGACGCTTCGACGGAAGTTCGGATCCCAGAGAGCGGGACCCGCGACGAGGAGCTGACCGCGAAGGCTCTCCATCGGCCCATCATCCCGGATCCTGCTTCCTTGCATCCCGGGAAGGAATGAGAAACCCTACCCGCGGCGGCGACCGCGCCGCCGGGGAGGATCGACCTCGATGGACCAGCCGCCGGCGCAACCACCCGCTCCGCCGCCGCCGCCCCCTCCGCCCCCCCCACCCGGGGGCCCGGCGATCGTTCCGCGGACCCTCGGCGAAATTCTGGGCGACGCGTTCCGCCTGTACGGCCAGAACTGGCAGACGCTCGTCGCCATCGCCGCGGTCGTCGTCGTTCCGATCGCTTTCATCGGCACCTTCATTCGGCACACGCTCACGAAGTCGGTGACCTCGGTCATCCACGTCAACCATGTGACGGGAACGGTCACGTACACCCACGCAACGGGCGCGTTCTATCGCGGGACCCTGGGAAGCCTCGTGCTGCTCTTCCTCTCGATCTTCGTGACGGGGCTCCTGACGGGTGCGATCACGCGCGCCGTCCTGTCGGAGACGGCCGGTCTGCCGGTCGACCTCGGCGACAGCTACACGTTCGCGCTGTCGCGCGTGGGCGCCATCATCTGGGTGAGCATCCTGTTCGGTCTCACCGTGGCGGTTGGGTTTCTCCTGTTCTTCATCCCGGGCATCTGGCTCTTCGGCATGCTGTTCGCGAGCGTCATCGTCGTCGTTTCGGAGAACGTCCGAGGAACGGCGGCCATGGGCCGCTCCTGGAACCTCGTCAGCGGCCACTGGTGGCACACGTTCGGCACGATCTTCGTCGCGGCGCTGCTGAGCGGCGTCGTGAGCGGCATCCTGCAGGCGCCCTTCCGTCAGTGGGTCGCGCAGGCGATCGCGTCCGCCCTCGCCCAAACGATCACCCTGCCCTTCACCACGGTCGTCGGCGTGCTCCTGTACATCGACCTGCGTGCGCGCAAGGAAGGGCTCTCCACCGAGCGCTTGCGGGCGGACCTTCAGACCTCGGCTTGAGCCCGCGGCGGTCGCCTACTGCGGCGGCGCGTCCTCGATGGCGTCCCACCGCCGGCGCCCGCGCAGGATCATCGACAGCGAGCCGAGGACGATCGCGCCGCCGGCCACCACCCCGAGCGTCAGCTGCTGATCGAGAATGACGAGCGCGGCGACTGCGGAGAAGACGGGCTGCGCCAGCATGAGCTGCGACGAGACCGACACGTCCACGTAGGGCTGGGCCCACGCGACCAGCAGGTGTCCCGTCGTGGCGCCCACGACGAACAGCCCCAGCAAGAACCACTGCTCGGGTTGGCCCACCGCGATCCGAACGCCGGAGACGAGCGTGATCGGCGTGACGACCATCGCCGCGACCACCGTCACGACGGTGAAGTATTCGAGCGTGTTCACCTCCCGGCGAACGCGCTTCGACACCAGGAAATAGCCCGTCCACGCGAGCAGCGAGCCGACCGCCAACAGGTCACCGGTGAGGCTCCACGCCGGCGTCCCCGCGGAGCCGATCGCGACGACGGCGACTCCCCCGACGGACACGAGCGTCAGCCACACCTCGCGCCCGGTCACTCGCTCGTTGAACATCCGCCCGGCGACCAGCAGCACGAGCGCCGGTTGGAGCGCGGCGATCATCGTCACGTCGACGATGCTGGTCCGCTTGATCGCGGAGAAGAACAGCGCGATCTCGAGGCCGAGCAGAACGCCACCCGGTGCCGACGCCCGGACGATGTCCCACCCGACGCGCCGGCGAGCGACGAGCGTCGCCGTGACCAGGACCACCGCCCCGATCCACAAGCGCCAGAACGCGAACGTGAGCGCGGGGAGGTCCGAGACCTTCACGAGGGTGTTGGTGACGCTCCAGCCGGCCACGGCCGCAACGACGGCGGCAGGGCCAAGGACACCGCTGCGCGATGCGCGGTGTACGCGAGTCGTCATGCGGCCATTGTCGCAGCCGTCGCCGAGCGGCCCCGCGGCGATCGTCGGTGGGCGTCGCTCTCGGGATCAGCCGGTGCCCCCGAGCTCCGACGACGTCGTGCTCGCTACCGACCCTGGCTGTGGTGGTGGTTCGTGCGCCCGTGGCTCGACCCGCCGCGGCCGTGCCCCGAGCCATCGCCGCCGTGGCCGCGGCTGCCGTGACCATCGGTGTCCGACCCGTGCGAGCCCCGGCCACCGCGGTCGCGGCCGCTGTGGTGGTCGCTCGGGCGGTGATGGTCGCCTTCACGACCCTTGCCGTCGCGGCCGTGCCGCTGATCTCCTCCGTGCCGGTGTTCGCGCCAGCCCTTGTGGTTCCCGCGCCCCGGCCATGTCGCTGCGGGGGTCTTGGTTCTTCCGGGGCCGAGACCGCGCCCTGCCGGAGTGGTGGAGCCCTTGGGTGGAATCGTGGCGTGCGGGGCGGCACCGCCGTGGTGGTTCGGCACGTGGATGCCGACGTGCGCGAACAACGACGACGCCACGCCCTGCGCCGGCCCCGGCAATGCCCCGGCGAACGCGAGCCCAACGCTCGCGGCCAGGAAGCCGACGACCAGCGCGCCGACCAGGCGGAGCCGCGGGAGGAACGGGACCGGTCCTCTCCGCGACCCCGCCGGGAGCGTCGGTGGAGGGACGGCCACCGAGAGCTCGGATGAGGGGCCCGACGAGATGACGGCGACCATCGACGCGACGACCCGCTCCCGCAGGTCGGCGCCGGACTCCATCACGGACGCCGACCGCGCGGCGCGGAGGACCGCGACCACGCCCGCGTACTCCACCGGAGCCTCACGAGGCTCCAGGAGCCCCAGGAACATCCTCTCCTCGGTGCGCGCGTCGACAACCGGATCGAACATCTCGGTGCCTATATCGCGCCAGCGCTTCATGGCGTTACGGCCTCCGCGGAGAGGATCCTGGCCAGACGGGCGAGCGCCCGGTGCTGGAGCACGCGGACGGTCCCGGGGCGCTTGCCGGTGATCTCGGCGACCTCCTCGGTGTCGAACTGCCCCACGACCCGGAGCAGCACGACTTCCGCCTGGTCGGGAGGGAGCCGCCGGATGAGGGCGATCGAGGACTCGGTGGAGATTCCCGCCATGGCGTCCGCTTCTGCGTCGCCCGGCTCGAGCCCCGCCTCCAGACGCTCGGGCGGCGAAGGGTCGGTCGCCCGGCGCGACCGCTTTCGGCGGAAGTCGATCAGCCGGCGCCGGGCGATGGCGAACACCCATCTGCGGAAATCGGACTCCGACCCCTGGAAACGGCAGATGCCCCCGGCGACGCTCAGCCAGGCCTCGGAGGCGAGATCCTCCGCGTCGCCGGGCTCCTGGGATCGCAGGTAGCCAAGGACCGCGGGATTCAAGCTCTCGTACAGCTCGCCCACGGCCCAGGCCGCGCCCGCGCGCGCGGCGTCCACGACGGAATCGAAGTGCTCCCCGAGGCTCATGAGGGCTCTGAGTAGGTATCGACGGGCGGCCCACACGCCTAGAGCCGGATCGACTCCGGCGGGCGCGGGCCGGCTCACGGACTCCCACAGATACGGGCTTCCGACCTGCGACCATCTGCGGGATGAGCCGGCTGTGGACGTGCCCCGATTGCGGACGGACCTTCGCGACCGCACGCCAGTCGCACGCCTGCGGGCGCTCGGACCTCGCACCCCATCTCGCGGGATCGTCGGAAGCGGTCGTGCAGGCCTTCGAGCGATTCCGCCAAGAGGTGCTCCGGTGCGGCCCCGTCACGATGATCCCCGAGAAGACGCGCGTCGCGTTCCACACGCGGATGAGCTTCGCCGTGCTCATCCCCCGGTCGAGGTACCTGCGAGGACATCTCGTCCTTCCCGCGCGGGTGCGAAGCGCGCGGTTCGACAGGGCCGAACGCGTGGGGCGGCGGACATTCGTCCATTCGTTCCGGATCGACGACGCGGACGAGATCGACGACCGCCTCTCGACATGGATCGCTGACTCGTACCTCGTTGGGCTGCAACGGCATCTGGAGCACCGCGACCCGCCGCCGGTTCGGTCACGGCGGCTCGACCTCGTGCCGATGACACCGGAGGCAATGGTCGCCCTGTTGCGCGGCGATCGCGGCGCCGCGCAGCGGGCGCTCGGAGCGCCGATTCCCGACGAATGGAGGACGACCGAGCTCGGTCGCGGCGAGTGGGCCGGAGCCGACTGGTCCTGGCTCAGGTTCCGGCTGGCCGAGTACGCGCAGGACCCGGAGGCGATGCAGTGGATGGCGCGGGCGCTGGTCCGCCGCGGCCGGTGGCCCCGCGTGGTTGGCGACGCCGGGTTCCACGGGCGTCCGGGAGCCGACGGAATCCCCGAGATCGGATACGAGGTCGCCGCCTCCGAGCGCAGGAAGGGATACGCGACCGAGGCCGCCATGGCCCTCGTCGAGTGGGCCTTCCGCGAGCACGGAGTTGAGCGCGTCCGCGCCTGCGTCGGACCCTGGAACGAGGGCTCGCTGCGCGTGGTGAAGGGCCTCGGCTTCCAGAAGATCGGAGTCCGAATGGACGAGGTGGACGGCGAAGAGTTGGTGTTCGAGCTCTCCCGGCCCACAGCCTTTCGTCCATCTCGCTGAGCGGGGACGAGGCCGATACCATGAGGGACGAGGTCGGGGCCTTGTCGGCCCGTGCCCTCTTCATGCCCATGCGCCCGCGAACCCACACCTTCCCCGCCTCCGTCACCGCCCTCGTGGCCGTCGTGCTGTCGGGCGTGCTGGCCGCGCCGGCGGTGGCGGCGAGCGGCTCCCCCCGCACGGCGCCGCGGATGCGCTACGCGGTCGCGCTGGACGTCAACGGCAACGACCACATCGACGGGATGCGGGTGGTCTTCGACATGAGGATTCGGCACCGGGCAGACACGGACGGAAGCTATCCGTTCTCGATCCAGGGCTACACGGTGACGGGCGTCCTCGCCGCGAGCGGACGGAGCGTGGTCGTGACCCTCAAGGAATCGGCCGGGGCGCCGGATATCCATGCGGTCCCGCCCGTCACGTACACACCGACGACCGACGATCCGGTGGTCGGCGCCGACGGCGTGCCGGCGGTGCGGCAGACCGAGACGGCGATCGTCGCGCTCGACGCCGACGGCGACGGCTACACGGTGGCCGACGGCGACTGCGACGACGCGGATGCCGCCGTGCACCCGGGGGCCGTCGACGAGCCCGACCTCGGGCAGATCGACTCGAACTGCGACGGGATCGACGGAACGATCACCGACGCGATCTTCGTCGCCCCGGACGGAAACGATGCCGCCGCGGGAACCATGACGGCGCCGATGCGAACGATCGACGCGGCGGTCGCCGCCGCCGCTTCGTACGAACCCCCTCGCGACGTCTATGCGGCGGCTGGGGTCTACGACGAGGGGTCGGGCGTCGTGCTGCGCTCCGGCGTGGGGATCTACGGAGGATACGTGCCCGGCCATTGGAACTTGCGCGGAACCTCGGCGACGACCGTCATCCGCGGGGCGCCGCAGGCCGCCCTCGCGGACGGTGCCACCGGCGTGACGCTGCAACTGCTGACGCTCGCCGGCGAGCAGGCAACGGGACCGGGAGCGGACCGATCCGTCTACGGACTCCGAGAGACCAACGGCTCGCAGGTCTCGCTGCAGAACGTGCGGATCACGGCTGCATCCGCCCGTGCCGGGTCTCCGGGACAGGCAGGCACGAGCGGTATGCCGGGTCCAGCGGACGCGAGCGCGCTCGCGGGCGATGACGGTGGAGCATCCTCGCCGACGTCGGCGGTCTGCGCGCGTGGCGCGGCCGGCGCCGCCGGTCAGGGTGCGCCGGGCTACATGGGAGGCGACGGCGGCCGGGGCGGAACCTGCGCCCGTCCCGGCGGCGCCCCTGGCGAGCCCGGGACGGGCACCGCCCCGGTGACGGCGCAAGGTGGCGCGGGCGGCTCGGCGCTCGTGCAGGGTGACGGCTTCGGCGCCGGTGGCCAGCCGGGCGCGGTCGGCGCGGCCGGAACGCCGGGCACCGGGGGCGCCGGCGACTTCGAGGCCGCCGGCTCGACGTGGACGGGCGAGCCCGGGACGTACGGAACCGGCGGCGCCCCGGGCGCGGGCGGGGGCGGCGGAGGTGGCGGCGCGACCTGGGCGTGCCCGTGCTACCCGACGGCGTATCTCGGCGGTGGTGGCGGCGGCGGCGGGGCCGGCGGCCTCGGTGGCACCGGCGGCGGCGGAGGAATCGCCGGCGGCGGATCGTTCGCCGTGTATCTGTGGAACTCGTCGGTCACCGTGGCGGCGAGCACGTTGGTGGCTGGAGACGGCGGCACGGGCGGGCTCGGCGGCGGAGGCGGCGAGGGCGGCGGCGGCGGCGCGGGCGGTCTCGGCGGAACGTCGTCACTGAAGGACTATGGGATGGGTGGCGCCGGTGGCGCGGGCGGCGGGGGCGGTCCGGGCGGTCCGGGCGGCGGCGGCGCGGGCGGACCCAGCATCGGCGTCTTCCGCGGCGGGACGTCCTCGGTGACCGTGGACGACTCCACGCTGATTCTGTACGGCGTTCCCGGAGCCGGAGGGCAGGGCGTCGCACCGGGCTCGACGGGACAGGTGGGCACCATCGAGCCGCCCCTGCCCGCCGGGTCCCCACCGCCCGCCTGACGCGCCAGGGCCACCCGGCCCACATCCCGGGGTGGCGAACGGCCCGACCACGTGTTTTGGCCTGGGGAGTACCCTTGGAGACAGGTCGAAACGGGAGATACGCCATGGAGTTGGTCCAGTTCTCGATCGAACGACGGTCGGACACGGCCGTGCTCAGGGTCCGCGGCTCGCTCGACGCGTATGACTCGGCCGACCTCGAATCGTGGCTGGAACGATTGCTGAACGAGACTGCCGGCCGGCTCGTCGTGGACCTGAGCGCCGTCGCCTTCGTCGACACCACGAGCGCCGGCGCGCTCACACGGCTGGGCGAGATCCCGGGCGGCCATCAGATCGAGTTGGTCGTGCAGTCCGCGCAGGTGGCCAGGATGCTCGACGCCCTCGGGCTCACGGATCTGGTTCCGACGACGATCGTACTTCCCTCGGAGAGCATCCCCGCCTGAACCGGCTACGGGACGTCGAACGCGACGTACCGGATCTCGGTCGTGAGGGAGCGAGACTCCTCCAGCGGTCCCACGTGCTCCGCCGCCCACGCGCGCGTCCGCGTTCCCGCGCGAAGGAGCGTTTCGGGATCGATACCCCATGTCCACGAGTACAGACCTTCTTCCAGTCGCGCGATGCGCTCCTCGATGGTCTCGTCGTGGCGCACCACGACCGGCGCCAGGTCTCGTCGGACGCAACCGGCGGCGGCCGCGTACTTCTCCAGCTCGGGCAGGCGGCTTCGCGTCAGGCCCGGCCGCTCGTCGGACTTGCGTCCCGCCTCAGCGCCGAACCGTTCCTCCACCACCTCCAGCTCGTCGTGCGTTCCCCCGCCGACGTCGACGAGGATGATCGCGTCGGCAGCCAGAACGCGTAGCAGCTCGTCGAACACGCGCCGCCACTCCGCGATCAGGTGCAGCACGTGCACGCACAGCGCACCGCCGAACGCGTTCTCGCGAAAGGGAAGTGCCGTCGCGTCCCCCAGCGCGATCGGGAACGGCACCCGGCCGCCGGCTTTGGTCACGAGCCTCGCGACCATCGCGACCGAGATGTCGACGCCGGCCATCGCCTGTCCGGCGGCGGCCAGCGGAAGCGCGATCCGTCCGGTCCCGACGCCCACTTCGAGGCACCGGCCGCGGTCTGCGACCTCGCCGCGGAGCAGGTCGACGATCGCCGTCACGGCGTCCGCCGGCAGGCCCCGCGTCCGGTCGTAGTACTCGGCCGCCCGGTCGAAGGAGATTCGGTCGCGCGCGTCGCTCACGGCGTATCACCTTAGCGGCGCCGGAGCGAACGGACGGTTCGCGAAGCGACCCCGGCCGGCCGATCGGCCAGACCGGCCGCTCCGACGCGGCGGCCGGGACAACGCCCCGCGGAGCGGAATAGGGTGCAGGGCGAAGCGGTTTCGGGTGCCGTCGACGAAGGAGGCTGTCGTGGAGGACCGGGACGTCATCGACCACATCAACGAGCTGGCGCACGAGGAGCACGAGCTCTGGACGAAGGAGTCCGCCGACGGAATCTCACCCGCCGAGCGCGAGCGGCTCGATTGGCTCGGAACGCAACTCGATCAGTGCTGGGACCTCCTGCACCAGCGGCGCGCGCGCCGGAACGCGGGCCTCGATCCCGACGAGGCGAGAGTGCGGGACGAGGACACCGTCGAGGGCTATATCGGCTGACGCGCGGGGTCAGACGCCCGGCGGCGTGTACGACGAGGCGAAGCTCTTCGCCCGGTCCACGATGCCGCCGATCTCCGAGGCTTCGAAGACCTCGTGGGTTTCGAGGTGGCCGAACGCGCCGGTGCTGCTGACGGCGATGCTGACCGACGCGGCCGACGCGCCGTCCGGAGCCGTCGCGACGACGAACCCGTCCCACTGCCCCATCATCCAGTAGTACGCCTCGAGCTTGCCGCCCGCGGTCTCGATCAGCTTGCTGACCACCGCGGCGCGATCGCTCGGCTTGGACATCATTCCCTGGATGGTCTCGGGCTTCAGAGTGAAGAAGATCGCGTACCTGGCCATTGCTCCTCCCTTCCGTGCAAGGGTCGGCGAAAGGTTCGCCGCTGCCCGGACGCTACGCCCGACGCCGCTCACTTCGCAAGTGCACGGCGAGGTTGGCGCCTAGTGGATGAAGATCTTCACCGTGTCGCCGTGCACGACCGCTGCGCCCGGGCGCGGGTCCTGCCGGTAGACCGTGCTGCCGAAGAGGCCCAGGAACGTGGTGTCGTCGGTCGCGACCTCCAGCCCCCTCGCCTGCAGCAGCGCGACCGCGTCGCCCACATCCATTCCCCGGACGTCGGGCATGGCGAAGGGTTTGGGGCCGAGGCTCACGGTCACGTCGACAGCGGTGTTCGGCAACGCGGTGCCCGACATGGGCACACTCTGCCGGGCGATCATGCCGACCCCGTACCCAGAGTAGGACGAGGTGACGGTCCCGAGGCGCAGGTGGTGTTCGCGCAAGACCGTTCGAGCGGCCGCCGGCGTGAGCCCGAGCACGCTCGGGACCGGAACCGGCCGCGGTCCAAGGGAATAGGAAAGGATGACGAGCGAGCCGGGCTTGACCGTCGTGCCGGCGATCGGCGTCTCGTCCTGAACCAATCCCTTCTTCAGGTCCGAGGAGTAGTCCCCGGCGACGACGTGGACCTTCAGGCCCGAGTGCTGCAACTGCGCACGAGCACGAGCCAGGGGTTGCCCGGTAAGCGTCGGCACGTGGACGACGTGAGGCCCGAACGTCGTCCACGCGGCCCACGCGGCGGTCGCCGTCAAGACGACGACCGCAAGGGTCAGCCACGCGACGCCCCGTCGCCTCCGCCGCGCCCGGGTTCGACGTGTTTCCCCGGCAACCGGAGCGGCCGGCTCCCGGAGCATCCGCGTCGATCCCGATCCGCGCCCGCCGTTCGGCGCGGTCGCAATACGGGCGCCAACGTCGACGTGGTTCGCCTGCGGGACGCGGGCGAGGAGCGACGCCATCCGCATGCCCGGCCACTCGGGTGAACCCGGGCGCGGACCCGATTCCTCGAGGAGCCGGAGCGCGGCGGCCGCCGTCGGCGGTCGCTGCGCCCGTTCCTTCCGTGTCGTCGCCTCGACCCACAGGTCGAGCTCGCCGCCGACGCCGGGAAGCGCCGACGGGGCCGGGACCGCCTCGTGCAATTGCTTGTCGGCCACCGCGAACGGGGTCGGGCCCGAGAACGGCGGCTCGCCCACAAGCAGCTCGTACGCGACGATGCCGAGGGAGTACAGGTCGCTCCGAGGGTCTGCCGCCTCGCCGCTCACTTGTTCGGGCGCGAGGTACTGCGGCGTTCCGATCACCGTCAGGCTCCTCGTCGTGGCGGGGTCGAGGTAGGCACGCGCGAGCCCGAAGTCGGCCACCTTCGCGCGGCCGTCGGGCGTGAGGATGATGTTCTCGGGCTTGAGGTCGCGGTGCACGATCCCGCGACGGTGTGCGTGGTCGAGCGCGAGCAGCACCTGGCTCAAGACCTCGGCGGCCTGGCCGGGGTCGAGACGGCCGGCCACCAGAAGGACCTCCCGAAGGCTCGCGCCCGGGACGTGCTCCATCACCATGAAGTAGGTGCGGCCCTCCCCGCCCCAGTCGTAGACGGCGACCACGTTGGGATGGTTCAGTCCGGCCGCGGCGCGGGCCTCCCGACGAAACCGTTCCACGAACCCGGGGTCGGCGGACAGGTTGCGGTGCAGCACCTTGACGGCGACCCGGCGCTCCAGGACCGCATCCGTCGCGAGGAAGACCTCGCCCATCCCGCCCGCTGCGATCGAGCGCTCGATCCGGTAACGGGAACCGACGACCTCGGCGGCGAGGTCGCCCGGGTGCTCACCGGGCGGAGATGGCAGAAGTGTGCTCGTCATGTGTGGTGTCGTGTTCGGGCAAGGGGATCGCGCGACGACGTTTCATTGTAGAGAACGAGCGGCGAAGCGCGACCCTCACTCCGTCTCGGCGGGGGCGAAGACCACCAACGCCGCGAAGTCCTCCTCGATCCGCTCGAAGCGGTGCTCCGCCCCGGCCTCGACGAACAGGACCGAACCGGGCACGGCCGGCAGTTCCCGGTCGCCCACCCGCAGAACTGCGCGTCCTTCGAGCACGACGTACACCTCGTCCTCGTGGTGCGGCGTCTGCAGATCCTCCTGTCCGGCGCTCAGCCGATAGACCCCGAGGCTCATCGCGGGAACGCGCAGAAACTCCATCCATTCCTCGCGCGCGCTCGCGAGGTCGGCCACCAGCTTCGACGTGTCGAACGCCTCCATCCATGCCCCCCGTCGTCGTTCCCCGCCTCCCAGTGCAGGCGAGCGTCAGTCGCCCAGCGGCTCGACCGCGTCACCGAGGGACACCACACCTCGTTCGAGGATCTCCCCGTACACGCCGAAGTCGATGTGTTCCCCCTTTCGCGTGCCGCGATACTCCTTGATCGCGCGCAGCGTCGGGAAGTCCTTGCGCCCCGTCGACGGATCCTGCGTCGTGACGACACATCGCGGGATCGGGCCCGGAACCCGCAGCACGACCGGCCCGACGCGAACCCGGCGGTCGACCCACGTGTCCTCCTCGTGGGGGAACTCGCACCCTTCGATCTCGAACATCAGGCGGAACCGTCGTGAGTCGCGGGGCACGTCGCTCCCGGAGCGAGACGCAAGCTCGGCGACCGACGCGGTCGACAGCAGCGACGCCGGCCAGACGTCGTTCGCCGCGCCCGGCTCGTCGGGACGGGCGAGCCGCAGCGAGCGCCCGGCGAACGCCGACAGGGCGTCGGAGAAGGGCCCCTCGACCAGGTGCGACGCCACGACGTGAAGTCCGTAGAAGTCCGTCTTGACCTGGACCCCGGCGCCCGATGCCGGGCCCCGGACGACCGTGCCGTCCGGGAACGTCAGCGTCAGGATGTCGGCCGCGAGGTCGTGGTGCGCGCGGACCTGGACGAGCTGCCCGATCTTCGCTCCGTTGACCAACCGGTCGTCGTCGCCCACAAGAAAGAAGCCGCGGTTGCCGACGGCTCCCCACGGCTCGAGCGTGAGATCGTCGGGATGCTCCAGCGCGAGGGACTTCACGGGAGCGATGGAGATCCTCGAGATGGTCCGCATGCCGCTCACGCTAGCAGAACCCGCAGGTCAGGGAGTCGGATCGCTCGCGTCATAGCGCCGGAACTGGGGAACGAGGGCCGAGATCACGCCGACGCCCACGACGCAGGCAAGCCCGCCCGACACGATCGAGAATGGAACCGACACCAGCGAGCCCACCACGCCGGCTTCCAGGTTCCCGAGCGCGGGCCCGGACGCCACCACCGACAGCTCGATGCCCGACATTCGGCCGCGCATGGCGTCGGGCGTCAGCGTCTGACCGATCGAGGTTCGGAAGATCGCGCTCCACATGTCGGCCGCCCCGGCGATCGCGAGCATGAGAACGGCCAGCCACACGTGGCGCGACAGCCCGAATCCCGCGATGGCGGCTCCCCACACGACGACCGCCAGCTCCACCGCGAGGCCTTGACGCCGGACGTTCCTCGCGCGGCCCGACAGCACCGAGATACCGAGTGAGCCGGCGTACGGCGCCGCGTAGAACAGTCCGAGCACCGACGGACCCACCCCGAGGTGATCGGCGAAAGCCGGGAACAGCGCGGTCGGCATGCCGAAGATCATCGCGTTGAGGTCCACGGTGAACGTCGACTGCAGGACGCGCCTCCCTTTGAGGAACCGCAAGCCCTCCCGGATGGACGCGAGGCTCACCTCGGCACCTTCCTCGACTCTGGGGATCGGGCGCATCAGCGAGAGCGTTCCAAGCGCGACGAGGAACGACACGACGTCGACCGCGTACGTGGCGGGCAGGCCGATGACCGCGATCAGCACACCGGCGACCGCGGGGCCCCCCAGCGCGACGAACGAGTAGTAGGCGCTCTGCAGCGCAAACACCGACGGCAGGCGCTCCTTCGGAAACAGCAGCGGCGGAATGGATCGTGCAGCCGGCGAGTACAGGCCGTACGCGGCTGCCGACAACGTCGCGAACACGTACAGGACCCACACGTGCGGACTCGCCAGCCGGGCGTTCCACACCAACACCAGCGAGAGCAGCGGAAGGATCCCGTACACGATGCGCAGCAGGCGCCGTCGCTCCACCGCGTCGGCGATCGCTCCTCCGACGAGCGGCAGCAGCAGGATCGGGAAGAACTCGCACAGCGCCAGCAGGCCGACGGCAAGCGGCGAGTGTGTGAGCTTGTACACCTGGAAGGGAATGGCGACGGCGGTGATCTGACTGCCGAGATCGGACACCGTTTCGCCGGTGATCAGCAGCCGGTACTGCCGCGATTCGCGCAGCGGCGACAGGTCGATCGCCAGCGAGCGGACCCGTCCGAGAAGGCCGGGCCGGGCGCCCTCGGGAGGGACGCCCGGCGGGACCTGCGACGCCTCCGCGTCGTCGGCAGGCAGCGGCGGTGGGAATTCGTCGCTCACGGCCGCGACAACCTACCCCGAGCCTCGTTCCGCATCTCGCAACCGGTTGACCGTCGGTCAGGGAGTCCTGAACCGTCGTTCAGGAAACGTGGCACAATGGGCCGCAGTGAAATCGGCGCTCGAGATCGCCCAGGAGGCCGAGCTCCGCCCCATCCAGGACGTCGCCGCAGACGCGGGCCTGCTTCCTGACGAGGTGGAGCCCTACGGCCGTTACAAGGCAAAGGTGTCGCTGTCGGTCCTCGACAGGCTCCGCGACCGGCCCGACGGCAAGCTCGTCATCACGACCGCCATCACACCGACGAAGGCGGGCGAGGGCAAGACCACCACCGCCGTCGGCCTCACGCAGGGCCTCGGAAGGATCGGCAAGAGCGTGATGCTCTGCCTCCGCGAGCCGTCGATGGGACCGGTGTTCGGCATCAAGGGCGGCGGCACCGGCGGGGGATATTCGATCGTCGTGCCGATGGAAGACATCAATCTCCACCTCAACGGCGACTTCCACGCGATCACCGCGGCGCACAACCTCCTCGCTGCTGCGCTGGACGCGTCGGTGTACCACGGCAATCCGCTGGACATCGACCCGCAGACGATCACCTGGCCGCGTTCGCTCGACGTGAACGACCGCGAGCTCCGCTACTCGGTGATCGGCCTGGGAGGCAGGACACACGGCTACCCGCGCGAGGCGCAGTTCGTCATCACCGCGGCGTCCGAGATCATGGCCGTCCTCGCGCTCGCGTCCGACCTCGCAGACCTCCGCGCGCGGCTGGGCCGCATCGTGGTGGCACAGACGCACCAAGGCGCGTCCGTGACTGCCGAGGACCTGCGGGTCGCCGGCGCGATGACGGTGATCATGAAGGACGCGATCCGCCCGAACCTCGTGCAGACACTCGAAGGGCAGCCGGTCCTGATCCACGCAGGCCCATTCGGCAACATCGCCCACGCCAACAACTCGATCATCGAGGATCGCATCGCGCTGAAGCTCGCCGACTACATCGTCACCGAGGCCGGCTTCGCGTCGGACCTCGGGTTCCAGAAGTTCTGCGACATCGTGTGCCGCCTCGGTGGCTTCAAGCCGTCGGCCTCGGTGCTCGTGACCACCGTGCGGGCGCTCAAGTCGCACGGCGGAGTCGAGTTCGGGAGGCTCGGCGAGGAGGACCTCGACGCCGTGAAGCTGGGCTCGGAGAACCTCGCGGCGCACATCGAGATCGTGAAGGCGTACGGCCTGCCATGCGTCGTCGCGCTCAACCGCTTCCCCTCCGACACGCAGGCCGAGATCGACCTCGTGAACGACCTCGCCTCGGCGGCGGGGGCGCAGAAGGTCGTCCAGCACACGTCGGTCGTCGACGGCGGAGCCGGCGCGACGGCGCTCGCCGAGGCGGTCGTCGAGGCGTGCGACAAGCCCAACTCGTTCGCGCAGCTCACGCCGGACGGGACCCCGATCAAGCAACAGGTCGCCGCCATCGCGACGCGGCTGTACGGGGCCGAGGGCGTCGAGTACCTGCCGCAGGCGGAGAAGGACATCGAGCGGATGGCCGAGATCGGCATGGGCACCGCTCCCGTCTGCATGGCGAAGACGCACCTGTCGTTGTCCCACGACCAGTTGATGCTGAACCGGCCGCGCGGCTTCCGTCTCCCCGTCCGAAGTGTCGTGCCCGCGGCCGGCGCAGGGTTCGTGGTCGTGCTGTGCGGCGACATGCAGCGGATGCCCGGGCTGGGCCGCGAGCCGGCGTTCACGAAGATCGACGTCGACGAGCAGGGCCGCACCGTCGGGCTGTTCTGACGATCGGTCGAGAGCAGGGCGGCCCTCGGATTAGACCGAGCGGCGCTTCTCGACTTCCTCGATCAGCTTCGGCAGGATCGTGAGCGCGTCCCCGACGATGCCGAGGTCGGCAATCGCGAGGATCGGCGCGTCGGCGTCCTTGTTGATCGCCACGATGCGCTTCGAGTCCTTCATGCCGACGCGGTGCTGGCTCGCGCCGCTGATGCCGACCGCGATGTACACGTCCGGGCGGACCGCCTTGCCCGTCTGTCCCACCTGCATGGCGTAAGGGACCCAGCCGGCGTCGACGACGGCGCGCGACGCGCCGACGGCGGCGCCGCCGATCCCGTCGGCGAGGCGTTGCAGCAGCTCGAAGTTCTCCGCCGCCTGCAGTCCGCGGCCGCCGGAGACGACGACTCGAGCCTCCTCGAGCTTCGGCCCCGCGGCCTCTTCCTCGTGACGCTCGACCCGGCGGGCCTTCAGCAGCTCGGCCGGAACGTCGGCGGCGACCTCGACGATCTCCGGAGTCCCGCCCGACGCCGTCGCCTCGAACGACTTCGGCCGGACCAGGACGATCCGCGGCA
>DASPTB010000267.1:0-2595 GCA_035623615.1 Actinomycetota bacterium
GTCGATCAGCACACTCACGACCGCGGTGCAGACCTACCTCGCGGTACAGGCCGCGAAGCAGTTGACGGCGGGGCAGGCGGCACTGATCCAGCCGTCGCAGTTCGTCGTGCAAAACCCGGCGTTCGCAACGAGCGGGCACACGTCCCTGGGCGTCGTCCAGGCGTTCAACTCGTCGGGCGGCCCCGCCATCACCGTGTTCGCCTACCACGATCCGGGGAATGTTCCCGTCTATTCCTGGGTCTTCCTGATCATCTCGATCGTGGGATTCGCCATCCACGTGCCCTTCCTCGATCGCCTCGAGAAGCGTCGCAAGGACGTCCTCACCGGCGGCCACGCGCCCCCTTGGTACGGACCCGCATAGGAGACCGACGATGCATCTGCTCGGACTGATCACCGACGGAAGCGACGCGTTCATCGCGTTCACCGGCATGATGGTCGCGATCTTCATCGCGCTGGTGGCCATCATCGGCCGCGAGCGCTGAGCGAACCGTCCTCCGCGCCCGGCGCCGCGCCGGGCTTCCCGGGCCCGTTCGCGCGGGTGCCATACTGCGCAGGATGAACGTTCAGGAGTTCCTGTCGGGCATCACCCCGTTCGACTCGCTGGACGACGAGAGCTTGGCAAGGGCCGCCGCGGCTGTCGAGATCGAGTTCTTCCCGAAGGGCACGGAGATCATCCGAGCGGCCGGCGAGCCCTCGAGCTCGCTGTACGTCGTGCGCGCGGGCGCGGTCGAGCTCGTGGAGGACGGGCGCCTCATCGACCTGTTGAGCGACGGCGAGCTGTTCGGGTTCCCGTCGCTTCTGTCGGGCCGGAGGCCGGACCTGACCGTGCGGGCGCACGAGGACACGATCTGCTACGCGATCCAGCGCGATGTCGCCGAAACCGTCCTCGGTTCCCCCGCCGGGCTCTCGTTCGTCGCGAGCCGTCTTCGCCGTACGGGGTCCGGCGAGCCCGAGTCGAGCCTGCTGTCCGACGGGCTGGTCCCGGTCGAACGGCTGATTCGACGCCAGGCGATCCAGTGCGATCCGTCGACGCCGGTCCGCGAAGCGGCCGCCACCATGAGCGAGCACCGCGTCTCGTCACTGCTGATCCGCCGGGGCGATGAACTGGGGATCCTGACCGACCGCGACCTCCGGGCGCGGGTGGTCGCGGCCGGCGTCGACGGCGGGATGCCCGTCGCCGAGCTGGCGACGTTCCCCGCGCGTACCGTCTCGTCCGACGCGACGGTGACCGAGGTTCTCCTCGCGATGCTCGACGGCGGCATCCACCACTTTCCTGTGCTCGACCGCACCGGCGCGTTGGTCGGGGTCGTCACCGACACCGACCTCATGGGCCTCGCGCGGCAGAGCCCGTTCGCGCTCCGCAGTGAGATCGAGCGGGCGGCCGTCCCCGGCGACGTGGCGGTGGCGGCGAGGGGCCTCCCCGACGTGGTCGCCGGTCTCGTCGACGCCGGCGTCGACCCGGTGGACGTCGGGCGGGTCACGGCCATCGCAATCGACACGATGACCGAGACGCTCATCCGGCTCGCGACCCGCGACCTCGGCGAGGCGCCGGTGGCCTGGGCCTGGCTTGCGCTCGGGAGCGCCGCCCGCCGCGAGCAGGCGCTGCGGACGGATCAGGATCACGCGATCGTGTACGAGGACACGGCCGACTCGAGCGCGGCCGATCGGTACTTCGGCGAGGTGGGAGCACGGGTGACCGAGGGCCTGGCAGCCGCGGGCATCCCCAAGTGCGAGGGTGGCGTCATGGCGGCGAATCCGGCGCTCCGCAAGTCGGTGCAGGGATGGCGGAAGGCTCTCGACTCGTGGATGGAGGCGCCGGGAATCGAGGGAAGCCAGAACACCTCGATCGTGTTCGACTACCGGCGCGTCGCGGGGACGCTGGACGCGGAGGGCGTCCTCGACGAGGCCGTCAGCGACGCCAGGAACCGTCCGCTGTTCATGCGCCATCTCGCGCACCGGGCGCTCGATCTGCGCCCACCCACCGGCTTCTTCCGGCACTTCGTCGTCGGGGCGAAGGGCGAGCACGCGGGCAGGCTCGACCTCAAGCACCGGGGCATCATCATCATCGGGAACCTGGCCCGGATCTACGCGGTCCGGTGGGGAATCAACGAGAAGTCCACGCTGGAGCGCCTCCGAGCCGCCGCCGCCTCGGGCGAGGTGGACGAGACCCTCACCGAGTCGCTCGCGGAAGCCTTCCGGTTGTTCTGGCGCCTTCGACTCGAGCACCAGGCGGCGCAGGTTCGCCGGGGAGAGCCGCCGGACGACTTCATCGATCCCGCGGCGCTCACGACGGTCACGCGGGGTGGGCTCAGAGCCGCCTTCCGCTCAGTCGGCCACGCGCAGCGGCTGCTGGCGACGGAGCTCGGCGTGCGGCCACCGTGAGCAACCCCGCCGCGACGCGCCCCCCGTCCTCCTCGACGGCCCCGCCCACCGCCCCTCCGCGCAGGGTTCGCCGGCTGCCCTGGCGATCCGTCGAGTACGTCGCGCTCGACTTCGAGACCACCGGGCTGAATCCCCGGGTGGATCACGTCGTCTCGTTCGGCACCGTGCCAGTGCGCGGCGGACGGGTCGTCCTCGACACTGCCCGGTATGCCG
>DASPTB010000270.1:0-14169 GCA_035623615.1 Actinomycetota bacterium
AAGATCGTCGACCTGTACGGCGGGCGCGGGCTCACCGAATACCGGTATTCGTCGTCGAACGAGAACGGCGTCGACCTTTCGATCGAGTACCTGTCGCGGCCGGGACCCTGCCTGGTCATGGCGAACCTCGTGGACTTCGACTCCAAGTACGGGCATCGCAACGACGCCCCCGGCTACGCTGCGGCCGTCGAGGCCCTCGACCGGCGCATCCCTGCACTTGTGGAGGCGGCGACGGGCGGCGAGGGCAGGGGACTTTTCTTCCTCACCGGCGACCACGGGTGCGACCCGACGAACCTCCCCTCCACGGACCACACCCGCGAGTACACTCCGGTCCTGGTGGCCGGGGCTCGGACCTCCGCGGCGGCAGATCTCGGGACGCGGGCGTGCTTCGGCGACCTGGGGGTGACCGTGGCGGGCGCCCTCGGAGTGGACGCGACGGGCCTCGCCGGCACGAGCTTCCTGGAGGCGCTGAGCCTCTAGCCGTGCGAGCGGGACCGCCGCCCGGAGCCCTTTCGGCGGGAGCGTGGGGTCGAGATGCGGAACGTGCTGAACACCGTGTACTTCGCGATCGGGCTGCTGATCGCGCTCGACCTGCACGAGTACGCGCACGCCTTCGTGGCGGTGCGGCTGGGCGATCAGACCCCGAGGACGATGGGTCGCCTCACCCTCAACCCTCGACCTCTCGTAGACCCTTTCGGTACCCTCGTGCTTCCGGGGATACTGTTGCTGCCGGTGTTGCTGGCGAACACGGTGTACGCGCCGATCTTCGCTTACGCCAAGCCGATGCCCCTGAACCCGTGGAACCTGCGCCGCAAGGGCGCCGACGCAGTCTGGGTGGCGCTCGCCGGGATCGGCGCCAACGTGGCGCTGGCGTTCGCGTTCGGCGCGCTCCTGCGCGTGTCGCACACCGGGGAGCTCACGCGCTTCCTGGTCGCCTGCCTGCAGGTGAACGTCGTCATGGCGGCGATCCAGATCGTCCCCATCCCCGGCCTGGACGGGGGAAGGTTCGTCGCCCGGTTCCTCTCGCCGCGGCCCCAGGAGGTCTTCGTCGGGCTCGAGCAGTACCTTTCCTTGTTCCTGCTGGCGGCGTTCTTCCTGCTGCGGGGACCGCTGCTCAGCTTCGTTGGGGTCGTGGGAAACGGCATCTGCCGGCTCGCGGCCGGCGGACCCTGCCTGTAGAAGGCGGCGAGGTCCCCGGGAGATCCCGATGATTGAAGGGCCGATCGGGCGCCGATAGCATGACCCTCATCGACCGCCTCGATTCGTCGACCCGTCCCGGTACCGGGGCCCGGCGGGCCCGCGTCGCACCGCCGAGCCCTCGATTCCCGGTCCCCGCAGCGGACGGCGACCGCGTCCCCACCATTCGTCAGCCGAGCCGACCGTGAGTCCCACGACACCAGAGGACCAGGAGTTCCTCGTCGAGCTGCCCGTCTTCTCCGGGCCGTTTCGGCTCCTGGCCGAGCTCATCCTCGACCAGCGCGTCGACGTCTGCGACGTGCCGGTCGCGACGCTCACCGACGGGTTTCTGCGCGGGGGGGTGCGCGAGATGCCGACCTGGTCCCTGGAGGAGGCGACCTGGTTCCTGGCCGTGTGCGCGCTGATGCTCGAGCTGAAGGTGGGGAGACTCCTGCCGCGACCGTCGGTGGAGACCGAGGAGGACCTGCTCGGCGGCGCGTCCCCCGACCTTCTGTTCGCGCGCACCATCGAGCTGGCGGCCCTCCGCGACGTGGCGGAAACCCTCGCGCTTCACATGGCCGAGGCCGAGCAGCTGGTGCCCCGGACGGTGGGACCCCCGCCGGAGTTCGCCCATCTGTATCCCGACGTGCTCTCGGCCGTGTCGTCGCAGGACCTGCAGCGTCTCGCCGTGGCGATGCTTCGCCCACCCCCCGCGCTCGATCTTTCCCATGTGACCCCGATCAGGGCGTCTGTGGAGGGCGCGCTGGCGTCGATCCGGCAGCGGCTCGAGCTCCTTTCGGAGGCGCGGTTCCGGGATCTCCTGGAGGATGCGAGCGACCGCATCCAGGTCGTGGTGCGGTTCCTGGCCCTGTTGGAGCTGCACCGTCAAGGAGAGGTCCAGCTCCTCCAGGCCGAGCGGTTCGGCGAGATCGAGATCCGAAGGATGCAACCGTCGGTCGAGCATGAGAGTGTGAACCTGGAGCCTCATGGGTGGGACGACCCCGACCAGACGTGAAGGAACCGCCGATGCCAAGGTCGAGAGAGACAGGACGGAGGACCTGAAGGTGACGGATGCGATGGACGCTCGCGAGGACGATGTTCGCAGGGCGCTGGAGGCGATCCTGTTCCTGGCCGACGAGCCGATCGGGACCGCATCCCTCGCCCAGGTCGTGG
Source organism: Actinomycetota bacterium (assembly GCA_035623615.1). Lineage (GTDB taxonomy): Bacteria > Actinomycetota > UBA4738 > UBA4738 > UBA4738 > DASPTB01. The sequence continues at coordinate 2,350 of DASPTB010000270.1, forward strand.
AGACCCCGCGGCGGGACGTGGAGGACCGGCTGCGGGAGCTCGCCCTGGGCTATGAGGAGCGCGGGTCGGGCCTGACGCTTCGAGAGGTCGCGGGCGGTTGGCGCCTGTACACACACCCCGACCTGGCCCCGATCGTCGAGCAGTTCGTCCTGTCCTCGCGTCACGCCCGACTCACCAAGGCTTCGCTCGAGACGCTCGCGATCGTCGCCTACAAGCAGCCCGTCACGCGGCACCAGATCACGAGCATTCGCGGCGTGAACGTCGACGGCGTCCTGCGGTCGCTGACGGAGCGGGGACTCATCGAGGAGGTCGGCCGGGACGACGGCCCCGGGCGGGCGGTGCTGTACGGGACGACGACCGAGTTCCTGGAGCGCCTGGGCCTTGCCTCGCTCGCCGACCTGCCGCCGATCGCCCCGCTCCTCGTCGACTCGGATGCCGCGGCCGCCGACGGCGCCGACTCCCGCTGAGGGCGAACGCCTGCAGCGGGCACTGGCCCGTGCCGGCTTCGGCTCCCGGCGATCCTGCGAGGACCTCATCCGTGAGGGGCGGGTCCGCATCGGCAAACGGGTCGCCGTCCTCGGCGATCGGGTGGATCCTGGCCGCGACCGGATCACCGTCGACGGCGTCCCCGTTTCAGCGAACCCGGCGGCCCGGTACGTCGCCCTGCACAAGCCCGCGGGCGTCACGACGACGATGGGGGACCCTCACGCGCGACGGACGATCGCGGAGTTCGTTCCGCGGGGGCCGCGGCTGTTCCCGGTGGGACGGCTCGATCGCGAGTCCGAGGGGCTGCTGCTGCTGACCAACGACGGCGAACTCGCCCACATGCTGCAGCATCCCCGGTACGGAGTTGAGAAGGAGTACCTGGCCGAGGTCGAGGGGACGCCGCGGCCCCCCGCGGTGCGGCGCCTGGTGACCGGCGTCCAGCTGGAGGACGGCCCCGCGCGCGCCGTCTCGGCGCGGCTCGTCGGCGCCCGCTCCGGCCGCGCCGCCGTGCGGATCGTCATGGTCGAGGGTCGCAACCGTGAGGTTCGCCGCATGCTCGACGCGGTGGGGCATCCGGTCACGCGGCTCGTTCGCACGCGCCTCGGGCCGGTTCGGCTGGGAACGCTCAAGGCCGGCCGGACCAGGGCGCTCACCCCGGAGGAAGTGCGGGGGCTCTACGAGGCGACCGCGAGAAGCGGGGCGGCCCCATCCCGCGGCACCACCGGCCGCCGAGCGCCCCCGAAGCGAGAGCAGCGCCGCCGGTGAGGGAGAGGGCATCCGCCCGCGTTGTCGAGTGGAGGTCGAGACTTGAGACCACCCCTGCTCATCTCGTATTTCACGTGCAACTCTCAACCGGGGTGAACCCTGGACCTGAGGTTGCCGTCCTTGTGACATGCTGACCTCACCATGAGCAAACGCCGCCGAGAGGCACCGGTCGTGGTCGCGATCGACGGGCCGGCGGGAGCCGGCAAGAGCACGCTTGCCCGTGGGCTGGCGCGCGCGCTCGGCGTCGCCTACGTCAACACCGGCCTGATGTACCGGGCGGTGGCGCGTGCGGCCGTCGTCGGCGGCGTCGACCCGGTGGAGGAGGAGGCGCTGGAGCGAGTCGCGCGAGGCATCGGGTTCGACCTCGACGAAGGCGATCCGCCCTCGCTCCGCATCGACGGGGCGGCGCCCGACGAGGCGCTGCTGGGTCCCGACGTCGAAGACGTCGTGTCCACGGTCTCCAGCCATCCCCGGGTCCGAGCGCTCCTGCGCGAGACGCAGCGACGGCTGGGGTCGCGAGGAGCCGTCATGGAGGGACGCGACATCGCCACGGTGGTGTTCCCGGGCGCCGACGCGAAGATCTTTGTCACGGCGTCGCCGGACGCGCGCGAGGCCCGCCGCGGGCGCGAGCGCGCCGCGGCGGGCGACGTGACGACCCGGGACGCGCTGGATGCGAGGACCAACCCGCTCGAGCCCTCGCCGGGAGCCGTCGTCATCGACGCGACGAACCTCTCGATCGCTGAGGTGCTGGCGCGCGCTCTGGAAATCGTCCGCAACGCGCGCCCCGACCTTGCGGGCGACGCCGGAGGCGCGGTCCGTGCCTGAGGAGGGGGCGCCCGTGGTCGCCCTGCTCGGTCGTCAGAACGTCGGGAAGTCGACCCTCGCCAACCGACTCACCGGGCGGCGAGCCGCGATCGCGCACGAGACGCCGGGCGTGACTCGCGACCGCATCGACCTTCCGGTCACCTGGCGGGGCCGCACGTTCCGTCTGCTCGACACGGGGGGGTTCGTCCGGCGCGCCCGCGGAATCGACGCGTCGGTCGCGGCGCAGGCGGTGCGCGCCGCGGAGGCCGCCGACCTCGTGCTGCTCGTCGTCGACGCCGCCACCGGGATTCAGGAGGAGGACGCTGACCTCGCCCACCGGCTGCTGCGCTCGGGAACGCCGGTCCTCGTCGTGGCCAACAAGGTGGACGGAGAGCGCCAGGAGCCGCTGGCGGCGGAGTTCCACGCACTCGGCCTCGGCGAGCCGGCGCCGGTCTCTGCGCTGCACGGCCGGGGAAGCGGGGAGCTGCTCGATCGCGTCCTCGACCTCATTTCCGAGTCCGCTGAGTCTCAACCTGAGGATGAGGCAAGCTTCGCGCTCGTGGGAAGGCCAAACGTGGGGAAGTCGTCGCTGTTCAACCGCCTCGTCCACGAGGAGCGTGCGGTGGTGCACGACATGCCGGGGACGACGCGCGACGCCGTCGACTCGGTCGTGACCGTCCAGGGCAGGCGTCTGCGGTTCGTCGACACTGCAGGGTTCCGCCGTCCTCTCAGAACGGAAGGCGTCGAGTACTACGGACTGCTGCGGGCGATCCAGGCCGTGGAGTCCGCGGACGTGGCACTGCTCGTTCTCGACGCGAACCAGGGCCTGACAGGTGAGGACAAGCGGATCGAGGCGAAAGTCCGCGAGGCGGGCCGCGGGCTCGCCGTCGCGCTCAACAAGTGGGATCTCGTCCTCTCGGGGGAGCGGGCGGACCTGTTCGTGCGCCTTTCGGAGGAGGCGCGGGTGATCCCGGGCGCGCCCGTGCTGCGGATGTCGGCGCTCACCGGGACCGGCGTGGGCCGGCTCGCGCCGACGCTCCTCGGCGTCCACGAGCGGTGGTCGCGCCGCGTCCCCACGGCGGAGGTCAACCGGGTCCTCGAGCGTGCCACAGGCTCGTACCCGCCGCCGCGAGGCACGCCGCACATTCGCTACGGGACCCAAGTCGCGGCGGGGCCGCCCACCTTCGTGCTGTTCGGGGCCGAGCGCGTCCCGCCGTCGTACGGCCGGTACCTGGAGAACTCGCTACGCGAGGCGTTCGGCTTCGACGGGGTGCCCATTCGGCTGCGATTCCGCGGCCGGCGTACCCGCGGCCGGAAGGGGAGCGCCGCCGGATAGAATGCCCGTCAGACGGGCCGTGGCGCAGCTTGGTTAGCGCGTCTGACTGGGGGTCAGAAGGTCGCCGGTTCAAATCCGGCCGGCCCGACCGGCTACCCTTCTCGGCGTGTCCGAACAGCCCGCCGAATCGCTCGACCGCATCGCCACCGTTCCGAACCTGCTGTCCGCCATTCGGATCGCGCTCATTCCCGTCTTCGTCCTGCTGCTGCTGCACCCCGACACGCAGACCGCCGGGTTGGTGCTGTTCTGCGTGACGGTGGCCACCGACTGGGTCGACGGCTACGTGGCGCGGCGGACCCACCAGGTCTCGAACCTCGGGAAGGTGCTCGACCCGGTGGCCGACCGCCTGGCGATCGCGGCGGGGCTCATCACGCTGATGGTCATCGACGCGGTCCCGGTGTGGGCCGGTGTGCTGGTCCTGGTCCGTGACCTGATCGTGCTCTGCGTCGGCGGCTATCTGGCGGCGCGGCGCGGGGTGAGGATCGACGTGCGCTGGATCGGCAAGATCGCGACCGCCTGCCTGATGGTGGGAATCCCGGCGATCGCGTGGGCCAGTTTCGGTCTGTGGCTGGAGCCGGTGGCGCGCGTGGGGGGATGGATCCTGTACGGGCTCGGGATCGCCCTCTACTATGCCGCCCTCGTCCCCTACGCGGGCGACGTGAGGCGGGCTCTCGCCGCCTCGGGCGGGGCGCCGGCCGCCGAACCGCCCGCAGCGGGCCCTTGAGCGCTCCCTGGCTATGATGACCGGGCCGTGAGAGCCGTGGTCATGGCCGGTGGGCAGGGCACGCGCCTGCGCCCGCTCACCAGCAACCAGCCGAAGCCCATGCTGCCCATCGTGGGCAAGCCGATGATGCAGCACATCCTCGCGCTCGCCCGCAGGCACGGCGTCACCGACGTGGTCGCCACCGTCCAGTTCCTCGCGAGCGTCATCCGCAACTACTTCGGCGACGGGTCCGACCTCGGGGTCTCGCTTTCCTACGTCACCGAGCAGGAGCCGCTCGGCACCGCCGGCAGCGTCAAGAACGCGCAGAGCTTCCTCGACGAGCGCTTCCTGGTGCTGTCCGGGGACTCGCTCACCGACGTGGACCTGACCGAGCTCGTCAAGTTCCACGAGGAGCGCGGCGCCGCCGTGACGGTCACCCTGAAACGGGTCGAGAACCCTCTCGACTTCGGGATCGTGATCACCGACGAGGACGGGCGCGTCGAGCGGTTCCTCGAGAAGCCCGGCTGGGGAGAGGTCTTCAGCGACACCATCAACACCGGCATCTACGTCGTCGAGCCGGAGGTCCTCGACTTCGTTCCGGACGGGCAGGAGTTCGACTTCGCGGCCGACCTGTTCCCGCTGCTGCTGGACAAGGGCCTCCCCGTATACGGCTACGTCACCGAGCGCCACTGGACGGACGTGGGAAACCTCGAGGCGTACCTCAAGGCGCAGTGGGAAGTCCTCGAACGTCAAGTCGAGGTCGAGATCGACGCGTTCGAGCTGGCGAACAGCGTGTGGGTGGCGGAGGGAGCGGAGCTCGATCCGGACGCAGAGATCCACGGCCCGGCTTTCATCGGCGAGAACAGCCGCGTCGAGGCAGGCGCCCGGATCCTCGACCACACGGTGCTCGGCAGGGGAGTGATGATTCGACCGGGAGCCACCCTCCAGCGCAGCGTGGTGCATGACGGAGCCTACGTGGGACGACGCTCCAGCCTCCGAGGGTGCGTCCTCGGCAAGAACGCGGACGTGAAGGGCGGCGCGACCCTCGACGAGGGCGTCGTCGTCGCCGACGAATGTTACGTAGGGGAGGGCGCCGTCCTGAACCCTCACGTCAAGGTCTACCCCTTCAAGGTGGTCGAGCCCGGGGCGATCGTGTCGAGGTCGATCATCTGGCAGGCGGGCGGGGCGCGGAGCCTCTTCGGCGAGCGAGGGGTCTCTGGGGTCATGAACGTCGACGTCACCCCGGAGATGTCCCTTCGCCTCGCCCTCGCCTACGCGGGGACCATGCCGAAGCGCTCGGTGATCGTCGCGTGTCGGGACGGCTCGCGGCTCGCCCGCACGGTGAAGCGGGCGATGATCGCCGGCGCCAACTCCGCCGGGGTCGACTGCCACGACCTCGAGCTCGTCCCGATCCCGGTGGCGAGGTTCTACGCCCGGTCGACTCGAGCCCTCGGGGGGTTCGCCGTCCGCAGCGGCGTGTTCGACCCGAGCACCGTCGAGATCCACTTCTTCGACGAGCGAGGCCTCGACCTCGACCCCGGCGACCAGAGGCGGCTCGAGCGGTCGTTCTATCGCGACGACCTGCGCCGGGCATTCCAGTCCGACATCGGTGAGCTCGCCTTCCCTGCCCGCGGAAGGGAGTTCTACGTCCGCGGCCTCCTGGAGGCGGCGGACCTCGGCCTCATCCGAGAGAGCGTCCCGAAGGTGGTGGCCGACTACGGGTTCGGCGCCGCGTCGATCATCGGACCCCAGGTGCTCGGGCGCCTGGGCGGCGAGATGCTCTCGGTGAACGCCGCGGTGGACGACGACCGCTCGGTGCTGAGCGAAGAGGACGAGCAGGCCCACGTGGAGCGGCTGCAGGGCCTCGTCCGGTCGAGCGGCGCGACGGTGGGCGCGCTCATCGACCAGGTCGGCGAGAAGCTCCGGCTCGTGGACGGCTCCGGCAGGGCCCTCGATCCCGCCGTGCAGCTCCTGGTGTACGTGTCGCTCGTCTGCCAGGCGGAGCCGGGCGCCCGGGTGGCGCTTCCCATCTCCACGTCGCGGGTCGCGCAGAGCGTTGCGCGTGGCGCGGGGGGCGACGTGGTGTGGACGCCGACCTCGTCCTCGGCGGTGATGAAGGCCGCGGAGGCGGAGAACGTTTCGTTCGCCGGCGCCGAGGGAGCCGGCGTGATCTTCCCGAGGTTCATGCCGGCGTTCGACGCCGTCCTGGGGCTCGTGAAACTGCTCGAGCTGCTCGCCAGAACGGGCAGGCGGCTCGACGCGGTCGTCGACGACCTCCCCGAGATCCACGTGGCTCGCCGAGACGTCCCGACGCCGTGGGAAGCGAAAGGGACCGTGATGCGCAGGGTCATCGAGGCCGCCCAGGCGGACGGCGGCGACGTCATGACCGTCGACGGGGTCAAGCTCTACCGCGATCAGGACTGGGTGCTGGTGGTGCCGCATGCCGAGGAACCGCTCGTGCGCGTCTGGGCCGAGGCTGGGTCGGACGCGGCGGCCGAGGCACTGGTCGAGGAGTTCGCGACGCTTGTCGTGGAGTCGAAGTCATAGAGTGCAGTCGACGTCAACTCAGGGTGTCTGTCACCGACGGAGGAGGAGAAGCGGGGATGAACGTTCCTGAGGAGTTGAAGTACACGAAGGAGCACGAGTGGGTGCGGCTCGAGGGCCCACGGGCCGTCGTGGGCATCACCGATTTCGCGCAGGACGCACTGGGCGACGTCGTGTACGCGGACGTGCCCGAGGTGGGCACCCAGGTGAGGGCGGGGGAGCCTTTCGGCGAGGTCGAGTCGACGAAGTCGGTGTCCGATGTCTACGCGCCGCTCACCGGGAACGTCGTCGACAGGAACCCGCGCCTTGCCGACACCCCCGAGATCCTGAACGAGGATCCATACGGGGACGGTTGGATGGTCGTGATCGAGCTGTCCGACGAAACCGAGGTGGCGGCGCTCCTCGAGGCAGGTGCCTACCGCGAGCTGACGGAGTCGGAGGGCTCGGGGAGCTGAGCGAGGGCCAGGGGCCAGGCTCGACTCCTCCAGGTGACCCCTACGCTGCGGTTTCGCCCCACACGAACGTGCGCCTTTCGTTGACCGACCCTCACGTACCGCTGTAGAGTCACGGCTGAACGAACTCTCGACCTCATCGCGAACCCCAGGTCGGTTGGAGGCTCAAGGTGTTCTGCACCAACTGCGGACATCGAAACCCACAGGGAGCGCACTTCTGCGCGAACTGCGGCAGTCCACTTCAGGACGACACGACCATGGGCTTCAGCCCGATCGAGCCTGAAGAGGAAGCTTCGGATGAGCCGGGTGACCCGCAGGGGGAGCTCGAGCCGGGACAGGCTCTCCTTGTCGTGAAGCGTGGGCCGAACGCCGGGTCGAAGTTCATGATCGACAAGGAGGTCACCGGCGCCGGCCGCTACCCGGAGAGCGACATCTTCCTCGACGACGTCACGGTGTCGCGCCGTCACGCCGAGATCCACCGCGAGAACGGGCGGTTCTCCATCAAGGACATGGGAAGCCTCAACGGAACGTACGTGAACATGCAGCGCGTCGACGACGCCGAGTTGGCCGACGGCGACGAACTGCAGATCGGGAAGTTCAAGTTGGTCTTCTACACGGGAGGGTAGAGGGGTGGCAACGCGCAGCTACATGTCGATCGGCGAGGTGCTCGTCACGTTGAAGACGGAGTTCCCCGACATCACGATCTCAAAGATCCGGTTCCTGGAGGGCGAGGGGCTCATCGACCCCGAACGCACGCCGTCCGGCTACCGGAAGTTCTACGAGGAAGACGTCGACCGGCTGCGCACCATCCTGAAGATGCAGCGCGACGAGTACCTCCCGCTCAAGGTGATCAAGGAACGGCTGACACGGTCGGACGAGGAGCCCCTCGTGGAGGAGGCCCCGAACGGCGAGTCTCCGAACGAGAAGGCCATCGTCGAGGAGATCGCCACGCCGCCCACCGGCCTGCACATGTCCGTGGACGAGCTCGCGGCGGCGACCGGCGTCGAGCGCGAGCGCATCAAGGAGCTGGAGTCGTTCGGGATCCTCTGCGCACACGGGATGAACGGCGACAGCTACTACGACGGCGACGACTTCGTGACGCTCTCGATCGTCAAGGACTTCTTCAAGTTCGGGATCGAGCCGCGCCACCTGACGATGTACCGGCACTTCGCCGAGCGCGAGGCGTCCTTCTTCGAAGGGATCGTCATGCCGGTGCTTCGCCAGCGGAACCCCGACGCCAAGCGCTCGGCCGCCGCGAGCCTCGGCGAGCTGTCCTCCATCTCGCGCAAGTTCAAGCAGGCGCTGCTGCGGACCAACCTGCGTCCGTACCTGCAGAGCCAGTAGGCGGAGGCGCCCGCGTGCGCACCCGGCTCCTTTCCTGCGCGCGCCTCCTCGCGCTCGGACTCGCGGCGACGACGCTGTGCGCGTCGCTCTGGGGCGGGTCCGCGGCCGCCACGTCGACCCCGCCGCCAACGCCCGTCGGCTCGCACGCGTCCCCGTCGCCGTTCCCGACCGTTCTGAACACCCCCCGGCCGAGGCCCGCGCCGCCCCGCATCGACGCCAAGGCCGCGGTGCTGGAGGACATGCGCACCGGCCAGGTCCTGTACGCGAAGGCGGCCAGCCAGAAGCGGCCCGTCGCGAGCCTCACGAAGGTCATGACCGCGCTGCTGACGCTGCGCCACTCGAGCCTGAGCGACGTGATCACGATCGACCGCGAGACCGCGCACACTCCGCCGTCGAACCTGAACCTGAAGGTGGGGGAGCGGCTCTCGGTGCGCGACCTCCTGTACGGGCTGCTCCTCTCCTCGGCCAACGACGCGGCCGTGGCGCTCGCCGAGCACGTGTCGGGGAGCGTGTCCCCGTTCGTGGGGCTGATGAACCGGACGGCGCGCAGTCTGGGGATGCGCCACACGCGCTTCGCGAGCCCGAACGGACTGGCGGACAGCGGCTACTCGACCGCCCGCGACCTCGCCACGCTAACCGGCGCCGCGTACGAGCTCCCGACGTTCCGTCGGATCGTGGACACGAGGTTCGCGACGATCCCGGGCCCCCCGGGCAAGCCCGACCGGGTCCTGCAGAATCGCGACGTGCTCCTGTGGCTGTACCGGGGCGCCACCGGGGTCAAGACGGGATTCACGGTCGCGGCGGGTTGGTGCCTGATCGCGGAGGCCAGCCGAGGCGGCCGGCATCTGGTCTCCGTGGTACTCGGCGCTCCGACCCAGGGGACATCGTTCTCCGACGCCGCGACGCTCTTGAACTATGGTTTCGACGAGTTCCAGCCGTCCCTGCTCGCCGTGCCCGGCGAAACGGCGGGCGCCGTCCTCCTGGACGGTGAGCCCGTGACGGCGGCGGCGACCGAGCGACTCGTCCGGCTCGTTCGCGGCGACCAGCTCGACAAGGTGACGAGCACCTACGTCCCCGGCCCCCGGGTCTCGCTCCCGGTCTCGAAGGGAGACCGAATCGGCGTACTCCGGTTCCGTGCCGGGCGCGCGATCCTCGGATCGGTCCCGCTCGTCGCCACGGAGGACGCCACCGCGCCACCGCCGGGGGCACCCGCGCCACCGCCCGCCCGGCTGGGGCCGCCGGTCGAGAGCGCCCTGCACCTCCTGTACGCGGTCGGACGGTCGACGCTCGGCTCGCTCCTATGATGCGGGACATGCCCGACGGCACCCGGATCCTGCTGACGCGGGAGGAGATCGCTGCAAGGGTGCAGGCGCTGGGCGGCGAGATCGAGCGCGACTACGCGGGACGCGAGCCGGTGCTGATCTCGGTGCTGAAGGGCGGCACCGTGTTCCTCGCCGACCTGTTCCGCGCGATCGACCTGCGCACGCGGGTCGACTTCATGTCGATCTCCCGGTATGAGGAGCGTCCCGAGTCGACCGGCGTGGTTCGCATCCTGAAGGACCTTGATCACGACATCGCCGACCGCGACGTGATCGTCGTCGAGGACATCATCGACACCGGTCTGACCTTGTCGTACCTCATGGGGGCGTTGCGACAGCGCGGTCCCGCGACCCTCGAGGTGTGCACGCTCCTCGACAAGGCGGTCCGCAGGATCGTCCCCCTCGACATCCGATATCTGGGCTTCGACTGCCCGGACGTGTTTGCCGTCGGCTACGGTCTCGACGCATCTGAGCGGTTTCGCAACCTTCCGTACATCGTCGCCGTCGAACGCTCGGCGGTCGAGACCGCGGGCGACCTCCTGCTGCCCCTGCTCTCCCCCTGACGTCGCCGGCCCCGCGCCTCGACGCCGGTTGCCTCATGGGGAGGAGGTGGGTACATTGGCTACGGCCATGATCGAGCTGAACTTGATCGGCGTCCGCCTCGAGTTGCCAACCAACAGCCCGATCGTCCTGCTGCGCGAGCGCGAGGGTGGCCGCTACCTCCCGATCTGGATCGGCCAGAACGAGGCGCACGCCATCGCCCTGGCCCAGCAGGGGATCCCGACACCCCGCCCGCTGACTCACGACCTGATGAAGAGCCTCCTGGACGAGACGGGCGTGCACGTCGACCGGATCGTCATCACCGAGCTTCGGGAGGGGATCTTCTACGCCGTGATCCAGATGTCCCGCAACGGTTCTCGCTTCGAGGTCTCTTCCCGGCCGAGCGACGCCATCGCCCTCGCCGTGCGGGCGAGTGTCCCGATCTTCGCCAACGACGAGGTGCTCACCGAGGCCGCGATCGACGTCCCCGAGGGAGACGAGGAAGAGGAAGAGGTCGAGAAGTTCCGGGAGTTCCTGGAGAACGTCCAGCCGGAGGACTTCATGCCTCCGGGATGACCCGGGCCGATCGCCCGAGGAGAGCCTAATCGATCGTCGTTCTCGGGCTTTGCCATCGTCCATCGAAGTGCGTATTGCCATGGGTCAACGCCCGTACTACTCTTCGGCGACTCTGGCCGGACGGCTGGGGAGAGGAGTATGGCAAATGAGATCTGCTCGTGCTCGGTTCAGGGCGCTTGCCGTGTTCACAGCGGCGTCGCTCGGGTTGCTCATCGGTGGGCTGCAGTCGGCTGCCCAGGCAGGGGCGGTCCCTGGGGCCGTCACCTTCAAGCCCGGCTCCTACTCGCTGTCGTACCTCAGCGGTCCCAGCCACACGCTCACGGCAACCCAGTGCCTGGTGTTCACTGCGGGATCCATCGGCGGATTCCCCCACTCCGGCACGTGGGTCGCGACGACGTTCGCGGGGTTCGCCGGCAACTGGATCCAGGACGGTAAGGATCTGCGCTTCTACGGGACGTTCGGCGGCGGCTCGGGCGAAATCGCCCACCACGTGAACGTGACCAAGAAGACCCCGTACAACGGCGGGTTCGACGACTTCACGGCCACAGCCCCTCCCTCGTACGCCAACGACGGGCAGGTCACGCTCACCCCCGGCTGCCCGGCCGCAGTCCGGAGCGGATCTGGCGGGAAGAACCCGACCCGCTGAGCGCGATCTTGGAGTAACTTCCGAATCCTTGGGGGGCCCCGGCAGCACCGGGGCCCCCCAATGTCTGTCTCAGGGCACGGCCCGGCCTTGGCTCCTCGGGAGCCGATCCCTTACTGCCAGTCCACTTCCGGCGGTCGACGGGTGCGGTGGATGCGCGGACGTGGCGGCCTTGACCCAGGATGATTGACAGAACCCCTGCTGATGGTAGCATTTGCGAGCCCGACGCCCCCGTAATTACGGAGTTGTGATGCCTGAGCCCGAAGGCTACCGCGTCCCCGAGGTGTGCAAGTTGGTGGGCATCTCGT